>JBLHKB010000284.1:0-8755 GCA_047619315.1 Polyangiales bacterium
AATATCGTACGTGCCCACAATGCCCAATGACGGGCTTTGAGCAGCCGCGGGGGAACCAACCCCGAAACTACAAACGAGAAAACCAAGACAAATGAGACGGAACATGACGACCTCCTGAAAGTTGCTGAGGCTGTTGACGTCGTGTAGCGCCTTATATTCAGGGCTTAATCGACACCCAAGCTGGGGAGATGAGGAGCGCCGGAGACTTAAGCCGCCAGCTAAGAGCGCGAGGTCCAGGGTGTCGTCATGACCTTGAACAACACTTACTGCGCTCCCGCCACCGAAACCGCACCTCGCTTCGCCGCTGTCGCTCTGGCTGTCGTTGGGACGCTCATTGGATGCTCGGAGTCGACGGATGTCTACCTCACCGACGCCGAAAGCGCGGACGCTGGTGGGCTGTTGGACGCCTCTGTCCGTGATTCAGCACGCGTCGATTCGGCGAGCATCGATGCGTCCCGGGAAGATGACGCCGGACGCCCTGATGCGGGGCCGACCATGGACGCCGGCGTTCCGGCAGACGCAAACGTGGGGGATGTGCCGGAGGATGCTGCCTACATCCGCTACGAGCGAGACGTCAGGCCCTTGCTCGAGGCGAGCGCGTGCGGCGACTGCCATGAGGGCGTGGGCATCGTGATGGACTACTCGTGGATCAGCGCGCCGGGGGAGACCTGGTGCAATCCGGAAGACTATGGCCAACGATGGAACTGCTTTGAGGAGCACGCTCGAACGCAAACAGTGGCGACGGGCCAAGGGTGCGACTCGGACTTCTACCACCGCCATGGAGAGCCGTGCTTCATGGAAGAGGAGCGGTCGCAGGTCCTCAGGTGGGCGGCGGACGGATACCGCGAATGACCACGTTGTGATCCGGCCGCGCACTATCTCGCTTCCGTTTTCTTGAGTCACGCACTAGCGTCTGCCTGATGTCGTCCAACGAGGATATTGCGCTCGTCAGGGATTTCATCGCGCGCACCCGTTCCGCCGTCAGCGAGGGTGACGTCGCGGCTGGAACGGGGCTCGATGTCGGGAGCACCAAGGCCGCTCTTCACGTGTTGATGCGGAGTCACCGTTGCACGCTGCAGGTGCACGAAGACGGCACCCTCGTCTACGATTTTGGCGGCGAGCTCGTTTCGCTTTCGCGAAAGTCGCTGCGCGAGCGTGTGGCTGGCATAGGGCGCTGGCTTTGGAAGGGGTTTTCATTCCTCTATAAGGCGTCACTCGCGGTGCTCTTGGTGGCGTACGCCGTGGTGTTCGTTGTGCTGCTCATCGCTGCAGCCATTGCAGCATCAACAGCCGCCAAAGACGAAGGTCCCGCGGAGGGAGCGTTCCATCTGGTGGGTGCCATTTTTCGAGGCATCTTCGAGTTCGTGACCTACACGCCGCTGATCTACGGCGAGACGGATCGATTCGGATATCCACACGGTCACTACGAACCCAAGGCGCCGGTGCTCTTCAAGAAGCAAGACCACAACAAGGGTTTCGTCGCCAGCGTCTATGACTTCGTCCTTGGGCCAAAGCGCGTTGAGCCCGGCCCGATGGCTCAGCGCCAAGAGGTCGCAGCGTTCGTTCGTAAGAACCGCGGAGTGCTCACGGTGCGCGATGTGCAAGCTCTCTCGGGCCTCTCACGTGGTGATGCCGAGGCTTTCTTTGCGAGGTTCGTCGCCGAGCAAGATGGCGTCGCCGAGATCACCGAAAATGGTGCGCTCTACGCGACCTTCGAGGAGCTCCTTCGCTCCGAGAGCACGGAGTACGACGCTCCCATAGAACTCTACTGGGATGAGTACGAAGCGCCGGTGGAGTTGACCGGAAACACCGGGACGAAGAACGCTCTCATCGCGTTGCTCGCGGGTTTTAACCTCGCTGGCGCATTCACCGTCATGAGTATGGCCACTCAGTTCGGCGAGTTGGGCATGTGGCTGGGCGCAGTGCCGGCGGTCCTCTTCACCTTGTTCTTCGCGTTGCCGGTGCTGCGCGCTCCGGTCGTTTGGTGGAAGAACCGTTTGCAGCACGCGAACAACATTCGAAAGCGTTTGTTCCGCGCGGTGTTCGGAGCGCGCGACGAGCAGCTCACCAGCGCCGACGTCGTCGAACGCGCCAACGAGAATGCCTTCACCGAAGAGAAGCTCCGAGTGGCCGACATCGAAGAACTCCTCGGTGAGACGATGCACGACATTGGCGGCGAGCTAGACGTGAGCGAACGCGGCGAGACCATCACCGACTTCACGCGCCTGCGCATCGAAGAGCAGGTTGTCGAAGAACACGCGTTGGAAGTGGAAGCCGAGTCCGAGGTTGTGTTCCGGACGGCGGACTGATGGTCTCGCCAGGTGTCGCAGCATGTGATGCCGTTGGTCCTACGGGTCTTCGTGCGAGACACCATGCTTTCGAAGAAGGCCGTGTCGTCAGTCGCGGAGGAGCCAGTCAAAGGGACGGGCGTCGGCGACGTCCGGGAACGCTGAGAGCGCGTCGTCCGACACTCGCAGAGCGCGGGCGATGGTTCGCCACAAAGGCGCCGCCTCGACACGTTGATCGTTGCCGGTGGTGCCGCCGGCGATGGGCATTCCAGTCCCACCATCGGGGCGATGGTAGGAGTACTCGTGTCCGTCGCCGGAATCGCCGGCCACGCGAATGTCGCCGTAGTAGCCACCGCGAACCTTTCCGCCAGCGAGAATGTAGCCGTTCTTCCCTTGGTCTCCGGACGAGCCGGCGCCGGGAGAGCGTCCGCCGTCCGTCGTAGACACCGCGATGAGCGTCTGATCCCAGATGCCTGCCGCCTTGAACTGCTCGATGAGACGAACCAAGGGACCGACCGTCGTCATGGTCTGATCCCTCATCTGTAGCTCCGTGCGCTCGCCGTGAATGTCGCCGATGTCGACTTCGTAGGCGACGCTGCGAACGATACCGGAGTCGATGAGCTTGAACGCCCAGGCCGCCTCTTCCCAGGGCGCGATCTCTTGGCGACCGTAGGGGGCAGGCGTGCCCTCGGACCAGTAGGCGATCTCTTCTTCCGTGAGTCGAAGATCGACGACACGAGGCTCGGCGACGTGGAGGAGGCGTTCGTGATCCTCAAGCTGAGCGAGGTGGGCATCCCGGGCGCCGCTGGAGTAGCCACGTCCCTGCAGAAAGCGCGGGTCGACGTGACGGAGAAAACGAGCCACCAGCTCCGCTTCGCCACGTTCCGGGAGGACGTTTCGGTCGATGGTCGTGGCAGGAAACTCGGAGTACAGAGATTCGGCGTTTTGGTAGCGGTCGGGCTCGCTGCCCGGGAGCCCCGCGCCGCAGTGGTACATTCCGTAATCACGGGCCGTGCCTTTGATCACCACACCGTTGTGGAGGTCCGGCTGGAGCTGACGCTGCCACCAGTTGTGGAGAGCCAGAGGCGTGGGGGTACTGGTGTGGAACGCGCCCTCGGAGTTGTTGCTGCCGGGCTCGGCTTCCCACATCGGGATTCGACCACCACCGGCGGTCCGCGTGCGGCCAGGCGAGCGCAAGGGGTTCGCGGCTTCGTGCCCATGCACGGGTGCATCCGTCAGCTCGCCAAGCTCCATCATCGCGACGTGCTCAAGGTGCGGCGCGAGGCCGAGCGACTGAGGCGTGAGGAACACGCCCGGCGCTTCTTCACGGAGCTCGCCCTGTTCGTAAAAGAGAGCACACTGTCGGCCACGTTCTCCGCGGCGAAGACCGCTGTGGCGCGCAAGTCCCGGCGCCACCATGACGTGGCCAAAGTCGAGCTGATCGCGGAGACAGATCTCCACGAAGTACGTCTGCTCGCTGTCCTGAGCGCCGGCCTCGCCGAGCGCCGCATCCCAGAGGGTCTGGCGTAGGGACGGCGCGAGCGCGGGGACCGCCGTCGCGACGCCGAGCCACTTGAGAAAACGCCGACGCTCGGGCTTCGAGAGGCGGCCCGCGAAAGGAGTCCCCGCGAAGGGTTTTCGGTGCGTCATATCAGGGAGTTCCCAGGGCGGCACGAATGACATCGGGGTGCGCAAAGGCTGCGCGCATGAGGGCCGGGAGTGAAGGCGACTCGCCAGCGTCACGCGTGATCTCGGCGACGCTCGCGTCGTCGATGGCGGTGACCTCGGACTCGGCGAGGTCGAAGCCGTAGGCGAGGAAGTGACGAATCGCGCAAGGCACATAGCGCGGACTCTCCGCGACGACCTCGGCCGCCTCTACGAGGCTGAAGACCTCTTGGCCGAGCACTTGCGTTTGTTCCGAGCTAGCACGCGCCGGGTCTTGGAAGTGGGAGGTAAAGAGGCCTTCCACCTCGCTCACGCCGAGTTCGCCATCAGGAAGCTGAAGCCCCGTCGCATCTTCGCGATAGTGGCCTTCTTCGTCGTAGCGAACGAAGAGCTGCGCGTGGGCGCTAAACTGACCGTGGCACGCATAGCAAGCGAGGCCATTGCCGAACCCTGCGGGGGCGGCGTCTTCCGTTTGGTCGGCGGCGCTCGTCGCCTGAAACATCGGGATCAATAGCTCCCGATCGATACGCGGTTGAAGTTCGCTGTCGATGGGATAGTCGACGCAGACAAAGCGACGCACGAGAGTTCGCGCGCGCCGCAGATTGTACCGGCTCTCGTTGCCGGCCATGAACGCACGTGTCGTGAGAATCCCTGCGACGTAGGGCGCGCCTGTGTCGCACTCGCTTCGCTCTCCGGCACCGTCGACGCAGTAGTCGGCGGTGATGAGATCCGTCCAAGGGGCGTCGTCGCGCACCAGCTGCGCGGCGAGGTTGCCCGGGAGATTCAGGTCGGTACCGTCCCGAATCCCACTTGCCGCGAGCAGCGTTGAGATCATATCGCGGGCGGCGTCCTGAACGCCGTCTTCTTCGGACCACTCCGCCAAGAGCTCCGGCAGCGCCATGCCCCCGACGGCGAGGCGCTCCAGCTCCGTCTCGCGAAGTGAGCGCCGTAGAAGCACCGGCACGATGCGCTGGGCGTAGTCTTCTGCTTCGTCCGGGGTGACTTCATGAAGACGGCGCTGAAGCGAGGCCGCGGTCTCGAGGCCGCTTTCGTCGACGTCGATGAGTGTCGGATCGTCCGGCGCGTCCGGCGCGTTCGGCACGTCCGGCGCGTCCGGCGATACGCCCGCGCCAGAACAGCTCCAGACGAGCATGCACAGAACGCCGATGAGCGCCCTCATCGTGCGACGAGCTCCGTCGAAGACAATAGGGCGATACACATGGCGCGATACGCCGCATCCTCACTAAGGTCTTCCGCGCCGGCCATCGCGGCGTCGAAGGCGTCGTAGTCCTCGGGTGTGGCGCGCCGACCATAGGCTGCGAGCGTGAAGTCTTCCATGGAGTCGCGAAGCACGGGGTAGCGTGTGCGAAAGCTCGTCGACTCGCAGACGGGACGAAGGGCGCGTGCCCAACGGGTCATGCGTCGGGCGCTCCAGGACAGGTCCGGCGGGACGCCGGCGGCGTAGTCGTGGGCGCCCAGTTCAAGACGGGCGCCGCGCAGCTCCGAGAGAATCGGGTCCTCCGGGGGCACGCCAGCGGCGTCGGCGACGCGGCGCAAGCGCACATCGAAGGGGAGCAGCGTGACGGCCTCGCGGGACGACTCGAAGGCTGGAGGGCCGGCCGATGGAGAACCCTCCATGGGGCGTTCGCCAATAGGAACCGTGGAGCCTTCTGGGGTGACTTCGCCGTCGATGCGGCCATCGCAAGCGCTCAAAGCGACGAGCCCCGCCAGGAGAAGTGTTCGAACGTGCCCGCTTCGTCCTACGCCCATGCGCAAAGCGTAATGGATCTCAGGAGGCGGGTAAACGTCCGGTGATATGTGGCTCAGCGAGTGGGCTGTCGACGGGCGACCTCACGCTGCATCGTATCGCCATCGAAAGAGGAGAACTCGCTGAACTAGACGTTGGGATCTTCTATCCGCCGGCACTATCGCGAGGAGGTCGCCATCGTCGTCGAGGAGGCCACCTCGGAAATAGGCCTCCCCGATGTCTCGCATCCCCTTGAGATTCGAATCAAGTATGCGAGCGGGCCAGATAGGCCAAACGGACAGCCAGGGTGGATTTTGGGATATTGACGTAGTGGTGCCTCAAACCCTACGGTCTCGAATGGTTAACCGACGAAAGACACGATCCAATTCTGCCGTGCTCCGAGCGATTGGATGTCTCGTTGTGCTTGCCACCATCTACACGGGCCGCGCCGAGGCTCAGGCTGTGAGCATCGTGGTGGATTTTGCCGATCCCAACACGCTTTGCGCGGGGCCCCTCTGCGATGGGGAAGACTGGACCTGGCCCGCGGATGCATCCACGTGGGCAGGCGGCACCCGCAACTTCCCCGACCCCACCCCACCGGGTGCTTTCGTCACCGGTGTGACAGCACGTTCCATAGGGGTGTGCGATGGCCGAGCCGCGGACATTGTGATCGGTGCGACAAATCTCGGAGCCGTCCGGTACACAGGCACCACTTGCGAGTGTGGTGCCGGGGCCTGCGCCTTCACCAACGCCGTGTCGGGGGCCGTACCGGACTACGTTCCAGATGGTCTAAACACGGTCTCGCTGATCAACACGAACGCCAACTTCGTCGTGACGGGGGTCGAGCTCGTCATCACCTACGAACTCTGTGTTGGCGGCTCACCCAACGGCGCGTTGGAAGGCTCCGAGGAATGTGATGACAACAACGCTGATGACACGGATGGTTGTCTATCGACTTGCCGGCTGGCGAGGTGCGGAGACGGCTTCGTTCAGGTGGGGGTCGACGCCTGTGACGATGGCGCAGCCAACTCCGATCTCAACGCGGACGCCTGCCGCACGACTTGCGAGTTGCCCGGCTGCGGCGACGGCGTCACCGACACCGGCGAGACCTGTGACGATGGCAATGGAGAGAACACGGACGCTTGCCCCGACGGCGTAGGTGGGAGCTGCTCATCGGCTTCCTGCGGCGATGGGTTCATCCAAGGCGGCGTGGAAGCGTGCGACGATGGCAACGCGAATGAGACCGACGCTTGTCTCAGCACTTGCGCCGTAGCCTCGTGTGGCGATGGGTTCACCCAAGTCGGCGTGGAAGCTTGTGATGATGGCAATGCGGATGAGACCGACGCGTGTCTCACTAGCTGCCTTGCAGCTTCTTGCGGCGACGGCTTCACCCAAGGCGGCGTGGAAGCCTGCGACGACGGCAACGCCGTCGACTCGGATGCCTGTCTCTCGACGTGTGCCGTGGCCTCGTGCGGCGATGGGGTCATACAGTCAGGCGTCGAAGCCTGCGATGACGGCAACGCGGATGAGACCGACGCGTGTCTTCCCACCTGCGCCGCCGCCTCGTGTGGCGACGGCTTTACCCAGACAGGCCTAGAAGCCTGCGATGACGGTAACGCGGACGAGACCGACGCTTGTCTCAGCACCTGCGCTATGGCCACTTGCGGCGACGGCTTCCTCCATTCGGGCGTCGAGGTTTGTGACGACGGCAACGCGGACGAAACTGACGCCTGCCCATCGACGTGCATGGACGCGACCTGCGGCGACGGATTCACGCAAGCTGGGGTTGAAGAATGCGATGACGGCAACGCCGAGGACGTGGACGCGTGTCTGAGCGTTTGCCTTGACGCGAGCTGTGGTGACGGTTTCGTTCAGGCCGGTGTTGAGGGTTGCGATGATGGCAACACCGACGACATGGACGGCTGTCTGAACATCTGCACGTCCGCGACCTGCGGTGATGGGATTGTGCAGAGCGGTTCGGAAGAGTGCGACGACGCCAACACCGACGACGAGGATGATTGCTTGACCCTCTGCACTGACGCGACCTGTGGTGATGGCTTCGTTCAAGCTGGTGTCGAGGAATGCGACGACGGGAACTCGGCGGATGGTGACGGCTGCGACGGTCAATGCGAGATCGAAGCGACCGATCCCGATGCGGGACCCGGTAGTGACGCAGGGCCAGGCGGCGACGCGGGCTCCGTGGGTGTGGATGCGGGACCGGACGCTGTAGACCCTGACGGTTGCGGCTGCGTTGTCGGAGCTCGCCACGAGCCGTCCTCGGGTGCTTCGGCGCTGTTTGCGGTGTTTGGGCTTCTGCTCGTGTGGCGACGTCGACGGCAGTAATCACTCCTCCAGATGCGGTTAGGTCGTGCAAGGTGCACGGCCGTCAGTTCTGCGTCACGTGTGCTATTCTGACGCACGATGAGCCAGCGAGACCGAGCGGAGAAGAAGGCGAAGGCGCCGCATGGATCAGGCGCGTGGCACTCAAGCAAAGCAGCCGAGAAAGCTCAGCGCGCCACGGTGAAGGTTGCCAAACGTGCTCATCGGCGGCTCGACGATGCCATCGTCGAAGACGAGCGAGCTGCGACGAGTGACAGCGTCGGCGAAACAAACATCCCAACGGTAATTCGGTTCTACTCCGTCACCGGCGAGTACGGAGAGTTCTCGAACTTCGCCCACTTCCCGATCGTTGTTGGCAGGCAGGTATGGAAGACCTCGGAGCACTACTTTCAAGCGCAGAAGTTCAAAGATCCGAAGGACGTCAAAGAGATCCGTACCGCCAAGACCCCAATGCTGGCTGCGCGCATGGGACGTGACCGCAAGCGTAAGCTCCGGCGTGACTGGGAGTCGTCGAAGGTCTCCATCATGCGGGTGGCGGTAGGCGCCAAGTTCCGACAGCACGAAGACCTGGCGCTGATGCTCCTGGCGACGGGAACCGCGAAACTGGTCGAGCACACAGAGAACGATTCCTATTGGGGAGACGGCGGGGACGGTAGTGGAAAGAATATGCTGGGACAGATACTCATGGCTCTGCGATCCGAGCTCGCCATCGAGC
>JBLHKB010000285.1:0-8711 GCA_047619315.1 Polyangiales bacterium
TGCTGTGTCCGCGAACCGAGGAAATTCGTACTTTCGAGCGTGAGGGGATGACGGAAGGTGATGTGCTCTCGCCGCGTAGCGGCGTCGGGAGATTCTGAGACGGAGCCTAGAGCTCTAAGCAAACATCCCTGCGAAACAACCTTCGACATCAGCGCGTACATAGACTTGGTTGAGAAAGCGTTCACTCGCTGGTGAACGCCGAAGAGTGTTGTCCCAAGACTTTTTGCGGTCTACGGGCCAGAGAACACTGTCGCGCTTCATCACGGGCACCTCGACGCCACGATACGATTGACCGCGCTCGTCGCACTCGGCAGGTTGATGGCATGAACCTCTGCCGAAGAAGCACCTCGTGGTGCCAACGTGTTTCTCTTTCGGCATTTGCCGTCTGCATCTTGTTGACGTGCACGACAGCATCGGCAGAGAGCGGCCCGCTATTGGACGCAGGCGGCTGCTTTGGCGACCTTCCCGCGTCGGATTGCGAGACCAATGCCGACTGTGACGGGGAGTCTTCTTGTTACCGAGGGCAATGCGACTGCAGCATCGGCTTTTGCGAAGAAAGCCCCACGCGACGTGAGAGATGCACCAGCGACGGGTGCTTCTGCGAAGATCGTCCTGCGTGCATAACACACAGTCAATGCGCTGGTGTGCTTTGCGTCTTCGGTCAGTGCACCGCTGGCATTCCAGAATGCGAGTCATTGAGCATCGCCCATGAGGTCTGTGATCCGCCCGGAAGCTGCCGGTGCGAACGTCGACCAACCTGCGAGTATCACGACGACTGCGAAGGCGTTCTCTGCCATAGCAGCCAGTGCTTTGGCGGCCAGACTGAGTGCCCAATGGATGCGCGGTTCCACGAGTTCTGTGACGAGGTTGGATGCCGATGTGACGCGCGCGATGGGTGCCGCTGGCACAACGAATGCGAGGGGGATGCGCTATGTGTACTCAACTACTGCAACGACACAGTGTCGGCTTGCACTGAGAGCGAAGAAGCCCCGCACGAAGTCTGCGGTGGGGGTGGCTGCGTTTGCCGCGACCGAATCCCCGACGCGGGTCCAGGAGCAACACCCGACGGAGGCTCCAGCGCCGACGCCGGTCCCTTCGACGCTGGGCCGGATGGAGGAGCCGCCGCCAGCAGCAGCGGATGCTCAGCGAGTTCAACCGGCACCGAGAGCGTGTGGCTTCTGGTGGTCCTTGGCTGGGCGCTCCGTAGGAGGCGCTAGCCGTTCACTCCTCAGGCCAGGCGCTCCAGTCGACGCAAGGGTGCACTGGCCGTCCTCAAGCGGCGGCGAAGTCGAGCTCAAGCTGTCGCAACGGCGGTGGTGGTGGTCGTGCCTGCGGGACAGCTCCAAGGACTGCCTGAACTTCGTCCGCCTCGGTGGCGATGGCGGTGACGCCGCATGGCGTCCTGGCACTTGGGACACAGAAGGCCGGGTGTTGTCGAGCGGGTCGAGAAGGACGGAGTGTGTGCCGTCTTTCCACGCGCTCTTGAACCGAATACGGACGCGGCCGTCTGGATGCTCTTCGAGGCGCTCAAGGAAGAGCGGCGGACGAGCGATGTACCGGCACAAGCGCTCGAGCCGCAAGCGGTCCCTGCGTGCAGCGAAGGCTTTCGGTCCGACTGCGGATCTGAGCGCACGTTCGGCTCGGTGGGGTTGTCTTCGCGGACGGAAAACGGCGTTCGAAGCGTGCCTATTCCGGAAATCCAATCCGATGCACTGCCGAACATCCGGCCTCTCCAGCACACCGCTTCCCTCGACCACCCCAACAGTAAACCTCGTCGTCCTCGCCAAGAACGCACGAGAGAAACGAGCCTGCGGCAACCTCCACGGCTTGAACGCCATCTGGCAGCGCGACGGAGAAGGGCGAGGGTGAGACCCCTGGGGCGCCTTCGCCCACGGCGCTCTGGTCGTTGCCGCCCCAGCAATACACGCCGCCTTCGTCGTCGATGGCGCAGACGTGAAAGAAGCCCGCTGCCACATCCTCCCAGGCTCGTCCCTCGGGATGACGCACGGGCATGGACTCGCTCAACAGTACTTCGGCGCCGCGGTCACCCGGCGTCGGGTCACACACGCCTAGCTCTGGCGTCGGGTCCTCGCTGACAAAGCCGAGGCCGACCTGCCCCAAGTCGTTGATACCCCAGCACAGCAGCTCACCATCTTCTCGTATGCCGCAACGGTGGTGAAGCACCGATTCCGCAAGACGCTGCCAGCGTCCAATGGGCGTCGCACGACAGCCTGGAAAACAGCCGGTTTCATCGGCGCCGGTGCTTCCATGCGCGACGCCGCCCCAGCAGTATCCGTGTCCGTCTTGTACAAGTGCGCAGGCGACATCGCCCCCGCTCACCACGTCGGACCACAGCTCGAGTTCGGGGCTCGACGCAATGGGTGGGCAGGGCTCGCTTTCGGGGGACGAGATGCGCGTTGGTAGATTTACGCTCATGCCCGGGCCGCCTGCGCAGAACCCTTCGCTCAGCACACCGGTCTGCCCACTTCGGTCATCTCCCCAGCAATGCAGTGTCCGGGTGTTGGCTTTCAACGCACAGGTGAACTGACTTCCACAGGTCACGCGGCTGACGGGAAAATCCGCCGCCTGCGTTACGCCATCACCTGATGCGCGTCCCAGACCTCCTCGTTCGCTCTCTCCCCAACAATAGAGGCGGCTGTTGTTGTCTATGGCACACGCGTGCTGTGATCCCGTGCTGACCTGCAACCATGTCGCGCCCTCGTCGGGGTGTTCGACCTCGACGACACAGCCGACCTCGCTGCAGTCCGTGGCGGAGACACCACCAAGCTGGCCTGCGTCGTTGTTCTGTCCAAAGCAGAACGCGCGCCCGGCGCGGACAAAGCAACCAAAATCATGGACGGCGAGTCGTCCCGATGTGAGATCCACGCGGGTTTCAGTTGGAACGGGCAGGTCGCAAACGCCCGTGTCGACGGTGGTTGTGTCGAAGGCGCCTGCATCCGTCGCACCTGTGTCAGCAGCGCCGCCGGGAATGCATTCCCCGTTCATGCAGAAGAAGCCATTGATGCATGTCGCGCCGCTCGCCGGTTGCAGGAGTACGTCGAGCGTGCCGCCGTTCTTGTCGATGCTCACCTGCGAGCAGCCGGTGGCGACCACATCACATTCACGACCAATCGCGCGAACGTAGAGCCCGTACTCGCCAGGGTCGACGCTGCCGAGCGCCGTGGCGTCGTTGACCGCATAGTCAACGCGTCGAACCACGCCCGTCGCTGGACCTGACACTTGGTCGTCGCACGATTCAACGAGTGCGACTTCAAGGCGCGTTGTAGAAGAACGGTTCGCTTCGCTCGAAAAACGAATCCGGACCTCGTAGGGACTTGAACACCCAGCCGTGAAGAGAACGCTGGCCGCGCAAAGCAGGCAAAGAAACGACGCGCTTGATGGTAATTCAGGTAGCACTCGCATCATCCTATTCGAGGGGAGATCCTAGCACGAACCAGCGATGCAGTGATAGCTGGCGCGAGGGACGTCTTCGTTGTGGCCCGCGGCACGCGTGGCGAAACGTTGTTTCCGAAGGCTTCGGCCGGTGGCGCCACAGAGATCTGCCTCTAGACCAGTCGACCAAGAGCGTGTCGGTGGACATGAGCACGACCCTATTCATGACATCGCATCTGTGCAGACGATTCACATTCACGAAGACGGACAGGCTGGCCTCTGACCCTAAAGGTAGCCGAAGGCCATGTCCCGCAGACCGCGCTCGGCCTCCATGACTTCCTCTGTGGCTCGCCAGTTCGCGCCGTAATAGCGGCGTACGCCGTCGGCCCCGACGTACTCGTCATCCGCGCCGAGCAAATAGCTCGGAAGCTCGGTCTCCTCATGAGCCCAGGAGGAGCCATCCCAGAGCTCGAAGCCGTCATTTGTGCTCACAACGATATCGCCCCCGACAGCGGCGATCATCTCAAGACGGTCGATCCCGCCCAGGAACGGACACTCGTCCCAGCTCTGGGCGTCCGCCGATGTGTAGCAGCGGATATCAAAGCCCGACCCGTTCCAGTTCTGGCTTCCAACGACGTAGAGTCCACGCGCGTACGCAAGCTCATTGATTCCTCGTTCGCCACCTTGGCTTCGATCGTCCCACGTATCGCCGTCGGACGATGTCGTGATCATTCCGCCGTCGCCCACCGCGACGAAGCGGCCGTTGAGAAACGCGATCCGGCGACCGGCCCGTGGGAGGCGCTCTTCGCCCTCCCGCCACGTATCGCCACCATCCGTCGAGACCGCCGTACGACCGTTTCCACCCACGGCCACCCATCGGCCGTTTCCAAACGCGACATCGCCCATCCAGTCGCGGCCCTCGGGGTAGAGGTCCTCGTCCCACGTCACACCATCGCGGCTTCGCATGATCATCGAGTTGCGGTCACCGCCCACGGCCATGAACATTCCATCACCGAAGCCAACGCCGCGGAGAAGATCCGGAGTGTGGTCGCTCGCTTGCTCAGGACCCGCAATGACGGAGTAGTCACGGCCATTCGTCGTTGTCGCGCGGTAGCCCCAGTTGCCCACAACGATCCAGGTTGGGGAGCCAACCGGGGGTACTGAGGCGTCGGGTCCTCCATCCATCTCGACACTGTCCGCGCCCCCGCCGTCCAATACGGCCGAATCGGTTCCGACGGCTCCACCGTCGGCGCGCGCATCCAACCCGATATCGCGGCGACCTCCGTCCACCGACGGCGTGCCACCGTCGCCGGAGTCGTCATCGCCGCATCCGGCAAGAACAACAAAACCGATAAGAGAGAGCGCGCACAGTAAACGGGAGACCAACATAGGCAGACTAGGTGCGCTGGTCCTCATAAACGGCTCAAATGGAGCCACCATCGACTATTTTGAGCTGTTCGCGTTCCTCATCACACCTATTTCCGACTATGCCGCGATCTTTTCGACGACAGTTCCCACTTTTGGCCCTGACCCTCTTCTTTGGGTGCCAGGGCGCCATCGGGGAAACGGGCCCCGAGGGCTCCATCCTCCCTCCCGTCGAAGGAGAGGCCGGTGATCCGACGGGCGTGGCCGGCATCCGACGGCTTTCGCCCATCGAAGTACGCAGCACGGTGAGGGACCTGTTGTCCGAGCTTGGGGTCACTGCGGACGAGACTCTGAGCGCTCCGCCTCTTGCGGACGTCGACACGCATCACCAGTTCTCCAACGCTCGTGAATCGGGAAACCTGACCTTCCAACAGGTTCGCGATTTGATGAACTGGGCCGAAGCCATCTCCGTAGCGGCGACGGAAGACACTGATGCCTTGCTCGGTTGCTCGCCTTCGACTGATTTTGACGAGTGCGCTCGCACGTTTAGCGAGGCCCTCGGCCGCTTGGCATTCCGCCGCCCCACCGACGTCGACGACATGGGACGCTTTGAAACTGCGTTCGTCGCTGTGACCGCGGAAGGCGAACCACGCGATGGAGTACGTGCGTTGATCGAACTCGCGTTGCTCGCCCCTGAGTTCTGGTATCTGTCAGCCGCCGTCGATGAAACCGGGCGGCTCGATCCTCACGCCATCGCAAGTCAGCTTTCTTATGGCCTGTGGGGAACCATGCCAGATGCCACGCTTCGGGAGCGTGCTGAAGGCGGCTTTCTCAGCGATGCGACGAACGTTCGTGCGGAAGCCGAACGCATGCTTGATGACCCACGCGCCGGGCAGACGGTTCGCCGATTTCATCGTGAGTGGCTCGACCTAGCGACGGTCTCTGAGCTCGACAAAGACCCGGCCATCTACCCGGACTTTAGCGTCGAGACCGCGGTAGATCTCGGGACCGAATACGACGCATTCGTTGAACGTTCGGTGCTCGAAGATGCCGGCATCGGCGAGCTCTTTTCGAGCAGACAGGCCTACGTCAACGCTCGCCTCGAGCGCCTCTATGGACTCACGCCGGAATCCAACGGCAACGACGACTGGCACTGGCGAGAGCTGGGCCCTGAACGCGCCGGAGTCCTGACTCGACCGCTCTTCTTGGCTAGCACCGCCGGCCGCGGGGAGTCGGCGCTGATCCTTCGTGGCGTGGCGGTCATCGAGCATCTTCTGTGCACGGTGCTTATCGCGCCAGCCAACGCAACGGAGGAGTCCGTAGAAATTCCGGTGGGTGCGACCAGCGGGAAGCTCGCTGGTGTCGAGAACCGAGCATCCAAAGCGGGGTGTCGCTCGTGTCACAACACCATCGACCCGATCGGCGTGGCGTTCGAGGTCTACGACGCCGTCGGCGCGTTCCGTGAGGAGTACCCCGACACCATCGCCATCGAACAAGCCGGCACACTCCCGGCGAGTGGGTTCTTGGCCGAGACCATCGATTACGCGAACGCCGCCGAACTCAACGTGGGTCTCTCCCAAGCCGTCGATGTTCAAGAATGTTACGCCTCGAAGTGGATGGAACACCTGACGGGGCAGACCCCCAACGCCGCTCAACGCTTCGAGCTCGGGCGCATCGCAAGCACCCCCGATATTTCCATCCGTGAACTTATCGTGGAGGTGTTGGTGTCGCCCATGTTCCTTGAACGCCTGCCCGAGATGGAGGAAAGCCCATGAGTCGTCATCGCCCCAACAGCTTGATTCTGAAGAGTGGACGTCGTCGCTTTCTTGCAGGGAGCGCAGGCCTCTTGGCGCTGCCTTTCCTCGAGTCCATCGTTGCGCCAAAGCGAGCTGGGGCTTGGGTTCCTGCGGCCGGGATGCCCTCTCGCCTTATCGTATTCTTCCACGGGCATGGCTCCATCATGGAAGAGTTCGTCCCGAGCGCCGGTTTCACTCAGGGAGCGATTCTGCAGCCCGTCGCCGATGCGGGTCTTGCATCAAAGATGAACGTCATCACCGGTGTGAACTCCAAGGTTGAGAGCGGTCACTCCGGCGCGCCCTCGATCCTCACCTGTGCCCCCGTGATCGCGAATGAATACGGGGTGACCCACGCGACGGTTCCGTCCATCGATCATGTCATCGGCCGACACATGCAGGACGGAGGCCCACCAAGGCGATTCGATGTCGGCGTTCACAATGGCAGTCTCGACCCGGCCGAATCGGCGTCGAGCTTGAGCCACACACGCATGTTCTGGGCGGGGGAAGATGAGCACATCCCGTCGATGGTCAAACCGCAAGAGGCCTTCGACCTCGCGTTCCCAGGTGCTGGAATGCCCGTGCCGCCACCCGAGCCGGGCGTTGATATCGAGTCTCTTCGCCGCCGAAGTGTTCTCAACGGCGTGCTCGAACGCTTCATGACGCTTCGCGGCCGGGTCTCACGCGCCGATCAGGCGCGTCTCGACCGGCATGCCGATCAGCTTCGCGATCTGGAACGTTCGATCCGGGACCTTCCACCCGAGGTGATGCTCCCACCTGCCTGCGATAACCCGACGCTGGGTTCGACGACGTCGCTCACGCACGCGACGGTCGCGGATCTTCAGGTCGACACCCTCGCTCAAGCGATGGCCTGCAATCAGGCGGACATTGGAACGTACAAGATTTTCGATATGGAGGAGGGCGCCTGGGGCCACGTCACTCATCCAGACCTCTCCGCGACCTTCGCCGGCGAGAACTACCATGGCGCCTGGCACCGAGCGAGTGACATGGGCCTCGACTATGCCCGGCGAGCTTTCACGGGCGTCAACATCTGGTACGGCTCCCTCTTCGCGCGTCTCCTCCAGCGTCTCGACTCCATCGACGAGGGAGATGGAACGGCTCTCGACCACACGATGGTTGTTTGGTTGAGCGACTTTGGCCACGGCGGGGGGCACCGCGCTGACAACTTGCCTATCGTCATGGCGGGCAACGGGGCGGGCGCGACACTTGGGCGTCACATCAACTACGCGGACAACCCAGCCACGTCCTACGGCGCGGATAGCCAGCCCGGCAACCACAATCTGGCCGTCACAATGGCGCAGGCCTTCGGCATCGAAGGGGATCGTTTTGGTGACTACGGTTCCGTCTACCAGCCAGTGAGTCCAGGTCCGCTAACTTTCTGACCGGTTCGAACGTCGCCGAACTGGTACGTTGTCGTGTGGGCCGAAACCTCGTCATCAGCGCGATTTTGAGTGCGCTTGGGTTGTTGCTGACGAGCTCCGCAAGGGCTGACAGTTCGCCCTGCCGCGCCGAAGGCGACTACCTTGAGATGAGCCTGGAGGGCGCGTGGCCTGACGGTGCGGGCGGCGCGATTTTTGCGGAACTAGAGGCAGCGCTCCGTGTCCGAGGTATCGAGCTGTGCGTCGCGTCGTCCTCGCCATCACGAGCCATCGCTCGGGTGCGCTTTGAACACGGACCCGATGCTCATGTGATCATCCGCGTTTTTGACCGAGTCACCGACAAGGAGGTCAGTCGTAGTGTCTTGGTCGCTGACTTCGGGCCAAGCGCCCGAAGCCTCGCCCTCGCCGTCGCGGCGGATGAACTCGTTCGCGCCAGCTGGGCGGAGCTCACCCTTGAAGACTCTCCCGTACGGGCTGCAGAGGCGCCCGCGGTGGTTCGACGTGCCGTACGTGAGACCAGCGTTGTATCGACTGCTCAACCGACCGAGCGTTGGCTTTCGCTTTCCTTCACATTCAACGCCTATACCGGAGGCGAGCTTCAGCTCGGAGGTTCCCTAGGCCTTGAACGCTGGCTCAGCTCCCGTGTTGGGATTCGCATTCTTGCCGAGGGAAGAGCCTCATTGCTTCGCGAAGGCGAGTTTGGGCGCGTACGTGGTCGGGTCGTTTCCGCAGGCCTCGACCTTCTTGTTCGACTTAGCAA
>JBLHKB010000286.1:0-8700 GCA_047619315.1 Polyangiales bacterium
CGGGTCGCAGCGCCGAAGGTATGCTCCGCCCCGGGACGTATTCGATCCACGAAGGTCGCCTACGAATCGAACGGCTTTTTGGTCACGACCATCGTAGTTGTCCATGAGGCCCTTCAGCGGATGAAGCCTCCCTCAAGGCGAAAGACCCCAAGGCGACCGACGGCTTCGTCGCTCGCCGTCAACACATCGCCATCGAGGCTAAAGCGGGGGTCGCCGTTCGACGCTCGTGAGGGTTCGTCGTCGGCGCCGGTGGTTCGTCCCTCTTGAACGCTGCAGGCAAAGTAGCCGTTCGAAGAGTCGTCGCCGAAGACCACCTGCGCTCCGCACTGAAGTCGAGCTTGGCACCTGCCTCGGCCTTGGTGAGGCCTGGTGAGCTGAAGCTCACATTCGCACTGGGCGCCGCAGGTGAGGCCCGTCGCATTCACCTGGACGCGGTGGGTCTCGCGAAGGTGCGTGCCGGAGCGAGGGCTGCATTCGAGGCCGGCGCTCGGCACATAGAAATGATGCTCGTAGGAAAGCGTCAGCCCCTCTCCGAGGGGACGCACTCGCGCCCACTCACCGTGGCGCTGATCGACCCTGAGCCGTGTGCCCGCGTCGACCTCACCCGCCTCAATGCGCTGGCCCTCGCCTTCGATGTAGAGAGTGGCCCTCGGCGTCACGCACACTTCGTGGTGGAGACTGGACCCCAGCCCGCCGATCCCGACCCCTCCGCCACCAAGAGCGCCGACGAGGCGCCCGGCCTCCACCCATCCGACGAGGATAACGTTCGAGCCGCCGCCGTATCGCGCGACGCGGATGCGCGCCCAGTCGCCTTGGCGTTCGAGGATGCGCGCGATGACGTTTTGGGAAGGGTTCGCCTGTTCGAAGGCGTTGCCGCGGACTTCCGCAAAGGCCGCGCCGCCAGCCACGTGCGTCAGTGAAAAGGGGAAGTCGATCCTCAGCGTCTCCGTGACCTCGGGAAGCTGCAGCGCTTCCAATGTTTCGTCGTGCGCTTGATCGGCGAGGCCCACCGCCTCGCATCCAAACCAGCGGCCCGGTGGCTCGGTGAACACGACGTGTTCGATGGCCAAAGGATGAGGGCTCACCAGAACTCTTCCCTCGTGGGCCTCGCTGACGGAAACGTGGAGTCCGCGGTCGACGGCGACACCTTCGCCGAGCCACGCGGCTTGCTGACTCCGCAGCACGTGATCTTGCCCCAGGTTTGTGTAGCCACGGAGGTGCCATCCGTTGCCGCTCACGTGCGCTTCAAGGCGCGATGAAAAGAGCCTCGCGTCGGCGGTGCGGGAAGAGACGCGCAGCGCGACATCCTCAAAGCGAAGCGTACCGCTCCAGGAGCCCTCAAACTCGCAGACGGGCGCGGGTGGCGGTGGCGTTAGATTTGCGCGAACCGTGACAGCGGGCGCGACTTGCGCGGACTGAACGGGAGCACCTCCGCACGCGACGAGGACAAGGAGGAGTGAACAACGGGACATCCTACTCGCCCAGCAGCTCGCTGAGCTTCAGGTCGATGCGCACCAGGTCCTTCGCTTTGTTGATCCGCATGCGCGCGTCGATGCCGAGGTGCGCTTCGATGGAGCGCACCGTGTCGCGAGCCGCGCGCGTTTCCTGACGCGTCGCTTTTGGCTGCGCATCACGGGCGGCGCCCATCTTTGCCACCTGCACCATGCCCGCGATGTCCGTGGCGCTCAGCGTGCTTAGGGCACGCGGCGGGCTTCCGACCTTGCCGTCGCTCTGGGCGATCTCTTTGGCGCTGCGGCGAAGCTTCGCGACGCGAACGTATTGCACGAGGTGGAACGCCTTTTCGATGCCGAGTCGCAGCGCGAGGACTTCGGGGTACTCTTTGGCGACGGCCATATAGCGATGGGCCGTCGCCGCGGGCATCACGTACTTGGCGACGAAGGACTCAAAGCTGGGCTCTCTGTATGTACTCAGCACGGCGGAGCGATCGAGCGTCGCCAGCTCTTTGCCCACGGCGTAGTACTCGGCGTCGGCGGATCGAAGCCGCCTCTTGATGCGGGAAATCGTGCGACGCGTCGTGACCTTGAGCGAGGTCTGTGGTGCCGGCCTGGGCCGCGGGATCTCGATGTTCGGTAGGCGAACGATATCTGGAAGCGTGATGAGGGGACGACGAGGCATGTCCAAAGGATCGCACGCTTGGGCAATTCCAGCTAATTCAAGAAGCGCCACTTTGGGCTCAGTATTGCAATGCACGCGCCCAACGAGTCTCTTAAGTGGAAGAACGAATCTTCGGACTGCAACTTTAGGTGCTAAAGGTGAACGCGTTCAATCTCGGCCCACGCTTTCACTCACATTTTCACACATAGAGGTAATAATCCTACGTTACCAAAACCCCACGCCTTCGTTACTCTGGTAGGTAGTTTGAAACGTTACTTCTTCATGGTTTTCGCCTTAGTCGGCTGTGGATCCGAATACGGCGTCAGCGTCGCCTTCGACGACGCCACCCTCGCCGCTCAAAGCGTCCGCTTCCAGGTCGCCGTGGTGCGCAGCTGCATCACCATCGACCTTGGCGAGCGTCCCGTTGCACCTCTCCAGATCGTTGAGTTTGCGGCGGACGAAGCCGCTCGATCCCTGGGTGAACTCGCGCCCGGCGACTACGGCCTCTACGCCCGCGCCATCGACGAGAACTGCGGCGTCATCGCCGCAGGGTGCCAGCCCATCCGGGTGGACGCCGGCGGAGAAGGCACCTTGCGCGTCGTCCTGACCGCCGCCGGCGGCGACTTGTGCAGCGCAACTTCGGCGTGCGTGAGCGGCCAATGCACAACGAGCGGGGTAGACGGCGGCGCGCCGGACGCACTCGATGCCGGTGGCGCCTGCCCCGACGGGCAGCTCTTTTGCGGGGGGATTTGCGTTCCATCCGACGCCGCGAACTGCGGCAGCTGCGGCAACACCTGTGAATTCGACAACGGCACGGGCGCTTGCGAGCTCGGCGTGTGCACCATCAGCGCCTGCGACGAGGAGTTCTTGGACTGCGATGACTCCCTCGAAAACGGATGCGAGTCTTCGGTCCAAGATCCTTCCACGTGCGGCGAATGCGGCACAACCTGCGACCCCGCAAGAGCGCCGATTTGCTCCACGCTCACGGAGCCAAACTCATGCGTCTCCGACTGCGGCGCAGCGACGCAATGCGGAGGCAGCTGCGTCGATGTCCAGAGCAACCTCCTGCACTGCGGCGAATGCAATGCCGTGTGCTTTGTGCCCACCGCGACATCGGCTTGCGCAGCTGGCGAATGCACCATCAGCGCCTGCAACGAGGGTCTCGAAGACTGCGACGGAGCCTTGGTGACCGGTTGTGAGACCGACGTGGCGAGCGACGCTATGAACTGCGGCGCCTGCGGCAACACCTGCGAAGCCGGGCTCCAATGCCGCGCCGGAGTGTGCGCGGGCTACATAGGAGTCGACGTCGGTCCAAGCCACGCCTGCGCGATTCAAGAAGACCAAAGCGTCTGGTGCTGGGGACGCAACGACCGCGGCCAGGCGAGCCTTGAGGTGGGGACCTCACTCGAGGCGCCCACGCAGTTCCTCGTGCGTGCCGCAACGCCCTGGTCTGTTCAGAAGATCGTCGTCGGCGCGCGGCACACCTGCGCGATCAATATGGACGACGCTATTGAGTGCACCGGCGACAACTCTCTGGGCCAAATCGGGAACAACGCCGGCGGCGGTGGGCCCACGAACGTCGCATCCGCTGACGGCACCTTCAGCCGGCGACAATTCGAGGAGCTCGCCGCAGGAGCCAACCACACCTGCGCCATCGATGCGAGCAGCGGTGCGTGGTGCTGGGGCGACGACCAATACGGACAGCGCGCGACGGTCGGCGCGCCCACCGGCGCCAACCTCATTTCCTTCGGCGCCCGCGTCGCCGTCGACGTCGCCACCTCGGACAACGCGAGCTGCTTTCTTCTCGACGACATGCGCGTCCATTGCGCGGGCAAGAATGATCAGGGCCAGCTCGGCCGCAGAACTCTCTCCGAATTCGAATCCACCGCCTTGGCCGTTCGTTTGGATTCCGGCGTGACACTGGTCGGCGTTCAACAGCTCGTCGCCGGCGCTCAAGGCTTCTGCGCCATCGTCGCTGGTGGCCGACTCTATTGTTGGGGCAAGAACGATGACTCGGAGATTGACCGAGCGATCGACGGCCCCGTCGCGGCTGCCACGGAGGTGACGGCATCGGCCGCGGATACTTTTGTGTTCGACGGAACGATCTGCTGGCGGACACCGGTCGGAGGAGGCGAAGTCAGCTGCCGCGGGCGCCGCCGAGACGGTCAGTTTCCTGGCACCGTCACTGCGGCGCCCGCCGAACTCGACACGCGCCTGGCGGTCTTGGATGCGATTCGAGGGGTCGTCGCAGGTCACTCCGCAGCGTGTGGGTTCCGCGGCGGCGCCCTGACCTGCTGGGGAGCTTCCTACGAAGGCGTGATCCCGCGTGAATCGCTCAATATCGAACGACCGACATTGCTCCTGGCACGCGGCGTAACCCCTGCTCTCGGCTGGACGGACATTACGCTCTCGAGCAACGGCGGATGCGGCCTCAATTCCGGTCGAGTGCCACGCTGCTGGGGCGATGGCCAATACGGCGCCCTGGGAGATGGATCGCAGCTCACCGCCGCGGAGCCCGTGGCCGTGGACGGCAGCGGCGTTCGGCGCGTCTTCCGCGGAGAGTTTGGCACCGGCGTCCTCGACGACGGTGACTCCATCGAATGGACCGGCACCGAGCGTGTCGCGGGCCTCTTTGGAAACACGCAGCTCTCACCGAGGCTGACCACATTGCCACGGCCCACCGGGTTCTCCTCGGTCTTCCGGCATGGCTGCGCGCTCACTGCGCCGAGCAGCCGCCCCACCGGCACCGTGATCTGCTGGGGCGAGAACGAATTCGGACAAACCGGACACTCCGCGACAACGCCAGCTATCGTCTTCAATGGCATCCTAAGCGAGCATGTCGCGAGCGTTGTTCGCACCGGAGAGGACTTCAGCTGTTCCCTCGACGGAAGCGGAAAGGTCCGATGCTGGGGCCACAACCGCCTCGGACAGCTCGGCGAGCCCGGAGCCGGCAGCTCCAGTATGTCGCCGGTGGACGTCAGCGACGTGCCGTCGCGCATGGAACAGCTCGTCGTCGGACGGCGCCACGCCTGCGCTTCGTCTCCCAGCAACGGCTTGTACTGCTGGGGCGCCAATGAGTCGGGTCAGGTCGGAGGAGACGTCAGTGCCTCCGCCGCACCCAGACAACTTCGCGAAATCAACGAGCCAACAGCGATCTCCGCGGGGGCAAACTTCACATGCGCCATCAGCTCAGAAGGCCTGGAGTGTTGGGGCGGCAATGGACGCTACCAGATCGGCGACGGAACCACGGACATCCGCCTAGAGCCCACGCCCGTCGCCCTCGATAGCGCACTTGGGAGCCCAACGGACGTGGTCAGCGCGCCGATGGGCTACGGAAGCTGCGCGCTGCTGGGCGAGGAGTGGTGGTGTTGGGGAGCCAATGACTACAGCGGACTCTCCGCGGGCGTGTCCGGCATCTTTAACCCACCGACGGCCATCGCCTTCTGAGGCCGCGTCTTCGCCGTCTAGCTACGGCGTAGACGGAGCGCATTCCCGATCACGGACACCGAGCTCAAGCTCATAGCCGCCGCCGCAAGCATCGGCGAAAGCAGGATGCCAAAGAACGGATAGAGGACACCTGCGGCGATGGGGACGCCCAACGTGTTGTAGGCAAAAGCAAAGAACAAGTTCTGGCGAATATTGGCCATGGTCTGTCGCGAAAGCTTTCGTGCGCGGACGATGCCTCCCAGGTCGCCCTTCACCAGCGTCACGTCGGCGCTCTCCATCGCCACATCCGTGCCTGTGCCCATGGCGATGCCCACGTCGGCGCCGGCGAGCGCGGGGGCGTCGTTGATGCCATCTCCGGCCATCGCGACGACTCGCCCTTCGCTCTGAAGGGACGCGACCTTTGCGGCCTTCTCTTCCGGCAGAACTCCGGCGATCACTTCGTCGATGCCGAGCTTCGCCGCCACGGCGCGAGCCGTCGTCTCGCTGTCGCCGGTCAACATCACCACGCGCAGACCTTCCCCTCGAAGGGCGGCGATGGCGCCCGGAGTGCTCTCCTTGATGGGGTCGGCGACGCCGATGATTCCCGCGAGGGCGCCGTCGATGGCGACGAGCATCACCGTCTGACCCTCGGCGCGCAGGGCTTCTGCGCGAACGCGAACCGGCGAAGCGTCGATGGAGAGCTCGCTCATCATCGCGGCGTTGCCCAACGCGACATCCCGGCCATCGACGTTGCCGCGGACGCCCTTGCCCGTCACCGAATCGAAGTCTTCGGCCTTGGAGAGAGTGAGACCTCGCTCCTCGGCGCCGCGAACGATGGCTTCGGCGAGTGGATGCTCGCTGCCCCGTTCCAGCGCGGCGGCCATGCGAAGGAGCTCTTCTTCGTCGATCTTGGCGCCCTCCGCGACGACGACGGCGACGAGCGCCGGACGGCCCTCGGTGAGCGTACCCGTCTTGTCCACCACGAGCGTATCGACGTCTCTCAGCACTTCGATGGCTTCGGCGTTTCGGAAGAGCACGCCGAGAGACGCCGCCTTGCCCGTGGCGACCATAATGGACATCGGCGTCGCCAGGCCAAGAGCGCAGGGGCAAGCGATGATCAGAACGGCCACGGCGTTGATCGTGGCGTAGGCCATGGCGGGCTCGGGGCCGAACATCGCCCACACGACAAAGGTGATGAGCGCCGCCAGCAGCACCGCCGGCACAAAGATGGACGCGACGGTGTCTGCGACACGCTGGATCGGCGCGCGGCTGCGTTGAGCGTCCGCCACCATCGTCACGATGCGGGAGAGGAGCGTGTCGCCTCCCACTTTCTCCGCCTCGATCACCAAGGAACCGGTGCCGTTGACGGTTGCGCCAATGACGGGATCGCCGGCGGATTTCTCCACGGGGATGGGCTCTCCCGTCACCATCGATTCGTCGACGTGGCTGCTTCCTTCGAGGACCTTCCCGTCGACGGGGACCTTCTCGCCGGGCCGGACGCGAAGACGTTCGCCCACTTGCACCTCTTCGAGGGCGACGTCTTCTTCACTGCCGTCCTCAAGAATTCGCCGCGCGGTTTTTGCGGCCATCCCCAGGAGCGCTTTGATGGCGGCGCCGGTTTGAGAGCGCGCCTTGAGCTCAAGGACTTGGCCCAAGAGGATGAGCGTCACGATGACGCCCGCCGCTTCGAAGTAGAGCGCGACCTCGCCGCCGTGCCCGCGGAACGACGCCGGGAAGATCCCGGGGAAGAGCGTCGCCGTCAGGCTGTAGAGGTAGGCGACGCTCACGCCGATGCCGATGAGCGTGAACATGTTGAGGCTGCGGTTCTTAAGCGAGCGCACGGCGCGCACGTAGAAAGGCCAAGCGGACCAAAGGCAAACCGGCGTCGCTAGGGCGAGCTCAACGAACCCGCGCGTCCGTGATGAAAGCAACGTGGAGATGGGCCGGCTCGGCAGCATGTCCAGCATCACGATGGCCATCAGCGGCACGGAGAGCGCCGCGGCGAACCAAAAGCGTCGCGTCATGTCACGGAGCTCTGGGTTCTCCTCCTCGTCCAAGGTGATAGTCCTCGACTCGAGGGCCATCCCGCACTTCGGACAGTCCCCAGGCTTGTCCTCGACGATCTCCGGATGCATCGGACACGTCCACTCGGTCTTCGTGATGGGCACGGGGATGCCCTTCGGCTCCAGCGCCATGCCGCACTTGGGGCAGTCGCTCGGTCCGATGGTCTCAACGTCGGGATGCATCGGACACGTGAATACCGTCCCCGCAGGTGCGGCTTCGACGGCGACGGCGACGGCCCCTTCCAAGTAGCGCGCAGGCTCCGTCTCGAACTTTTTCAAGCAGCCTGCGGAGCAAAACAGAAAAGTCTCGCCCTCGTGCGAGTGGTGGTGAGGGCTGTCGTCGTCGACGCTCATGCCGCAGACGACGTCGCGTTTCTTTTCTTCGGCTCCCTCGTGCGAGTGCGGGTGTGGCGCGTGCGGATCGTGACTGTGCTTGCTCATCGGGATCTCCCTAACGGGTCTTTGTTGTACTCACGATTGACGTGTGTGGGTTTTTGGAGGGCATCTCGCGTCGCGCCGATAAGCAGCGCCGTCGTTGCCGGGTTGTCATCCTCGGCCAAGTGAGGTCTATCTTCGCGATGCCGCCGCTCAGAACGTTTGTCGCCCTCGCCTTGCTGACTCTCACCCGCTGCGACTGCGGGCAGGAAGCGCCTCAGGCGCCGGAAACGCCGCTCGATCCCGTCCCCGTCGCGCAACCAGCTCATGCTGGCTGGGAGGACGTTGAGTTCCCTGCGCCCGCGGGTGCCCTCGGACTGGACCTGTCCCCATCGAACGGCGGACTGATCGCGACATGGGTTGAGCCTGAAGCTCACCGAGTTCGACTCTCGCGCTTTGACAACGGCGAATGGTCCACGCCGACGACCGTCGTGGAAGACGAGTCCCTCGTCGCCAACTGGGCAGATTTTCCGCGGAGCGCCGAAGGCGGGGACGGCGCGCTCTACGTCAACGCCATGTTCCAAGCGGGCAGCTCTCCGTACGCATACGAGGTGCGGCTCTTTCGCGCGACGGACCTGGAGACGTTCAGGCCCCTCGGTCTCTTGCATCAAGACGGCACAGAGACGGAGCATGGTTTTGTCTCCATGGCCGCGACGGACGA
>JBLHKB010000287.1:0-8697 GCA_047619315.1 Polyangiales bacterium
GTCTGCCGCAAGATTTCGCGCCGTGTCCTCAAAGAGGGCAAAGAGCAGACTTATCGCGTGGCAGCACGGGATATCCCTGAACTCCTTGGCGTTCCAAAGGTTCTACCCGACAAGAAGTCCGAAAAGGACGAGATTGGTCTGACACACGGCTTGAGTGTGATGACTGGCCTTGGCGGCAATGTTCTGGAATGTGAAGCCGTCGTCCTGCCCGGCAAGGGCAAGCTTCAGGTCAGCGGCATGATCAAGCAGATGATGGAAGAATCCGGCAAAGCCGCGATGAGCTACATCCGCTCCCGACAGACGGTGCTTGGACTCGATGAAGACTTCTATTCGAAGTACGACGTCCACGTTCACTTCCCCGGTGGCATTGGCAAGGACGGCAACAGCGCTGGCGTGACGATGGCAACATCCATCGCGAGTGCTCTGACGAAGATTCCTGTGCGCAGCAACGTCGCCATGACGGGTGAGATCACCCTTCGCGGCCGCGTCGGTGCGATCGGCGGGCTCAAGGAGAAGATGCTCGCGGCCCACCGAGCTGGCATCGACACGATCCTAATTCCCGAGGAGAACCGGAAAGATCTCCGGGAAATCCCACGTCGGGTGCTTCAGGCGATGCGAATCGTTCTCATCGAGCACATGGATGAAGTTCTTGCCGAAGCGCTGGTGTTGAGCGATCCTGATGCTCTCTTCGGGAAGAGCCGTAATCGCCCCGTTGAGTATCGACATGGCAAGCTCATCGAACCCACCGCGCAAGCCCCCGCGCCCAACGCTCCGGCACCTGGCACCCAGCAGTAGCTGGCGCGCGCGCCGAACAGTACAGCTCGACGAAAAGGACACTCCATGACCGGGTCTCGACGCCACAGCCTCGGAAACGCCGGCCTTGGGAGCGCTAGTCTGATTCTCCTGATGGCAGCCTCTGTGCTGCATCTTGGATGCATCAACTGGATCGAGATCCGCCCTCAGGACCTCCCGCGGCTCTCTGCTGCATCCTCGGCACAGCTTCAGGAGGCCATCGAGACAGGGGAGGAAGGCGGAGCGTCCCCTTCCAGTGCCGTGACCGGAACCACCATCGAGGACGTCGATGGTGATGAAGTGCGGATTCGCCCGCCCTATGATGCCCGAATCGTGACGGCCCTCGGCCGGCTTGAGGTGGACGGCCCCGTCGCCGCGGCCATCGCTGAAGGTGCGCTCACCGTTCAGGGCCCACAGACTCGACGCTCGACGGTACCGCTCGAAGACATCGAAGCAGTTCAGGTCTCCCAGTTTGCGACGGTGAAGACCTATTTGCTGATTCTTGGCCTGACCATCGGTATCGCCGCTGGTGGCCTCGCGCTCATCGCCATCGACTGAAGCCTGCCAGCATACGAACAGCCCTCTCTTTTCGCTAACGGATCCGCCGTCGCAACATCATCGCGCCGAGAAGCATGAGCGCGCCCCAGCGTGTTGGCGACATTGGCGCTGACGAACCCCAAGCCACGCTGCAGCCGTCCTCGGGCTGAACCGCGAGACCCCCATCAACGCCCGCGTCGTTGGAACCAGCGTCACCCAAACCGGCATCCCGGCCTGCGCCTGATGCGTCCATACCGGCATCGGCGACTCCAGCGTCCACCAAGGGAGGCATAGATGTCGGCGCGGCAGGAACCCCTGTGATCAGAATCTGCGCGACAGGAAGACGCTCCGCGGGGTCGCTACCACGATCGAGCTCGTCGCCGTTGAGGACGCCATCGCCGTCACGGTCGAGGGCGGCGCGTGTGCCGGAGCCTGGAGGGAAGCACGTCATCGTAAGGACGCTACTCACACTCCCCGCAAGGGCCTCGGCGTCGATTGGTGGCTCACCGGCGCGGTCCGAGCGGAAACGCCCGTCCGCACCCAAGAGCCAGCCTCGGAGCTCGCCGGAGTCCACGGCGTGCACCACGAGGTCGCATTCACGCAACGTGCCGCTTGGGAAAACTTGGGCCGCCGAGGCTCGCGCGATGAAGAGGTCTGCGCGGTCGAGAAAAGCTGAGTCGGCTGCACTTCCCGTGGTTTGCTGACCGACAACCGGTGCAAGCTCGGCGTCCGACGCCATCACGAACGCGGTCACATCTTCACGCTCTTGGGCATTTCGAAACCCCGTAAAAACACCTGCGTGGAAGAAACGTAGAACCGTGTCCGTGCTTCCGTCGTGAAGGTAGCCGAAGCCACGCACCTGGGGCCCCATGTGCGCGTTGCCCAGCGCCGCGTCATCAAAGAAGGGAGACGGCGACAGGCCAAACATACCCACCTTCTGATACATGTTTCGGATGTGGGGGACCTTGAAGTGCTGGGTCTCGTTCTCGAAGGTAGTGAGGCCTGAAGTCCCAAAGAAACCTTCGCTTCGGTCGACAACGTGACATCCGTTGCACGTCGCGATCATGTCGGAGTTGCGGTTCATGTAGAAGTCACGCCCGCGCTCTTCGTCTTCACGAAGAGCATTGTCGAGTTGGCGAATCGGGTTGGGTGGGGACGTGATCGTCAGCGCAAAGTCCGCGAAGCGCGACATCTCCTCTTCAGTGAGAGCCCCCTCTTCGCGACCCAGTAGACCTTCGAAGGCTCCGTTGAATGCGACGAAGGCAGCATGCTCATCGAGAGCGTCCCCGTCGTACCCCCCCGTTCGGTCGCCGCGCCAGTGCATGGGCCCTTGGTTCGACATGCCGCGGAACGTCTGCGTCGTCATCGGCCCCTTCATGGGGTGGAAGGGCTGACCGCCGCCCACGGGGCCGCGCGGGTTTGGATTTGATCGCAGCTCATCATCCGGGTTACCGAGATCCCAAGCGAGACCATCAAAGTCGCCGAACACATGGCAGCTCGAGCAGCTCGCCTCGCCATGGCTGGAACTGGCGAGAGCATCATAGAACACAGGCCTGCCCTGAATCACCTCAGCTGGCTCGGGTGTGTGCATGGAAATGCGGGATTGCTCACCACCGCTGAGGTCGATCAACGCGACGCTGTTGTCGAAGCGATTGAGCACGTAGAGCTGCCCGCGCCCTTCGTCCAAGACGAGGCCCACGGGCCCGCCAGGCCAGGGTTCGCGCAGCGAGATCACGCGCGCGTAGCGAGTATCGACGACGCCCTCACGAAGTGCATCCACGTCGATGACACCGATCGAACTCGAGCCCAACGCGGCGACGTAGAGCGTTGTGCCAGCGGCATTCATGGCCATGGCCACGGGCGTCGCGAGCGTGCGATGACGAACGTCATCCGAGGGCGCAGCTTCATAGTCCAAGTGCGGATTGAGCCGGTGCGCCTCGACGCTGTCGCCATCGATGACGGTGATGCGCGCCTCATGTAGATGAGAACGTACGGTGGCGGGTTGGCCCTCTCGAAGTCCAAGGGAACGAACCAGCGTACCGGGGCCCTCGAAGCGAACTTCGTTCGGAGCTTCGGTGTTCGCGACAAAGAGCTCGCCGCTGGTCGGATGGACCGCCATCGCGAAGTTGACGGTACCGACGCCGCTCCATTCGCGCGTCTTCACAGGCGTCTCCGCGTTCGCGTCAATTTCGAAGACATCATAGTCCGGCAGATCAAATCGCACGGAGTCGGACCAATCACGCCCCAGCTCGTCCACGAACGCTGTCCCGTTGTCGCGCACGATCAGCCCTGTCTCCGGCGCGCCGATCCCTTCGGCGTTCTGGTTTGGCGCGGGCATTCCTCCGGGCCCGGTGGTGCATGCACCTCGCTCAGAGCCACCGTCGCACACGGCACCCTCGTGGACGACCGTTGTGCCATTGCCCGAAAGGAAAATGGATGCGTAGACGCGGCTCCCATCCGGACTCACTGCCAGCGCTCTGGGCGTATCACCGAAGAGGTTCAGAATGGTCAGCGGGTCGGGGGAGCCGGTCGCTGCCTCGAAGACCCAGACATCGGCGCGTCCGACGCCGGGTGTGTTGAACTCCCCACGTGGGTACGGGCTGTGTGGCCCGCGATGTGCCGTCGTGATGAACGCACGGCTTCGCTCAGGCCCAGCGAACACGATGTCGCGTGGTTCATCGCCGACCAAGAGCGTCTGAACAACGTGAGGCGGCGTTGCGGCCACATCGACGATAGAAATACTGTCCGAGAGATGGTTGACCACCCACACGCGCGTCGCAGACTCCAACGCTAGAGCGACCGGGTCGAGTCCGACCGGGACCGATGCAACGATGACCGGCGGCGTGGACGTGAGATCGAAAATCTCTAGACGTGAGTCCGGCGTGTTGAGGGCGTAGAGCGTGTCGCCGTCCGCGGACAGCGCGAGCGGACGGACAGCGCCGGACTCGAAGTTCACGTAGTCACCCGGCTGAGCGAACGCGCTTGAAGCAAGACCCGCGGCAACAACGAAGGCAAGAGCTCGGGCCATGTTCATGAGAGCAGAGTAACGACTTTTGACCTCGGCCAAGGCACGTCTCTACGTTTTCGCTGGGCGGAGTGCGCAACGCTGCTATGCTCGCGCCTCTCCTCGCTAGTTTGCAGGAGATCGGGAGAATAGCTCAGTGGTAGAGCAACGCCTTTACACGGCGTGGGTCCGGGGTTCGACACCCCGTTCTCCCACCCCTTTTTCGAAGTAGCGGCTCCCCAGAGTCGAAAGAATGGCTGCTCGCGCTGGAGCGAAACCGACGCAAATCCCTCGTTTGCATCAGTTTGCGGCCTAAAATGACCCGCGGTCATTTTTTCTTGTAACCCACAGGCAGCCACTCCGACTTGTCCGTCGTGGAAGCGACCCAGGGCGACCGACGAGCAAAACGGCGTGAAGAAATTCTCGCAGCGGGTGAAATATGCCTGCTGGCTTCGGGGTATGAGGGCCTGAAGATGCAGGACGTCGCCGAACACGCCGCCGTAGCCAAAGGGACGGTATATCTCTACTTTCCGAGTCGCGATGCTCTGTGCGCCAGTGTTGCGGAACGAAACCTGTCGCTGCTTCTGCGCGAGTTTCAAACTCTCGCCGACGCCTCGCCGAGCGGACTTCGCGCGATCGAAGATGTCGTAGCCAGTTGGCTTTCCCACATGGACAAACGCCCCCACATAGGACGTGTGATGGCGGAATGGTGGCGAGCAAAGGACCTCGACACGAGCAGTGACGCGTTCAAAGCCTATCAACATCGGGTTCAGGGAATGCTCCGCTTCTTCGAGGCGATGTTGGAACGGGGCCAAGCAGATGGTTCAGTTCACATCGACGTTACTCCGCGCTATGACGCGCTCGCTCTTTGGGGTGCGATCTTTGGTGGTCAGCTCTTCTCTTCGAAACCCTCGGGGACACGTATTCGCCTCGGCGCCTTCGACCCCGCTTTGCTGCGCGGAGCTCAGCTACGCTCCGTCACACGTTCCCTTTCGGCCCGCTCATGAAGTACTTTATCGTCCCCTTGTCTTTCGTCCTCTTCGCGATTGGGGGCTGCACCAAGCTTCGTTCCCCGGTGCCCGACCGTGCGCTGCCTCCTTTTCCGGAGTTCAGTGAGACAAGTGGCAACGAGAGCGAAGCCTCACAGGCAGCCGGCCCGTGGTGGCTGGTTTTTGGTGACGCCGCCTTGCAAGACCTGATCGACCAAGGCCTCGCCCAGAATCTCACCATCCGGCAGCAGTGGGCTCGCCTTGGACAAAGCCAGGCTCTGGCAGACCAAGCACGCGCTGGGCGTTTCCCCCAGATACGAGCGACGGGCTCCGTTGGCTGGAGTCGTTCCGTCGGAGCGTTCGGTTCATCCACCGGTCAAAACGCCAGCGTCTCTGTGCCCGTCAGCTACGAGCTGGATGTGTTTGCGCGGGCTGCGCGAACGCATCAGGCCGCCTCCCTCGAAGCCGAAGCCACTCGCGAAGATGTAGACGCCATGGCGCTGACGATGTCCGCTCAGATCGCAGAAGCCTGGTACGACGTCGTCAGCACACGCGCACGGGAAGCGCTTCTTCGACAACAAGCCGAGCTTGATGCGACCTACCTTGAGCTCGTCACGCTGCGTTTCCGAGAGGGCCTTGCATCGTCGGTGGACGTGCATCAGCAGCGACTCCAGGCGGCTCGTTCCGCCTCGCAGATCGAGCTTACGGAGCTCCAGCGTGAGCTCTTCGAACAGCAGCTCGCGCTTCTTGTGGGCCGTACTCGCGCGGAGCTCTCGCTTCCAGAGGGAGCCACCCTCCCCGAGCTTGGCGTGGCGCCTGCGCCGGGGGCCAGCGCAGACTTGATCGAACGCCGACCGGACGTTCGCGCGGCGCAGCGCCGCGTTGAAGCGTCGGACAGACGCATCGCTGCTGCCGTCGCTGCGCGCATGCCGAGCATTCGCTTGAATGTTACGCCTGGCTATTCGTGGAACCGCAATGAGTTCGGCGATGACTCCCCCCTCGGCGGCGACGCACGAACCGCGAGCGGCTTTACCCTCTCAGCGGGCGCATCCATCGACGTTCCGCTCTTCGATGGCTTTGCCGGACGCTCCGCCGTACGCGCTCAGGAGTCCGGGCAGCAGCTACTTATTGAAGCATTTCATCAAGTGATTCTCCAGGCGCTTTTCGAGGTGGAGTCCGCCATCCGCCAAGAACATCATCAAGCTCGTAATCTCGAGCTTCTGAACACGCAGGCGACCATCGCCGACGATACCCTCGAGGCGGCTCAAGCACGCTTTCGCGCAGGACTCTCTGACTACCTGCCGGTGCTTACCGCGCTCCAAGCACGTCACGGGCTGCGTCTTCAGCTTCAGGACGCCGAACGTCAGGTCGTTTCAAGCCGCATCCAACTGCACCGTGCCCTCGGCGGGCCGTGGACCGCGGAGCCCCCAGAGCCAAGTCGACTTAGTGACAACGAAGAAGGAGATGAGTCGTGAACCCGCCTGATTCAGAGGGCCCTTACCGCGAGAGCGCAGGGCCAACACCGCCAAAAATGTCCGCGCAGGTCCTTCGTGGTGTGATCCCCATCGTCGTGCTCATCGCCGGCGTGATCGGCGTCCGCAGCCTCATCGCGAGTAAGCCCGAGCCGCTCCGCCAAGAACGAAGCACCATTGGTCTTCTCGTCGAAACCCATGCCGTTGAGCAAGGCAACTTTCCCATCAGCATCGACGCTCAGGGGCAGGTGATGCCCGCGCGTCGTGTCGTCGTGTCATCGGAAGTCCCTGGGCGAGTTCGAAGTGTAAATGAGGAATTCGTCCCCGGCGGGCGCCTCGAGTCCGGCACACAGCTCTTCCGCGTGGACGCCCGTGATTTCTCACTCGCCGTAGAGTCACGCGCCGCCGAGGTGCATCGGAGTCAGCTAGAACTCCAGGTCGAAGAAGGGCGAGCAGCCGTCGCCGAACGCGAATGGGAAGCCTTCGGTGGCGAAGAGTCGTCCGGTGAGGGGCGCTCCTTAGCACTTCGGCAGCCACAGCGCGAGACCGCCGGGGTTGCTGTCCGCGCCGCACAGAACGCCGTTCGCTCAGCACGACTCAACCTTGCCCGCACGGTGGTACGGGCGCCCTTCAACGCGACGGTCTTGCAAGAGAACGTCGAAGTGGGCCAGTACGTCGTGCCGGGAGCGCAGCTTGCAACGCTCGTCGGAACCGACGAGGCATGGGTGCAGGTCAGCGTGCCCCTCGCTTCCCTTGGACGGATTCGCATGCCCCAGGGAGATGAGCTCGGCGCCCGCGTCACCATCGAGCACGACGTGGGCGACGAGACCATCGTTCGCGAAGGCCATGTGATTCGCTTGCTGCCAGACCTCGACCCAGCGGGCAGCATGGCACGCATTCTTGTCGAAGTTCCAGACCCGCTCCGCATCGCGGAATCAACGGAACCCGGGCCCCCACTGCTCCTTGGAACATACGTCCGCGTTCACATCGAGGGCGGGGAACTTCTCGGGGTGCAAGTTCCACGGCGTGCAGTTCGCGAAGGCAGCATCGTCTATGTGATGACGCCAGAGCGCGCACTCGAGGTTCATGAGATCCGTGTTTCCTGGAGCTTGGACGACACCGTCATCACGTCGTCTGGCTTGAGCGCCGGTGATCTTGTGATCACCAGCCGGGTCAACGCCCCCGTCGAGGGCATGCTCCTCCGCGGGCCTGACGATGCTGTCCCAAGCGCCACGCCCGCTGAGGACAGTGACTCCGAAAGCTCCAGCGATGAGTGAAGACATCGACGTGATCGAGGACGGTGAGACCACGCCGATTCCGAAGAAGGGGCCCGTCGCTTGGTTCGCGCGAAATCGCGTCGCGTCGAACGTTCTGATGATCGTCCTGATTCTGGGCGGCTTGGCTATGCTGACGCGCCTCAAACAGGAGGTCTTCCCGGAGGTCAGCCTTGAGCGCATCCTGATTCAAGTGCCGTATCCCGGTGCGAGTCCAGAAGAGGTTGAGACCGGCGTTACCCTCGCTCTTGAAGAGGCTGTTCGTGGCCTCGATGGCGTCGATGAAGTCACGTCGACGTCCGGCGAAGGCGTCAGCAGCGTCGTCATCAAATTGTTGACCGGAGCAGCACAAGATCGCGCGCTCAACGACGTCAAAGCAGCCGTCGACCGCATCACCTCGATGCCAGAAGACATCGAGCGCCCGGTCATCTCGCTGGTGGTTAACCAGCGCCAAGTGATCTCCGTGGTGCTCTTCGGTGACATCAGTGAGTCGTCCCTGCGCGAACTGGCGGAACGAACACGCGATGAGCTCACCAGCAGCAGCCCCTACATCACACTGACCGATGTGAGCGGCGTTCGACCACTCGAGATCAGCGTGGAGGCCAGCCAGGATTCGCTCCGAGCCAACC
>JBLHKB010000288.1:0-8673 GCA_047619315.1 Polyangiales bacterium
GCCGGGTTCACGAGCGCGGTCGTTGCGCCCAACCGGCCAAGGGCCAACACCAAAGCGAGGTACGCGGGGGAGTTTTTGGCGATGAGCGCGACGACGTGCCCACGCTGAACGCCCTCGTCGCGCAGCACATGGGCAAGCCCCGAAACAACGGTCTCCAGCTCCGCCCACGTCCACCGTTCGTCGTCCATCCACAGCGCCAGCTCGTTTGGTCGTTCGGCGGCCTGTGCGGCGGCGGCGTGAACAAGTGTTTGGCCCGAAAGCGTACGCGCCAGCGCTGGAAGCAGGCGTGCGAAACCAGGCGTATGGCGAAGGAGATCGAGGTACGGGGCCCTCACATCCCCATCGCGAAGGGCACGAAGCACATCTCGGCTTGCACCACGGAGGCTCTCGAAGGCTGCGAACACTGCTCACTCTACCAGGCCACGGCGGCCTTCAGAGAACTTCCATTGCCGTTCAGACGAGGATAGACTCGCCGTTCGAAGAAGAAGAAGAAAGAACAAGGAAGCCATGCCAACCTGGAGCGAAGTTCAAGACTACGCGCGTTCGAAGTACAAGCTTGCTGAGGACAACGAGAACAGCTTTAAGCTTGTTTTCGAGTACGAGAATGACCGTCTGCAGGCGGTGATCATCTCACGCTACGAAGCCATGGGGCGCGAATGGTGCGACTTTGCATCCGCCGCGTGCACCGTCGAGCAGATGCCACCGGCGACCGCCCTACGAAAGAACTTTGAGTTTGCCGTGGGTGCTCTGACGCTGGATCAGGACATCTACGTGGTTCGTTACAGTGTTCAGATGGCGACGATGGACATGGAAGAGTTCGAGCTGCCGCTTCATGTCGTTTCGACGACGGCGGACAAGATCGAACAAGAGTTTGGCAAATCAGACGACTTCTAAGCGCCGCTTCTCAGCCGCTAGCTTCTTCTCAGCCGGCTAGCATCTCAGCTAGCTTGGCGGATGAGCCGCCGCCCAGCTTTCATAGTCTTCGTAGCCTGTCGCGTTCCAGCGTTCCGCGACGAAGGCGTCGACGCTCGCGGCGTTCGATGCTGCTGGGTACTTGAGCGCTGACTCGACGGTCGCTTGAGCTGCCGCGCGCACCGCGCTGTGAAAGTCGTCTGAGCTCATATCGCGGATCAGGCGCTCGCCGACTTCGGAGGCGTTCTTTCGACTGTGCCGAATATTTCCGCGACCGGTGAGTGTGTTTCCTAAACCGAACACGCCGGCGCGGTCACGGAGTGCACCGGTCTCTTCATCGATGAAGTCGTAAAGATCGCCCTTCATGGGTATTCCATCGATGGTTTCCGGCAGACTTCCGATGGAGCTAACGGTCAGCTCCGATCGAATTTCGAATTCGTCATCCGTGCCCACCACACGTCCGTTTTCGATCGTGTTCCGTTGAAATACGAGCCCCGCGAGACGTCCACCTTCCGCGATCGTGCGCGTTGGGGATGCCAAGGTCTCGACTTGAATGAGGTATCGGCTGACCACGCGGTCTAGGATCTTCTGGCGAGCGCGCGCCGCCTTCTCTCGCGTCGCTTCGTCGGCGTTCGCTTCGAGTGGCGAAAGCGACATGTCACGAACCCTGCGGCGATACACGAGCGTAGGCCTTCGAACGTTCGGGATCTCCACGCCCGCCTTCTCGCACCAGGCGGGGATCCCCTTGTGCTCAAGCGTCTCGGAGTCGACGTCGTGCCCCAACTGACGAAGCGCCGCGGCGTGGGTCTCAAGTGACATGATTTTAACGACATCAATGGACGCAAGTCCGCCACCAACAACGAGACCGCCCTCAGGAATCGAAGCGGGTTCGTTGCGGTTGAAGCGCTGGACGAAAGGGTTCTGGTATTCGAAACCCTTCCCCAAAAACTCATCGATGCCGTCGAGGGGTAGGCGCCGGTCGCGCCACGCGCCTGTCGCGAGCACGACCGCGGTGAACCCTGTACGGCGTAGCCCTTCGAAGCTGATGTCTTCGCCGATGCCCGTCAGTGGCACAAATCGAATGCCTTCTCTGTCTAGGTTCGCGTTGATGCGTTTATACTCTTGTTCGCGCAACTTGCCGTGCCAGCGGGGCAAGCCTTCTTCAATCTTCCCGTAGGGGCGTGCGTTCCGCTCGATGACGACGACTTTTGCTCCGGCTGCAACAGCCAGGGCCGCAGCTTCAGAGCCTGCGACGGCTCCGCCCACAACGGCGATGATGACATCCTCCATGCGCTCGATCCTCCACGGGCATCTTACCAGGTTGCCGAGGAAATACCTTGGTCAGGAGCACTCGGCCCAGGACTAGGCTTCCGCGAGAGGACGTTGAGCTGTGACGATCAAGAAGGGCGACTCTTCGTCCCAGACAGATTGGTCGAAATCGCCGTGCACTACGAGGAGCTCAAGCCCAGCTTCGCTCAAGAGAGACTCCAGCTGTCTACGAAGTAGATAGCGCTGCGGGATCTCTGCTTCTCGAGTCTCACGACCATCCGTTGGCACGTGGACATAGGTCGCGTCGATGCGCTGGGAGTCGCGGTCCCACGTTGAAGACTCGTACACATCCCAGTCCGTGCCGAGAGCTTTCACTCGTCGCACGAAGGACTCTTCGCTTTCTTCTTCGTCGCCACCTTGGGCGTGAAAACCGTCGGCGGCGTAGCCGTCAAATACGAAGAGGCCACCTGGGACCAAGTGCTCGTAGACTCTACGCAACATGGCGCGCAGGTCCTCGACTTCGAGGAGGCAGTACACCCCGTTGTAGGGGCACACGATTCGGTCGAAGCGTTCATCGAGTTCGAACGAACGCATGTCAGCCTCGACGAAGTGCCCGTCAGGAACACGCCCTCGGGCTTCTTCGAGGGCGGTGACAGAGAGGTCAACACCACTCACGTGCGCGCATTCGGCGCGCATGGCTTCGGCGATGCGGCCGTGGCCGCACCCGAGCTCCAGCACCGAGGTGCCGCCACGCACGACGGCTTGGTAAAACGCCTTGTCGACGTTTCGCTCGCCGTGGACCGAGCGATAGAGACCCGGAGGGTAGCTTTCGCTACGCTTGGCTTCCGTCGAGGATGCCGACTCTGGGTCTCTCACGCTCACGCCGGCACTACTTGGCGCGGAACACGATCATGCCGTGTGTAAGGTCGTAGGGAGAGAGTGCCACGGTGACGTGGTCGCCGAGAATGACGCGAATGCGGAACTTGCGCATGCGTCCGCAAAGCTGCGCACGCACCTTCGCTCCCGAGTCGGTCTCTACCTCGAACTGACCGCCGGCGAACACGTTTGAGATAATGCCGTCGACCTTGATATGGTCGTCGCGCTTGTCATCCGGGTCGAAGTTGCGGTTCTTCTTTTTTTTCCGGCGGGCTCCACCGGCTCTGGGACGTCTTCTGGCCAAACTTACTCCTTGTCGACCCGCTCAAATCAGGATGCGGGGCGCGTGGCCGGCAACCTAAGGCTTTGTACACTCTTTGTCGACACCATCCCGCACACAGCTATGAGTGATTCATGCCGCAAGTGTTTGTAATTGCTTGGTTTATGGTTCTTCAGGGCTCGGTACAAGCTCGATGCGCGCGGGGGTAATCGCGCCCAAAATAGCACGAAGTTGCGGCCGACCCGGGCTGGTGCGGGTCAGCGTCAGGAGCGTCGGGGCTCCCACGCTCTCAACAAAGGGCGCTGGCTGACCTGGATCGCTGCCGAGGAGGGTGGCGTCTCCAAAGAGGTCTGCGGCAAAGCGGTCGTAGTTGATCGTGTCCATGGTGGCGGCGACGCTGATTCCAGACGAGAGGTCATCAAAACGCGACTCAAAATAGACGCGCAGGGAGACTCGTCCTGTTGCGCTCGTCACCACCACGGCACCTGGGCTGCGCTGTGCGACTTCCTCGGGTTCTTCGTCGTCGGGGGGACGTTCGCCAACATCGAGGGCCTCGGTCTCGAGGCTGAAGTTGACGCCGTCGTTGCTTTTCGCGAGCCCGATACGTCCGGCGCGCTCGAAGAATAGAAGCGTCTCTCCGGCAAACTCGACGACGCTTGGCGCTCGCGCGTCTTCAAGGATTTGTGTGGGCGCACCGAAGGAGCCGCCAGCACTTCGCGTTGCGACGCCGATTCCACCTTCGCTTGCGAAGTAGAGCCGCACGCTTCCATCACTCGCCTCGACGGCCCACGGATCGAAGACCACGCCGCCTTGCCAAGGTTCGCTGGCTTCGAGGACAACGGCGCCGGGATCGTAGCCGTAGCGAGTCGGCGCTGAAGACGGAGAGGCGTAGATCGCGCGTGCCGAGAACTGAGCCCAGTCGACTTCGAAGTCGGGGAGCGTGTCGTCTCGCTCTGGTGGAGTCGCAAGAGCGTCTGCCGCAGCATACCAGAGTGAACCCTGGGTCATCATGGCTCGACCGACTCCTGGGCCCGCAGGGACAATGCGTCCGGCCTGGGTTGATTCGAGGGCGGTCTCGGCTTGGTTGAGAGGTCGAAATGGTCCGACACCGCTCTCCACGGGTCCAGGAAATGCGGCTTCGTCGCCGATGGTTGCGCACGCGCTGAGAAGAACCAGGGCGGCGATTTGAAGAGGCTTGGGTTTCGTCATTTGGATCATCGAATACCCCCTTACTCAAACATCAAAGACAGGTCGGCGCCCGCGGCGATGAGGTAGCCCGTGGAGCGGTAATCACCGACGGGGTCGACGAGCGACGATTTGTTGTGGTCACGTCCGCGAAGAGCGGCGTAGGCAAAGTGTGCGTTGAACTGGAGCGCGCCGGGAAGCGTCGGCCGCAGATCGTTTAGGGAAACACCAAGACCCAGCGAGAGCGTGTGCTTGTCGTTGTCCACGAAGTTCGTGATTCCGGCCTGCGCAGGGAAGGGCGAGTTTTCGTAGATGTAGCCAGCGCGAATATCGAGATCGATGTCGCCTTGGAGAAGGGCGTATTCGATGCCGATACGAGGCACGAACGTGTCGTGGAGATCCATGGGAAGCTGCGGCAGCGACTCGATGTCGCCGAAGGCGGCGGTGCCTCCAAACTCCAGGTCGACGGTTTGGTCCGCGATGAGACTTGGATGAGCGGACCAGTCGTTCCACGTCAGCTCGATGGCGATGTTCAGGCGGTCGAGGGGCTGCAGGTCGACGCCGAAGCTCACTTGCTGTGGGCCAAAGAGGCTCGTGGACGTGCTTACCAGCGAGAGGTCGAGAGCGGTCCCTGGTGAGCCAGGCACCCCGACGGAGGCCGCGGCGAGGGCGACGATGGTGTTGCCCAGTTCGACCTCGCTTCGATAAACGATGCCGAGTGAGACCCGTTCATGTACCTGCGCCTGAACGCCGAGGGAGCCGTAGCGAACCGAACGAAGATCGCCTTTGAACTGATGCTCAAGGCGCGAGTCCTCTTCGGCGTCGGTGAAGGGGAGGTCGCCGCGGATGTCGAGGGTGAGGACGGAGCCGGACTGAAAGACTAAACCACCACCGATAGTCAGCCACTCGACGGGGCGAATCGCGAGGTGTGTAGAGAGATAGAGACGATGGGAGCGGGTGTCGTAGAGTTCCCAACGCGGTCGGTCGACGATGGCGCTTCGGGTTCGCGCGACGCGCTGGTCTGGAAGTTGAAGGCCAAGCCCGAAAGCGATGCGGAAGTCGCCGAAGGTGGCTGGTGCCACCAGCCCGAAGCTGACGCCTCCTAGGCGCTCGACATCGGATTGCTGACCATTGATGGAGAGAAAGGGGCTCTGGCTGAAGTAACCCACCTGAAGTCGTAGGTCGCCTGAGCGCGCCAAGCCGGCGGGGTTGTAGTACACGGCAGAGGCGTCCTCAACGCTGGCGGTTACCGCGCCGCCGAGACTTATCGAGCGCGAGCCATAGCCCAGATAATCGGGTGGCGTTGCATACGCTGTCCCAGAGAACAGGAGCGTCGCCAGGAGCGAGATGAATACGCTCGAAGCGAGTGCGCTTGAGGTCGACGGTGCGCTTGAGGTCGACGGTGCGCTTGAGGTCGACGGTGCGCTTGAGGTCGGTGACGGGGAGCGGATTACCATTCGAGACTCACAGTCCAGCCGCCGGCGATGACGTTGCCAGCGCTCTCCAAGGGGGCGCCGGTGAGACCGTCGCCTTCGTTGCTAATGTCGTGGGTGCGTGGGGTGAGGCGATGGTACTGAAGGAATGTCTCGAGGCGCACGTGTGCACCAAGGGTGGGTTGCCAGTCCACGCCTCCACCAAACGTGAGAACGTGACGGTTGTTGTCGATGTAGCGAAGGAGCGAGAGAACTTGTTCCCCGTTTTCTTCACGGACGTTCCCTTGGCTATCACGGCCGGGGCGCAGGCCTGCGGGCGGGGCGGGCGTCATCTCGAAGGCATATCCGGCACGCAGCGAACCAGTTGTTCGTTTGTAGGTGGCGTTGTACTCGACGCCCAGGCGTGGCGAGTAGGTGTTGCGAAAGTCCGGTGCCGGCGGGAGGTTGGAGTTGGACGTGGTTCTTCCGACGACCCCGCCGTAGCGGGACCAGAGGCGGGCGTTGAACTGCGCTGCGATGAGCCATTGGCTCGTCGGTCGGTAGGAGACCTCGGCGGCGAAGAGGTGAGGGTCGTACTGCGGCGTGGCCGTAATGGTGATGACGGGTAACTCCAAGGGGAGCGACGTCACGATGTTCAAGTCGATGTCCGAGATGACTTCGTCGTGCCAAGTGAAGCCAAGGGACACAGGCCCGATGTCATATTGGGCGCCGATGATGGGGCTAAAGCTCGCCAAGAGCTGGGTCTCGGTTTCCGAGACGAACTGGTTGGCTTGGTCGATGCTGATGTTGAGGCGGCCGCCGATGTTGGCCAGGGCTGCGAACCCAACGCCCAGGCGAAGGCCCGGGAGCAGACGGCTGAGATTGATTCCGAGTCCCATCTGAAGGTGAACGGACTGCGTACGGTTGAGGAGCACCCATGACGCAATTTCGGGGAAGATGATGTCCGTTTGCAAGACGGCTCCGTGGGGCGTGAAAAAACCGGCGCCGATGACTAAGGTATCTTCAAGGACACCGCCAAAGGGGAGCGGGATCTGAAGTCCGATGGTCGTTCCGCCATAAGGGTCAAGCGGGGAGTTGACCCCATCGAGGGAGAGCCGAAACGCTCCCTGCTGCATGCCCAAGTGAATGCCGTTGCGCCGAGCGCGCGAGAGACCAGCGGGGTTGGAGTAGACCGCTTCGTAATCATCCGTGAAGCTGACCCCGGTCATGCCCATGCCTTGGGTACGTCCCCCGAAACCAAAGACATCCGGCGGCGTCGCTCCGGCAGGCGAGGCTCGCAGCGTGAGAGCCACAAGCACAGGGACGAGCAGCCGAGCAAGGAGGCGAACCATGGGCGGCACCGTATCACAGGCAATGTTTGTGCGACGGCCATTGTGACACCAACGTGCCTCCACTGGACGTAGCTCCCTTTGGTGGCACAAAGGCGCCTATGTCCTTTCCACGCACAGCGAGAAGCTCATGAACGAAGGCGTATATCGGGTCATCGATGCGCTCGGGCACGGGCGTGAAGTGTCGCGAACCGAAGCGCTTCGCCGGAGCGCAGAGGCGCATTCGGTCCTGACCGACTTGAGCAAGTCCAAGCCGAAGTGGTTCGACGTCGCCGGAGAGAGCTTCAAGCTCTCGAACGTTGGACTCGCAGCTTTGGCACGTGAAGCCCACGCGAGAAAGCCAAGTCTCAGCGTCGACGAACTTGTCGAGAGACTTCGCCCCTTTATGAGCAAGCGTCCCGCCGTGAAGCGCGAATTTGACCAAGTTCACGCCACGGTGGAGAGCGTCGCCAAGCGCGCCCGGATTTTGGTCGAGCGCGGCGATGTGCAGCGAGGCTTGCTTCTCTTCGGCGACGACGACCTTGCGGCGCTTGCGATCGGTCTCTTGCTCGACGAGGCAGGCGACGAAAAGAAGCTCACCGTTCTCGACCTCGACGATGAAATTCTGGCGTTCTACGCAGAGAATGATCGCATTCAAACGGTGAAGCACGACCTCCGCGACCCCTTGCCTTCGAAGCTACGCGGACGCTTCGGGACTGTGTTTTCCGATCCGCCATACGCCAGCGCGGGCTTCGGACTCTTCGCGGCACGTGGCGTTCAAGCGCTCAAAGCCGATGGCCGCCTCTACATGCAACTTGGCTTTTCACGGCGCGCCCGAGAGCGTGGCCTCGCCAAACAACGTCTTCTCTTGGAGATGGGCTTTCTCATCGAAGCGGCTGAGCCGGACACCGCTCACTACGACGGCGCTGAGTCCATTGGTGCCGTGAGCACACTGCTGACCTTGGCGATGACACCTCAAACGAAAGCGCCAAACGAAGAGGCCCTTCGCGTTGCCGGGGAAGCCGGCCTTTACACCCGGACTTCATGACGAGGTCGGAGGGTGAGCTGGCAGCCGGGGGACTTCGCAAACCTCCCGCCATCAGACGCGCGGACCCTGCAGCGACGGTGGTGCCGCTGCGTCGACGGGGCGCAGACATCGAAGTGGGGCTCGTGCGGAAAAACCCAAACCTCGCATCCCTTGGGGGCACTTGGGTTTTCCCGGGTGGACGAATCGATCCTTGTGACGTGGGCGTGTCGCATGAAGAACGCGCTCGCGCCGCCGCTGCACGCGAAGCGAACGAAGAAACGGGACTCGTCTTGGACCCTGAAGCGCTCTTCCACCACGCGCACTGGACCACGCCCGTCGAGTATGAGCGGCGTTTCGCCACGGATTACTTTTTGGCATGGGTGG
>JBLHKB010000289.1:0-8646 GCA_047619315.1 Polyangiales bacterium
GCGTCCTCGGCGCTACCGTGGAGATCGTTGAAACCGGCGAGATGATGAGCGTCGACTCGATGGGCGAGTGGGCCTTCGACTTGGACCCCGGCGAATACACCGTGGAGGCCCGAGCGGATGGATTCGCTGTGGGGCGACGAATGTGCATCGTGGCGGACAGCGAGGTCTGGTGCTCCGTGGAGTTGACGGAAGGCTCCGATACGGACGGCACTTTGCGCGGGACGCTCTTTGCTGCGGGCGGAGCGATGACGCCCTTGGTGGGAGAGGTCGTCCTCGCCGACACGGGAATGCGCGCGACCAGCGACGAAGCGGGGGCTTGGTCACTCACCCTCGCTGCCGGGAGCTACATGGTCGTGGGGAGCGCGGACGGATATGCCAGCGTGACGCGTTCGTGCACGGTGATCGCCGGGACGGAATCGGCCTGCGGGATTGGTCTTTCACCCGAGGGAGAGGTCGCGACGCTTCAGGGCGTGGTCTACACGGACAGCGATATCTACCAGCGGGTCATCGGAGCCACGGTTCGTCTCCAGGAGACTTCGGCGGAGACGGTCAGTCGCGGCGGAGACGGTCTCTTCGTATTCCAGGTGCCCGCCGGCACGTACACGGTGGAAGTGGGCGGGCCTGGTTTTGAGACCGGCACCCGCGAGTGCGTCGTTGAAGGCGATGGTGTCGTTTGGTGTTCAGTCGGCATCGATCGCGATGGCACGAGTGGCGGGCTCATGGTGGAGATGCCCAGCGAAGACGGCGCGGAGATCCCGGACGAAGAACTAGAGCGGGCAGGCGCCCTGCCGATCACCGGGGGCTGCACCATCGGAGCAAACACATCACCACTTTGGATGAACGCGCTGTTCTTGGCGGTGCTGTTCCGCCGCCGCCGCCGCCGCCTGTCTCGCCGCTGAGCTCCTGGCTCGGGCCTGCGCGTAAACGCTGGGCCAAAGAGCTTCTCAGTGCGGATCTTGGCGTCCAGGTGGCCGATCCTGTCGAGTTTGGCCCATAAATGAGTCGTTCGTGGTTGCCCTCGGTCGGCCGCCTTCGATTCGTTGGTGAATCACCACGCTAGGGTACGAGCCACATTTATTCACTTTAGTTGTGCAAATCCACTGCGAAAACGTGCAGGAACAGGGATGAGGGATCTACCATGGAGAACCCTCACCCCCTGCACCCCGCCGACTCTGGACTTACGATGAACCGTCTCACGCCCCTTCTTCTTCTGCTCGTCGCTTGCGACTGTGGCGGGACACCTGTGCTCGACACTTGCATGACCGAGGCGGAGTGCGCTGTGGGTGAGCAGTGCGTGGACATGATGTGTTTGCAGTCAGGGTGTTCCAACGATGAGGAGTGCCCCGTCAACTTCGCCTGCATCGACACGCTCTGCGTGCCCGGCGGCGACACGTGCACCGGCGACGAGATGTGCATGGGCGGCCAGGTTTGCGTGGACGACCGATGCCAGGCGGCGTTGTGTGTTGACCCAGACATGGACGGCTTCGGTCCTGGATGTCCACGTGGCAGTGACTGCGACAACGACGACCCCATGCAGACCGGAGTAGAGGTCTGTGACGGTCGCGACAACGACTGCGACGGCGTCGCCGACAACGGCGTGCAGAGCGCGTGTGGCGACTGCAACCCCGACTGCAACCTCGGTGGCATCGGCGGACCCGGCGGCACGCCCTTTATGCCCGACGAGACGAACTCAGACGGTGTTGGCGTCAACCCCGACGGAGCCCTCGAGCTCGACGCACGCAGCATCAATACGAACTTTATCTGGATCGCAAACACCCCCGAAGGGTCCGTGTCGCGTTTCAGCACAACGCCTCCCTACAACGAGGTTGGACGCTACTTCACAGATGTCGACCCCTCGCGCACCAGCGTGAACAGCGTGGGCGACGCCTTCGTGGGCAACCGCCGTGGCGGGTCCATCACACGCATCTCGGTCCTCGGCGCAGACTGTCCCGACACCAACGGTGATGGCGTCGTCACCACGTCGACGGACCTCAACGGCGACGGGGTCATCAGCACGGCTCCTGCGGACGGCGAGATGCTGCCCTTTGGCGAAGATGACTGCCTCCTCTGGCGCACCGACGATGTCCTTGGACCAACGGAGAACTTTATCCGCGCCGTTGCTGCTCAAGACGTCGAGGGTCCGGATGGCGAGCTTCAGGAGTTCGTGTGGGTCGGCGGCTATGTCACGAACACCCTCGCAAAGCTTGATGCCCGTGACGGAAGCATCATTCTCACGACGGCGGCGCCGAGTAACCCCTACGGTTTCGCCCTCGACGGAACCGGCAAGCTCTGGGTTTCCACCCGTGCGGGGAACTTCCTTGGCTTCCTCGACACGACGCGCTGCGTCGACGCAGCCAGCTGCGACGTGCCGGTCTGCCGGGCCACCGCAGAGGGAGCGGAATGTGACGGCGAGATCAAGGCCCTTATTCCGGCACCTTTCACGCTCTACGGCGTCACCGTCGACTTCAATCAGCGCGTGTGGGTCGGCGGCGGCGGCATCGCCCGCTACGACATTACGGCGGCATCGGGTTCTCGCTGGGCGAATGTCGCGCTTCCGTTCGGTGGCTCCATCGCCATCCACGGCATCGCCGCAGACGCGGAAGGTTTCGTTTGGGGCGCCGGCCAGGGCAACGGCATCGCTCGTGTTGACGCGGAGACCTTGGCGAACACCGTTGTGGTGGGCACCACGGGCGCCTCGAACAAGGGCATGGCCATCGACTTTGAAGGCAAGATCTGGTCGATCACACAGGCTTCTGAAGCCATCGTGATCACACCAGGGCCCACATTGATGGAGAACACAGTGGAGCGCGGCGTCGCCACCAGCATCACGAGCCCCTACACCTACTCGGACATGACAGGCATTCAGCTTCGCCTGGCGACGAACCCCCGCGGTTACTACCGCCATGTGTTTGAAGGGTGCCCCGCTGGCACAACCACGATGTGGAACGAGATCCGTTTCGACGCGGACATTCCGGCGGGTACTTCGGTTTCCTTCCGCGTGCGTACGGCGTCCACTCGTGACGCCCTTGATGCCGCGGAGTGGGTCCAGGTCGGCTCCGCGCCTCCGGAGACCTCTCCTCTCGACATCGCGACGGCGCTCATGGACGCAGGCGTCGAGCCGGAGGCCTTCTTGATGATCGAGATCGTCCTCTCAGCGGAACGCATGAGCACGACGGAAGTCATCACGCCACGTGTTTCGAGCACCGACGTCACGCACGTCTGTCCGCCGATTCTCGGCTAGCCTGGGGTCCCATTACGGCTCGTCGCGTAAAGTGACCACCCAGCCTGGCGCTGGGTGTTTGCCGCACTGCATCATTTAAGAAACGTTGTGCGAAAACTTTTTCGCGCCAAGGTTTTGAGCGGTGATCACTGGATCCGAAGGCGAAAAACACACTGAGGTTTCCTAACCTTGACGCCAAAGAACACGCCTCCTAGTGTCCGTTTCCGCCGGTGGCGTTCTTTCTTCGACACGCGCGAAGAAGACGCCCGCCAGCCCCTGGAGGCAGCATGCAGACGCAAGACCAAGTGGTTCCGATTCGTACGCCCGAATCCTCGTATGGCGAAGACATTATTTCCGTCATCGCGCCGGACGGTACGGCAGGTGGAGAGCACGATCCGAAGCTGAGCCCAGAGGCCGTTCTCGAGCTTCATAAGGCCATGGTCAGCACCCGCACCATCGATGTGCAGCTGGAGCGGCTTCAGCGTCAGGGTCGCATCGGCTTCCACATCGGGAGCTTGGGCGAAGAAGCCTGTATCCTTGGTTCCGCCGCAGCGATGCGAAAGAACGACTGGATTTTCCCCTGCTACCGCGAGTTCGGTGCGCTCCTCCATCGCGGTTTCCCGCTTCAGAGCTACATCGACAATATGTTTGGCAACGCCGACGACATCGTCCATGGCCGCCAGATGCCCGACCACTACACGGGTCGTGAGTACAACTTTGGCAGCGTCTCCTCGCCCATCGGCACCCAGATGACGCAGGCCGTTGGCTTTGCGTGGGCCGCTAAACACCGTGGCGATGATGTCGTGGCGAGCGTCTACTTTGGTGAAGGCGCGACGAGCTCGAACGAGTTCCACACGGCGATGAACTTCGCCGGCGTGATGAAGGCGCCCGTTCTGATGCTCTGCCGAAACAACCACTGGGCGATTTCGGTGCCGAGCGAAAAGCAGACGGCAAGCAAGACCTTTGCAGCCAAGGGAATCGCCTACGGCGTTCCCGCCCTGCGCGTGGACGGCAACGACATCCTCGCCAGCTACAAGGTGGTTCGAGACTGCGTGGAGAGAGCCGCCGCCGGAGAAGGGCCTTTCCTCATCGAGATGCTCACCTACCGCATTGGTGGTCACTCAACGTCCGACGACCCCCGCGCGTATCGCCTCCAAGACGAGGTCGATCACTGGCGCAAGACAGACCCCATCGTTCGTTCACGCCGCCATCTGGAAACCCTGGGGATCTGGAGCGACGACGAAGAAGAAGCGTTCAAGCAAGAGATCGAGGCCAAGCTAAAGGCGTGCATCGCTCTGGCTGAAGCCAAGCCGAAGCCGGCCCTCGAGACCATGTTCGAAGGCGTCTTCAAAGAGAAACCCTGGCACCTCCAAGAGCAAGAAGCTGAGCTCGTGAACGGGCCGCGCGCCAAAGAACATCACTGAGGAACCACATGCCTGAGATGAACCTAGTCCAAGCCGTCAACGACGCGCTTCGAATCGAAATGACCCGAGACGAGAATGTCGTCATTCTCGGTGAAGACGTCGGCAAAGTGGGCGGTGTTTTCCGCGTCACCGCGGGCCTCTTTGACGAGTTCGGCGAGGACCGAGTCATCGACACGCCTCTCGCTGAGGGCGGCATCATCGGGTGTGCCATCGGCATGGCGCTCTACGGACTTCGGCCCGTTCCCGAAATTCAGTTCAGCGACTTTATCTTCCCGGCGTTCGATCAGATCGTCAGCGAAGCGGCGAAGTTCCGGTACCGCAGCGGCGGTGAGTACCCCGTCCCCATGGTGATTCGAACGCCAGTCGGCGGCGGCATCCGCGGTGGTCACTACCACTCTCAGTCGCCGGAATCGCTCTTCATCCACACCGCCGGCCTCAAGGTCGTGTGTCCGAGCAATCCCTACGACGCAAAGGGGCTTTTGCTCAGCGCGATCCGCGATGACGACCCCATCATGTTCTTCGAGCCGAAGCGCGTCTACCGCGCCGTGAAGATGGAGGTACCCGAAGGCGAGTACACCATCGATATCGGCAAGGCTAAAGTCGTCCGCGAAGGTACAGACGTCACCATTATTGCCTGGGGAGCGATGCTCTTCGAAGCCTTGGCGAGCGCTGACGAAGTGGCCAAGGACGGCATCAACGCTGAGGTCATCGACCTACGCACGCTCTGGCCCGTCGACATCGACACCATCATCGAGTCCGTCAAGAAGACCGGGCGCGTGTGTGTCGTGCACGAGGCCCCAAAGACATGCGGCTTTGGCGCCGAGCTTATCTCGCTCATCACGGAGAAGGCGTTCGTGCATCTCGAGGCGCCACCGATTCGCGTCGCGGGCTGGGACACTCCCTTCCCATACACACTTGAAAACGAGTACTTGCCTCTGCAGCACCGCATTACGCCGGCGCTTCGTCAGACCGCCAAGTACATCCCCTGACCCCCCTTAGAACGTTCACGTTTCGGAAATCGTAGAAGAACGAAGACTTATGGCGAATTACGAGTTCAGACTTCCCGACATTGGTGAAGGCGTAGCCGAGGGCGAAATCGTCGAGTGGCTCGTCAACGAAGGTGACATTGTCGCCGAAGACGACCCGATGGTTGAGGTGATGACGGACAAGGCGACGGTGACTATCGGCGCTCCAAGCTCCGGCACCATCACCGATGTTCGTTTTGGCGTGGGCCAGACCGCTCAGGTCGGCGACATCATCGTGGTGATCGTTGGCGAGGGAGCTGCCGCAGCACCCGTCGCGGCACCCGTCGAGGCGCCCGCTCCGGAAGCCAGCAAAGCAACGACAACCGGAAGCAAGCCCGCGGATTCTTCCGATGGCCCCGCAGCGACCGCCGTTGGCGATATTCGTGAAGGCTTGCCAGGCACGTCTTACTTCAAGGATGGCGCAAACAGCGCCGCTAACACACCTGCGAAGAAAGCCGCCGCGCCAGCTGCTGCTCCTACTCCAGCTGCTGCTCCTGCCGCCGCTCCGTCGAAGGCGCACTTCTCGGAGAAACCTCTCGCGACGCCAGCGACGCGAAAGCTTGCTCGTGACCTTGGCCACGACCTTCGCACCATTCCGCCCAGCGGACCGGGCGGTCGAACCACACGCGACGATGTGAAGTCCTTTGGCGGCGCACCTGCTGCGACAGCAAGCGCATCGGCCGTGAGCGCTCCAAGTGTGGCACCGACCACCGTTGCCGCGCGTCAGGCTCCAAGCGTTGGGCACGAAGGCCCGCTCGAGGAGCGAAAGCCCTTCGTCGGCATTCGCCGCAAGATCGCTCAGCGCATGCAGAACACCGTCAACACGGCTGCACACTTCACCTTTGTGGAAGAGTGCGACGTCACGGAGCTCATCGCGTTGCGTCAGCGGCTTCGTCCTGCGGCGGCGGAAGCTGGAATCAAGCTCAGCTTCTTGCCCTTCATCGTGAAGGCCGTGGTGGCTTCGCTCAAGAAGCACCCAGTGCTCAACACTGCGCTCGACGAGACCACGAACGAGCTTGTCTACCGCAAGTACTACGACATCGGCATCGCCGCGGCGACTCCGAACGGTCTGATGGTTCCTGTGCTCCAGGGCGCTGACCGGCTCTCTATTCTCGATGTCGCGCGTGAGATCGACCGACTTGGAGAAGGCGCTCGCGCAGGCACGCTCGGCTCAAACGACCTGAGCGGTTCGACCTTCACCATCACCAGCCTCGGTAAGCAGGGTGGCCTCTTTGCGACGCCAATCCTCAACCACCCGGAGGTCGGCATCCTCGGCGTGCACCAGATGAAGCGTAAGCCGGTGGTGCGTGGCGACGAGATCGTCATTGGCGACGTGATGCTCTTGAGCCTCAGCTTTGACCACCGCATCGTCGATGGCCATGTGGGCGCCGCGTTCGCGTACGAGATCATCTCGTACCTTGAGAACCCGGATAAGCTCTTCCTCGAAATGGCGTAGTGCTCTCTTCGCTCGGGCCTTCCGACACCCGCGACAACGTGGGCTAGTCGGGCTGCCCTGAGCGACCGCTGATCAGGTCGCTGAGCTGTCCTTCTCGCTCAAACGCGACCCGTCGCCGGCCATGATAAACGAGCGTCATAGTGCCGGTGATCTGGTAGCTCGCGTTGCCCTCGCCGAGCTCTTGGACGACTGAAATGGCCGCTGTCGCGGGAATATGAATGGTGGTGCTCAGCGGCGTGTTGTCCATCGCCGCCAGAGGAACATCGAAGACCGCACGTCCACGCATGGGGTGTGAGTTGCCGATTCGGATCTCGTATTCGACCTCTTCGAAGGGGAGCGGATCGGAGTTCGGGTTGTAAGCTGAGAGCTCGACATCGAGGGTGGCGCCGAGGAGGTTCATGTCTGCGATCTGAATCGATTCGACGCTGAGTACCGGGTCGGCCCAGTCGGGCGCGCAGGCGATAAGCGACAACAAGAGCATGAAGCGAGCAGACTGCATGGCTCCGACATAGGAGCCGCCAAGCCCCAGCGCTAGCCGGGGGTCCGTGCTACCGAGGCCCTATGCGGATGCTCATTCTTCTCGTCGTCGCTTGCGGATCTTCATCACCTTCCACGCCTAGTGAGCCAACCAATGCTCCACCCGAAGCGCCCTCCGCCGCCGCTCCGCCGGCCGCCGCGCCCTCGGCCGCCGCGCCCTCGGCCGCCGCTCTAAGCGACGCGTGCCAGCCAAACCTTGGTGAGCTTCAAGACTGGGAACACTCGACGCGTTCACGCCTCGCGTTACGAATGGGCTCGGCCCACCACAGCACCCAGGGGCCCGTGGTCATCGAGGGCTCGCCCATCGTGCTGAACGGCAAGTTCGCGTATGGAAACGTCAGCAAAGACCTCGAGGGTGAGGCGGTTCAGGTGTTCATTCGCGCGGGCGAGTGTGATTGGACAGTGGCGGGCGAAGGCGAGACGGACAGTGATGGGCGCGTGAGCATCGAGCTTCCGCCCATGGCGCCGGGTCTCTACGACTATCTTCTGGTCGTTCGTGGTGATCATTCGATGACGCGCGGTGTCATAGCGGTCCTGCCGCCGGGAGCGCCCGTCGTGATCTTCGATATCGACGGCACGTTGACCGTGAGCGACGGCGAGGTCTTCCAGGAAGCGCTTCTTGGGAGCACTCCGGAGATCTTCGAAGGCGCCACGGACGTTGTTCAGCACTACGCCAGCGCGGGCATTCAACCGCTCTACATCACAGGGCGTACGTATCATTTTCAGCGTCCAACGGTTGAGTGGCTCGATGGACAGAACCTTGCGCGTGGGCCTCTTCACACGACGGACTCCGTGCGCGAAGCGTTTCCGGGTTCGAACGTCGAGGACTATAAGCAGGCGTTCCTCGAGCACATCAATAGCCTCGGTCTACGCATCGTCGCGGCCTACGGGAACGCGAGCAGCGATGTCTGTGCCTACGCGAACGCGGGTGTGCCGCCGGCGCAGACTTGGATCGCTGGAGACAACGGCGGGACAGCGTGCGAA
>JBLHKB010000290.1:0-8634 GCA_047619315.1 Polyangiales bacterium
AAGGTCGAGGGCGAGCCAACGCTCTCTCGCCGGCGCTTTGGCGGCAGATTTGACAAGGGGCGTGCTCTTCGCACGCCGCCATGGAAGGACAGCACTCACGGCACCCGTTCTGCGCGCCCTCCGCGATGTGTGCAAGTCGCGTGCATCCGCCGGAACGCGACAAACCGGAGCCATAGGGTGGATCAACCGGCAATTGGGCGAATAAACGCCGATATTCTCGGCTTTTCTGACGTGCCTGACATCCCCTGTGTTCCAACGCAGGACCAACCAGCCTGGGTGAGTGCTCATCACCTATCGCTTTCGTCGATCTCACTCCACGCGCTTTTCGGCCAGGGACTATAGTCGCCAGGACGGATGACCATCGACGCCACCATCGCTGCGCTCCTCGCTACCCTTCATGACGGCATCGAGGTCATGAACACGATCCTTCCGCCGAGTCATGAAACGGAGGCGCGCGTTTCCACCGCACGTCTTGAGCTCGGTAAGACCTTGGGCGAAGGGGGCATGGGAATTGTTCGTGTGGCGAGGCAAGCCGCGTTGGGTCGCGAGGTCGCCGTCAAGACGCTCCGCAGTGAGCACGCGGGTCGTGGCTTCGAGCGTCGTTTGTTGCAGGAGGCATGGACGACGGGAACGCTCGAGCATCCCAACATCGTGCCGGTCTACGACATCGACCTCGACGAAGACGGCAAGCCACTCATCGTCCTCAAGCGGATCGAGGGGCGCGTGTGGGAAGAGCTCATGCACGACCCGAAAGCCATTGGACGCGAGGACGGTGCAAGCGATCCCCTCGAGTGGAACATTCGGGTCCTGATGCAGATCTGTCGAGCTCTTCAGTTCGCTCATCGTCGCGGGTTCGTTCATCGCGATCTCAAACCCGAGAACGTCATGGTTGGTTCCTTCGGTGAGGTCTACGTCCTCGACTGGGGCATCTCCGTTGCGCTCAGCGATGACGGCACAGGCCGCTTCCCACTGGCCAAAGATGCGCAAGCCATGGCCGGAACACCAGCGTATATGGCGCCGGAGATGCTGGGCGGAAACGACCCGCAAATCGGTCCGTGGACAGATGTGTATCTCCTCGGTGCCGTGCTCTACGAGATTCTCATGGGCCACGCGCCGCACGAGGGCGAGGTTCTCGCTGAAGTGTTGCGCTCAGTTCTTCAGGGGCCGGCGCCGGTAACGGGCGACCCCGAGCTGCGGCGAATCTGCGAACGGGCAATGGACACCGATCGTTCCGCTCGCTTTGAAAGCGTCGAACAGTTTCGCTTGGCTCTTGAGGGCTTTCTTCGCCACCGCGGTGCGCGTCAGCTCGCCGAACGTGCTGACGTTTCTCGGCAGGCCATGAATGAGCAGCTGACGGCTGGAGACGACGGCGCCGCGGACGCGGCCTTCGCCGAATGTCGCTTTGGCTATCGGGCCGCGATTCAGAGTTGGCCTGACTTTGAGGAGGCGCACGAACGTCTGCGAGAGGCGGAGCTGACGATGGCGCGCGCGGACCTCGCCGCCGGCCGCCCCAAAGCGGCAGCGCGACTCCTGGCGTCGCATCCCACGATTCCGCCCGAGCTCCGCGCCGCGCTGGATGATGCACTGAGCGCCCAAAACGAAGAGCGAGAGTCCGTCGCGCGTCTTCGAGACGATGTCAGTGAGGACGTCGGCCATCGAACGCGCTCTATGGTTCTCGCCCTCGTGTGCGGCCTCTGGATCCTTGGGCCCGTCATTCGCGAGTCTTTTTACAGCGAAAACCGGTGGACGGCGATCATCCCCTCCATCCTCTCCGTGACGTTCGTCGGCGGAGTGCTTCTTTGGGCGCGCGAGTCCATGCGCAAGACGCGCATCAACCGCACCCTCGCGGGTCTCATTGGCGCCGTTGTTGTTGGGACTCTCTGCACAAATATCATCGGCGTCGCCGCAGGTCTGGATATTCAAACCATCGATTGCCTGCTCCCTTTCGTGTGGCTCACGGGCGCTCTCGTCGCCGTCACCACCGTGCACATCGCCGCGCTCCCTTCGGCCATTGCGATGGGCGTGGCCTGTTTCGTTTGTCTGAAGTATCCCGAGTACCGCTACAAAGTGAGCTCCCTCGCGAACGCCGTTGTGTTCATCAACGCCGTTGTTATGAATCGCTCTTTTGGGCTTCTTCGCAAAACGCTCGAGGCTCGACTCGCCGCCGTCGACAAACGCTAGCCTACGGCGTGCGCCAGCCTTGACCGGTCGTGTATCGAATCGTGATGGGACGAGCCTGAACCACCACAAAACGGCGGTCGCCCTCGGTGAGCAAGAACTCCACGTCCACCGCGTTCGCGCCGCCTACGTAGGTCGGAACGAGCCGGTCGTTCAGGTTCTGGAGAAGTCTCCCCGCCGCTTCGAGGTCCGCCGTCTCCAAGATCGCCTCGCCGCTCGTCAGGGTGCTTCGGCTTAGAATGTGAAACTCATACGTCGGCGTCCACGTGTAGATGAGGACCTCTTCAGGGAGCTCGTCGCTGCCGGCGCCGGTCACGCTGCCCCCGCGCACCTGCACGTTGAGGTAGACGGCTGGACGTGCCTCGTCGAAGGGGTTGCGCGTGATCGCGACGCCGTTGCCGATGACGTTCTCCACGAAGGGCTGGATCAAGACCGCCATCTTAACAGCGAGCTGATCGATGCGAAACCATTGTCGTTCTTCATACGCTCTCTGAAGCCAAACGGAGGCCCACACTTCACGCAGCGCGGCCTCGATCTCTCGAAGCGAAGTGGTGGAGTCGACGACTACGGAGCTGTAGAGACCTGCGCCGTTGAATCCAACGAGGTCCTCCGCGTTTGTGCTCGACCGAAAGATCCAGCGGCGGTTTGGCGCCTGATCTCGCATGCGCGCGCGAATCGTTCGCAAAAGGCGGGGCGGGACACGGCGGTCGTTGATCTGTCCGCGCAGTCGCTCGAGCGTTTGCTCTCGCACCCTCGCGTCTTGCTGAAACGCGTTGTCCGCGAGGGCGAGGGCGAGAGAACGCGCGGCCCCACTGCGCCGAAGTTGTTCGTCGTAGTGCGCAAAGGGCACCACAAAACCGCCTGGGGTTTCTACGTCATCCATCCCGCAGAGCACGCCGAGCTGAGCGGCCTTTGCCCCCGCTCTTGGAGTGTCTGTGGCGTAGAGCGCGCACACCTCCAGCAGGTCGCTCTCACTGAGGTCAAACGTCGGACTAAACCCTTCCGAGGGTCTCCGGCTTGCCCAATGTGCTTCGGCGACGGCGAGCTCGACCTCTTCGATGGAGAAATCTTGGGGCCCCACGATCACGCGAACTAACTTACCGTCAAAAGCTGTCAGTCTCTCGTCTCGCGTCGCGTCGCGAAGCGCCATGTCCGGCGTGTTCCGGTTGCGGCTCAACACCGCGACGTGCGCCAAGGGCGCCTGCAGACGTCCAGTGATGAGACCACTGGCGGGCGGCAACTCATTGGGGACGTGGTCCGTGACAAGGATGTCGCTTGGCCTGACCGAAGCAAGATCGAGCGGCCCGTGGGTGATGCGAAGGTAGCCGATCGCCACACCCGGCACGGGTGCCTGGTAGCGAACGTCGAACATCAAGACCTGCCCGTCGATGACAGGTAGGCGCGCTCCCAGCTCAGCGGCGCGTGCCTCATGAAGTGGCGAGAGCGTTCGAAACTGAAGTGTTTCGCCAAAGAAGACGTGGGACCGAATGATCTCAAAGGCACGAAGCAGTCGCTCCGAGTCGAGCTGGTCGCCGGCCACAAGCTCGAACGTCCAGTGGTCCCCATCTAGGTAGTGGACCAATGAAAGCAAGATGTAGTCGCGCTCCGCCGACCGGTACTGACGGATGTTGAACCGCCCGTGATCGACGCTGGCATCGAGGATGTGTTTGACGAAACCAAAGTGCAGCTCGAAGCGCGCCGACTGAATAAAGTACGGGCGCCAATCATCCTCGAGGTCGATGACGACCTTCACGACTTCGGTGCGCGACGCGCCCTGGTATTCCGGGCGATAGGCGAGGGCACGCCACGCGTCGGCGGAGCGAATCGCCGGGAGCGCGTTCGGCGTATCGGCGGCCGCCGGCATGTCGCCGGGCGGTGGCGGGGGCGGTGGATGTTGAACCGCAGGGCCACACGCCAAGAGGCTCAGCGCAGCGCAGATACAGAAAACCCGTGGATACCTCAGCACCTTCACAGCATACCAGCTGCCGCCGCCCGCGGAGCCCAGGCCCTCGATCTAGAGCACGACGCCGAGGTATTAGTCCGCGGACAAGAGTTCCGCGAGAGCCCGCGACAGGCGCGTCGCGTTCCAGGGCTTCTCCAGAAAGCCGCCGACGCCCATATCAAGTATCGCCTGAGCTTCCTCGTTGAGGGCGTAGCCCGTGGTGAGAAGTACAGGGATGTCTGCACGGATGGCTCTCATGGCCCGATAGGTCGCTTTGCCGTCCATGCCTGGCATCGTCATATCGAGGATAACCGCGTCGATCTCGTCTGGGTTTTCGCCAAGGATGCGGAGCGCCTCTTCGCCACCCTCTGCCGCGAGCGGCGTGTAGCCGAGCCCCTCCAGGACATGAACTGCGGCCTCTCGAAGGGTGACTTCGTCATCCACGACGAGGATCGTGCCCACCCCGTTAATCGCCGTCTCCCCATCGGTTCGTGGTCGATCGATGGGCTCTTCATGGGTGGCCGGAATGCGTAGACGAAAGAGCGCGCCTTTGACGCCGTCCGTCACCTCGACGGTGCCCCCGTGGCTTTCGGCGACGCCATAAACCATCGCCAGTCCAAGTCCGGCGCTCGCGTGGCGGCCTGGGCCTTTGGTGGAGAAGAACGGTTTGAAAATGTGCTCCCGAAGGTCTTCGGGAACCCCCGATCCTTCGTCTTCCACTTCAAGGACGACAAACTCGCCGTCGTCGAGAGTTCGGACTTGAATGCGCCCGCCGTTGGGATGCATGGAGTCTCGTGCGTTGAGCACGAGGTTCATCACAACGCGTTCGAGTCGTGAACGGTCACCGAGTATCCCTTGTTTCGCCGTGCAAGAGACCTCCACGATCGTGTTCTTGCGCAAGCCATGACGCAAGAGCGTCTCCACGGCGTCCACGGCGTCGGTGAGGCTGATGGGCTGCGCGAGGTTCTTCCCGCGTCCAGTAAAGGTAAGAAGAGACTCGGCGAGCTGAGATGCCGTCTTGGCCACTTCTTGAATCGAGCGTGCGTGCTCAAGTCGAAGGGGGTTGGTCTCATCGGTTTCAAGCGCACTGGCTAGCAATGAGATAGCACCGAGGAGGTTGTTGAAATCATGAGCTACACCTCCGGCGAGGGTGCCGAGACTCTCCATGGCGTGAGTCTCACGGACGCGTGCTTCCGCTTCCTTGCGAGCATTTTCAGCTTCGACCTCTCGCGTGATGTCAAAGAACGCGATGGCGATGTGTGAGATCGTCCCTTCGTCAAAGACCGGCCGCGCGTACGCTCGAATGTTCACCTTCTTGCCGTCTCTGCGGTGAATGACGATGTCGTCGACCATCTCCGTTTCGCCGGACTGAAGAGCGAGAACGAAGGGCATCTTCTCCTCGGCATAGAGATCGCCACTCAGATTGTGAATCGCGTATGGCTCTGCAAAGTCGCCTCGTGCGGCTTCTTCAAGGCCCGGCATGCCCATGACATCCCGAAAGCGCTGGTTGGCGTAAACGAACTCACCATTGGGCGCGCGGGCGATCCACACGCCGACGGGGAGGCCGTCTCCGATCCCGCGAATGATCTCGTCGTTGGACAGCACCCAGCGAGTGTAAGGGTTTTTCTCCCGTTCACGGCGACGGATGTGCGGCGCCCGAGCTTTTCCGATAAGAGAACCCCGTGCGAAGCTTGCTGCAGTTCCTGTGCTCTTCTTTGCTCTGCTCGGTCCTGGCGTGCGGGAGCGGTCAGCGACGCGATGCCTCTGAGCCTGAACTGCAGGTGTCGAACATCGTTGAAGCCTGGGAGTCAGGCGCCGAGATCAGCCAATTCGTAGACCCGCGTCGCGGCCTGCTCGTGCTTCGCTATTGTGCCGGCGAAGAAGCTCCTTGTGAACCCAGCACGTTCTTGCACTGCGGCGAATCACTCCGCCGGGCAACGGCGGTGCTCGGCGAAGACCTCGAGATGCGACAGAACTATACCCACGGGGCCCAGATCTACGAGTGTGGTGTCAACGAATGCCGTCATCCGCCGATGATGGAATACGACTACGAAGGCACCCTTCGATTCGACACGAGCGTCGAGCCTCCCGTGCTCATCGAAGTCCTCCACGTCGAAGGGCTGGATTCACTTGGTCAGGTCACCCCATGGGCTGCGCGACAGCGGGCGTCGCATCGCACTCAGCACTGCACAGAAGGAAATGGCTGAAGCCATGGAAGACCTCAACGTCAATCACTGGCTCACCATCCCCGGCAAGGACTTCGAGTGGCACGCTGCTCGGAGCGGCGGCCCCGGAGGCCAGAACGTTAACAAAGTGAACACGAAGGTCGACCTGCGTTTCGATCTCGAAGGGAGCTCCCTTGCGCCGACCGTGAAAGCTCGCTTACGTCTCCTGGCACAGACAAGGCTGGATGCGCGAGGGCGCATCGCCATTACGGCATCCGCGTCTCGATCGCAGAGCGGAAACCTCCGGGACGCAAGGGAGCGGCTTCGCCAACTGGTTCTGAAAGCACTTGAGCGGCCCAAGTCCCGAAAGAAGACAAAGCCGACACGCGGCTCCCAGCGACGACGCCTCAAAGAGAAGCAAGTTCGCTCAGACACCAAGAAGCAGCGCGGAAAAGTCGACTACTGACAAGATTTCCCCGCCCAGCGCCGATTGGTCTTGATTTCCATCACCGCCCCGGAGGATGTTGGGCCATGGGCGACCCAAAAAACATCGACGACAAGAATCTCACGGTCACGGGACGGCACTCCGAGATCCCCAAACCCCACGTCCAGATCGACGAGAAAGACGACGGCGTCATCATCGTCGTGACCCAGGCCTTCGGCCCCGCTGGGGACAGCCTGGTTGGCATCAGTGACGTCACCTTCGATGGTTACCCCGCGGTCACCATCAGCGTTCGTGTTCCCGATGGACGCGAAGGGCATGTGCACCTCAGCCCCCTTCACGGCGACGCACGAAAAGAAGGACTCACGGACATCGCGCCGGGCACGAAGTGCGAGCTCTTCTGTCCCGTTTCCAAGAAGCCCCTCGATGTCGTCGGCGAAGTCGAAGACGGAAGCGGCGCCACCTACCACGCCATCTACCTGACGGAGAAACTCGACAAGGGTGCCGTCGTGATGGTGTCGGACATTTGGGGTCACTTTCATTCGCGCATCATCGATGACATGGAACTGCTCTCCTACTGGGCCGTCGCACAGGGCGAGTAGCCAGTCTGATGCCGACGTCCTACGACGCCGTGCTTTATGATCTGGACGGGACACTCCTCGATTCGTTTGGACTGATCCTCGAGAGCTTCCGGCACACGCGGCGGGTTCACTTTGGCGACGTCATCGATGACGCCGTCTTTCGAAACGGGATCGGGACACCTCTACGAGCACAGCTCGGCACGATGGCCCGTAGCGAGGCGGAGCTTGAGGCGATGGTCACGACCTACGTGACACACAACCTTGAGCACCACGATTCGCTGGTCTCAGCCTACGAAGGTGCTGTGGAGAGCGTGGAGAAGCTCCGGGATGCCGGGATCAAGCTCGCCCTCGTCACCAGCAAGATGCGGAGAGGAGCCGAGATGGGTCTTCGCTTCCTTGGGTTGATGGATGCATTTCCAGTGCAGGTCTGCGCCGACGATGTGACCCGAGGTAAGCCGGACCCAGAGCCCGTTCTTCTGGCGCTCAGCCAGCTCGGTGTAGAGCCTGGGCGCGCCGCTTTTGTCGGTGACTCGCCCCACGATATCTTGAGTGGCAATGCCGCCGGGGTCATGACCGTCGCCGCATCTTGGGGTCCCTTCCCAGAGCAGGCCCTGCGTGACTCTCAACCAAGTGTGTTCGCCGCATCTCCAATGGACGTGCTCCAACAGCTGGGCTTCTGATCCCTGAGCCGCGGTGAGCCATTCATTGCTAGGGAGAACGAAGTGACGCGAGCTACTCTCACATCGTGAGAGTCGGCGACAATATCGCGGGATACGACATCGTCGAGATGATGAAGTCCGGCGGTATGGCGGCCCTCTACCTTGGGCGTCGCTCGCGCACCGGCGGCTTCGAGAAGCACGTGGCCATCAAGGTGGTCCACGAACACCTCTCGGAGAACGAAGACTTCACGCGGATGTTCCTCGACGAGGCCCGCATCTCCGCGAGCATTGAGCACCCCAATGTGATCCACGTTCACGACCTGGGCACAACGGAGAGCGGCCGCAATTTTTTGGTGATGGAGTACGTGCCGGGCGTGGCTCTCTCGCAGGTGATGCGCTTGCTTCGGAAGCAGCAGCGTCGGCTCACCCCAGCCATCGCGACCTGGATCGCGATGCAGGTCGCGGCGGGTCTCCACGCAGCCCACGAGCTGAAGACAGAAGACGGAATATTGCTCGGCGTCGTCCACCGCGATGTGAGCCCGAAGAACGTGCTCGTCGCTCACAAGGGCTACGTGAAGCTCATCGACTTCGGCATCGCGAACGTGGCGGACCGAATTCACCAGACGAAAAGTTCACTTCTCAAAGGTACCTACCGATATATGTCGCC
>JBLHKB010000291.1:0-8624 GCA_047619315.1 Polyangiales bacterium
ATCATGACGTGTCCGGAGTGCCAGGGCGTGATGCGCGTGAAGTCCATCGCTACCGAGGCGAGCGAAATTCAGGCCATCCTTGGCACCGTCCCGCGGGCGCGACCTCCGCCGCCGTCGGCGCCTGCTTGAGCTCGACTTCGTCGCCGCTTGAAGATGGCCAATGCACCCTTGCGTCTGCTGGCGTGGGCTGGAGCCGCTTGAAGCGCAATTCAGGCGTGAATTCTCGACTTTGGAGTTGAGCGGAAGCTCTGGGGGAGGAATTTGAGGCCTGGGGAGGGTTTAGAGGACGAGGGGTTGGTGGCCGGAAAGGCGGAATTGGGCTTTCGAATGTACATCGCTACTGTGTTTGCAAGCGCTCGACGCGAAAAGTTTGTCGCTAAAGCGCTTGAGCCCAGACCACCCCCCTCCTCTTGAGAGCGGCGATGTACACGTCTTCATCGAAGGCTTTCCCGTCGCGAATAAGCGCGTGAAGGACACGTGAAAACGAGCGGACGATCCGGCGGAATGCGCCAGCGGCGCGTTTGCCGCGAGCCCGCAGATCATCGTATTGAGCACGGGCGAATCGGTAGTGTTTGACTAGCTGCATTCCCAAGATGTGGGCAGACTTCTTGAGCGTCGACGAACACGCGCGGCGCATGGCGACGGATGGGCTCGCGTCGCCGAGCTGCCCGGAGCGTCTTGTAACGGGAGCGGCACCAAGTAGGACGGCGATGCCGTCACGGTGCCTGCCGTCGGAGTCGTCAGCTGCGATTGTGAGCGCCGCAAGCGTGTAGGGCCCCACGCCTTTCATGTCACCGACAAGCGGCCGCAACGGGCTCTTCTCGGCAGCTTCTGATAGTGCTTCGTTTGCAGCGCGTTTCCGCAAAAGCGCATGGCGAAGTGAACCAACTTCGGCACGAAGGAGCCGTGCGACGCCGGGTTCTTCCTTAGTCAAAATCGCGCCCCAATCTTCGCAAGCCGCCTCCAGAAGATGTGCTGTCCGAGAGGACCGCGTGAGCGAAGCGACTTCTTCGCGCGCCGTCTTGCCGAGCTTTTTGAAACTCACAGCAGTCGGGCATAGCTCAATGATTCTAAGGGCATACTCGTTGCGCATGCGCTTCTGAAGCGCGATGACAAGTGCGGGATGGTACTGCTTGAGAAGCGCCACCAAGCGTCCCTCGTGCTCCACCACTTTCTTGGTCGCGATCTCGACGTCCATCTGCAAGAGCGACGCATCGTGCGTGCGTCGAGGCGCGCTCGCGTGTTCCCGATGGCGCTTGCTCTTCACCATCTCGAGTAGGTCTTTGGCCGCCCGCTTGTCGTCCCGCGCGCCACTCGAACGGAGGGACTCCGAGAAGCGCCGAGCCTTCTTGCCGTCGAACACAAAGACCTTCGCACCTGCGTTCTTCCAGAGCCGCTGCCACAAGCGGTCACCGTCCTCGATGCCCACGGTCACGCGCTGACTCTCGAACTTAGCCAAGAATTCGGCGACGGTATCCGGATGCCGTTTCACATTCGCTTTCCGGACTCGACCCTCCGAATCTTCGTAGGCCACCACACATTTGGCCGAGTCCCAATCTGCTCCAATCCATTTCATCGCCTTGCTCCTTTGTGTTATGGTCGCCTCGGCTGCGGGCGGGGCTGGACTATGAAAACCGTCTCTCCTTGGCTTCAACTTTTGGGGAGCGGAACATCGCTAAAGCCCTCTGCTCGCAGCCATTTCCGAAGGTCGAAATTACATCCGGGTCCCTCATGGGGAAGTCCTATCCAAACCGTACCTTCGGAACTGACGAGCAGCTGATCTTACCACCCGCCAGCGGCCACCACATAGTCATAGTCCTATCCGCTCCACGTTCGCGTTCTGCGGGATGTCCGCGCATCGGTCCATGTCGTTGCGGATGCCGTCATTGTCCGCGTCCGCGCGTTGACGTCGATGGGGTCGGCGGGGGCCGTGGATGAACAGAGATCCATTACCCCAATCCCGCCATCCATGTCGCCGTCGGCGGGGCCACCATCGACTCCTGGGCCGCTGTCGATGACGGGTGCATCAGGGAGCACGGCCCCGTCACTGGAATTACGAGTGTCTTCGGCACAAGCGGTCAGAGCGAGGACGAATAGGATGGGTGTGATGCCTCTCATTTGGTGTTCCCAACTGGAAATGCGCGCCACACTTTGCGACGCGCATTCCAAGATGTGGTGGAGTTACAGGGGATCGAACCCTGCACCTCGTGAGTGCGGATCACGCGCTCTCCCAGCTGAGCTACAGCCCCGAATCTCCGGGAGATTACACCGGCTTTGGGTGAAGCAAGGCGCGCGGCGGCGGCGGAGATTCACGCTCGGGGTTCGCACTGCCGCCAGTGCGAGTCCCAGCTAGCTGAGCTAGCGCCCGGCCGCTGTTTTGGTGATTTTCCCCGCCTCTCGTGCAAAGGTCCGCGCCATGGAACGTGTGGACTACTATCTCATCGACGACGACCTTCACGAAGACGAGCGACTCGTCCGGGACAACGTCCGCGCGTTTGTCGACGCAAAGCTGATGCCCATCGTCGCAGGTCACTACCAGGCCGGGACATTCCCGATGGAGCTGATCCCGCAGTTCGGCGAGCTGGGTCTTCTCGGCGCGAACCTTGAGGGTTACGGCTGCGCAGGGATGGGTTCCGTGGCCTATGGCCTCGCCATGCAGGAGCTGGAGCGCTGCGACAGCGGAATCCGCTCGTTTGCCTCGGTTCAGGGCGCCCTGTGCATGTACCCCATTCATGCCTTCGGCTCAGACGACCAGAAGGAGAAGTACCTGCCAGGAATGGCCGCAGGCGAAATCATCGGCTGTTTCGGGCTCACGGAGCCGGACTTTGGCTCGAACCCTTCGGGGATGATCACCAAGGCGGAGAAGCTGCCAAATGGTGGATATCGTCTCAACGGAACCAAGCGCTGGATCACCAACGGGAACCTGGCTCAAATCGCGATCGTCTGGGCCAAGCTTGACGGCCGCGTCCACGGCTTCATTGTGCCCACGGAAACCCCTGGTTTCACGGCTTTGAAGATCGATGACAAATGGTCGCTTCGTGCAAGTGTGACGAGCGAGCTCATTCTCGAAGACGTGGAAGTCAGCGCAGATGCCATTCTTCCCAAGGTCTCAGGCATGCGCGGGCCGCTCTCTTGCCTGTCTCAGGCCCGCTACGGCATCTGCTGGGGCGCGATTGGTGCAGCCATTGGCTGCTATGAGTCAGCGCTGGACTACGCCGGGAGCCGAATTCAGTTTTCGCGTCCCATCGCAGGCTTTCAGCTCGTGCAGCAGAAGCTGACCCACATGATCACGGAGATCACCAAGGCTCAGTGCCTGACGCTCCGACTTGGGCGCCTCAAAGAGGCGGGTAAGATTCGGCCCGCTCAGATCTCCATGGCGAAGCGAAACAACGTCCATCACGCCCTCGAGATCGCTCGAATGGCGCGAGATGTACTGGGCGGAAATGGCATCATGTACGAGTACCCACCGGGCCGTCACATGATGAACCTCGAGACCGTTTCCACGTACGAAGGTACGCACGACATTCACACCCTCATCGTGGGCCAGGACATCACTGGACTCGCGGCTTTTGATGGTTGAAGACGAGGATAGCGGCGAGCTGAAGGCAATCGACCAGTTCGATGTGTATCCAGCCTGGAGTGACGGTTTTGATGTCCACTCGACGCCCGTTAAGGGCTCGACGCTCGGCTTTTCCGACAACTATATAGCGCTGCTATCGTCGGTGTTCCTTATGGTCATCGGGGTCGTCGAGATGTTTTTCGATGACACGGGTCCGCCTCATATACTGTTTCAGACAGTGCGCGCTATCGTACTGATGATGCTGATACGACTGTTCTTTCTGACCAAACGAAAGTGGCGCCTCCGTGGCAGCGGCTCGGAGCTTACGATTTCGAAGGCGTTCTGGAAGTTCGGTTGGAATCGACGAGACTTCAAATGGGCGCAGATCGACACTTTCGGGACGAGCGTAGGCACAGACGGATACGCTGACGTGTTGGTGAACACCCATGAGGCTCAAGATTCGCTGAAGCTCAAGATGCTCCCGGATGAGGCCAACGAACTCGTGAGGTCGCTGACGGCGATGCAGGTCGCAGTGAAGATGCAGGCTTCAAATCGGAGCGGCTATCGAGGCGTTCGGGTGGAGGCGGTCGCCGAAGCTGAGCTTGAGCTGTCGAAAATCGATAGCAACAACAATACCGTCGCCTAAGTCACCGAGCTCCCCGAGGTCTCGTTTCGGTCTCACATCATCTGGCGTCGGCTTCGAGTATTTTTGGAAGCCGCGCGACTAAATTGAGCGTCGCGTATCGCTCGTGATACTACCTGGCGAGGGCCAATATTTGCTCCGAGAGGACGAGGGGTTGGTGGCCGGAAAGGCGGAATTGGGCTTTCGAATGTCCTATCCGCTAAGATCCCGAAGTTGTTTGTGTTTTGTCTGTATACGGCGACTTGGTCGATGCTCCCAGTATACATGTGCCTCGGGAATACGGAACCTTCTCAATACGTTGGTGTCATCGCTGTGGTGCGTTGGCGAATCCTGATTTTGGCGCTCGTCGCATGTGGACCGGAGAGTGCTGCGGAAGCGCCTCGTGCCGAGGAGGAGCCCGCTGAAACACATGCCTGGCGCTCGCCGCCGATCTCTTGGCGGCGGGTACAGATCGAGTCGCTCAGCTCGCCTTCGGTTCAAGCACGCCGCGTAGAGTTGTTGATCCCGTCGACTCCGTCTCCAGCGGATGGCTTTCCTTTCCTGGTCGTGACCGACGGGGACCTCGCCTTTGATGACGCGTGGTTCGGCGTGGACAGCGCCCTCTCCACACTGGTGAACGAGGGCACCTTGGATCCCTGGGTGCTCATCGCGATTCCGGCCATCGACCGAATGCCGGAGATGACGCCCACTCTCGCCAGCCGCCGCGCCCTCCGCACAGGAAGACGCTTGGAGCAGCCCCACCGCGGCGTCGAGGCCTTCGCGGACTACATCGTGGACGTCGTGCTCCCGGCCGTTCAAGAAGAGGTCTCGCTATCCGAACACGGCGCGGTCCTCGGCTACAGCTTCGGCGGCCTCGCCGCACTTCACATAGGGCTTCGCTACCCCGAACATTTTCCACGCGTCATCGCCATGTCGCCCAGCCTCTGGTTCTCCGAGCGGGCGGCACTTCAGGCCGTCGCTCACGCAAGCGTCTGGCCTCGCCGCGTCTGGCTCGATGTGGGCACCCGCGAAGGCAATGGTCGCCAGGACGTCCCCTACATGGTCGCCGACGCGCGGCAGCTTCGCATCGAGCTGGAGCGCCATCAGGTGAGCGTGGGTTACTACGAAGCCATCGGACGCCCCCACGGCTCGAATGAGGCTGGCCCACGCATGGGTGACGCCCTTCGCTACGCGCTCTCAGACGAGGATTGCGTGCCAACGCGCCTCGACCTCCACGTGTTTCGACAGGAATCGGTCGTGGGTCGCTCCGTTCCCACCACTGTGCTTGGACACTGCGCCGATGGGTCGCCGCGCACGATATCGCCACGCGACGTACGTCTTGAAGCTCAAGGCGCGACCACCTCTGTGGACGGTCTCATTCGCGCGACGCAGCCCGGCGAAGTCCCTCTACGCGTTGCCTACGAAGGGCTCGAAGCCACCGCAGCGATTCGGTTCACGCGAAGGTAGTCTTAGTCCGCGAAGACCTGGACCCAGTAGTTTCGTCCGCCGTGCAGCTGCTCGGTACAGCGGCGGGACGCAAGACCGACAAGCTCGTCCGCCCACTTCGCCTCGTGGAACAGACAGGGGCTAGGGCGTTGGCCGAAGTCGGCGGCGTCAACATCCACGCCGCCGTCGCGGTGGACGGTCGCACGCTGCCTGCGTCTTGAGCGCTTGTGTCGATACATCGCTCGGCCGCCGCTCTCCCTTGAGCGCCTCGAAGAGCACCCGGACGGCCGCGTGCGAATACGCTTCAAGAGCGCGTGGAAAGACGGCACCCACTCCGTCTTGCTCGATCCACTCGACTTCATCAGTCGACTGCGATTATTAGAAACACCGTGTGCACTCATCCCGCCACCGCGCTTTCACATGCTGCGCTACCACGGCGTGCTTGCAGGCCACTCGCGAGACCGCGCAGAGGTCGTGCCGCGACAAGAGGCGAACGACGAAAGCTCAACGACGGGCGACGCGCAGCAGCTCTTGTTCGAGCCCACGCCTCCGCTTCAGCCACCACCACCGCCCTCCCGTCATCCATGGGCGTTCCTGCTACGCCGTGTCTTCGCCATCGACATCATGACGTGTCCGGAGTGCCAGGGCGTGATGCGCGTGAAGTCCATCGCTACCGAGGCGAGCGAAATTCAGGCCATCCTTGGCACTGTCCCGCGGGCGCGACCTCCGCCGCCGTCGGCGCCTGCTTGAGCTCGACTTCGTCGCCGCTTGAAGACGGCCAATGCACCCTTGCGTCCGCTGGAGTCGGATAGAACCGCTTGAAGCGCAATTCAGGCGTGAATTCTCGACTTTGGAGTTGAGCGGAAGCTCTGGGGGAGGAATTTGAGGCCTGGAGAGGGTTTAGAGGACGAGGGGTTGGTGGCCGGAAAGGCGGAATTGGGCTTTCGAATGTCCTATCCGCCGGGTGTGGCGGCCAGTGGGACTCTTTGAGGGGATGTAGTGAAGGGAAAGCCTTGGGGTAGAAGCGCGGCTCTATAAACCTTGTTTCTCTGGTCTGGCGGAGCGCCCACCTGTGGCAGGGCGAACACTGTTTACTCGCCGACTGCTGGCTGACTGGAGCCTCGCCCGGTCTCACGACAACAACTTTCTCTAAACGGCCCCGAGAGGCGTGGTATGTTTACGTCAAAATGAGGTCCGATATGAAGCTTCAAATTCGAGTTGTGGTCACCGCTCCAGCCCTCCCATCTGGTAGCAACCTGCAGGCCGCCGAGTTCACGGCCGATGCGAAGTCAATTTTGATTGTAGGAGAGTCCAAGGTTGGAGTCTTCATCGACGCTCAGTCAGGCACGCTGATCACCAAGCTCAAGCTTCGACACGACGTGACGTCCTGTGCAATCGCTATAGGCGACAAGCTCGCTGTGTGTTCGTCGCAAAGCGGAAGCGTTGTTGAACTCAGTACAGGTAAGGTCTTGGCCAAGGCCGGTAAGTTTAAGGCGATGGTTCGGTCCAATGCCTTCTCCCCGGATGGACTGCTGTGGATGGCCTTCTGCGACAAACTCCAGATCCACGATCCACAGTCCGAGTGGAAGCCGCGCTACAGGGTCAAGCCGCCGTCGGCGCAGGACTACCCACAGACTGCCGCTTGGTTATCTGATGCTGAGGTTCTGACGTCCTATTGGACGATGGATCTGGCGACCCGGGCACAGAGTAGTCAGCTGATCGCCATGTCGCTCGATGGGAAAAAGCGCCGGGAGGTCTACAAGGGCGACATGCTGACTTGGGCGCTCAGCCCCGACCGGACACAGATCTTCGGACGTCAGAACGACTCCGCGTTGCTCCTTTCGGCCGAGACCGGTGACTCGGTCCAGACCTTCGGAGTCCTCGACGTTGCGTCGATTCCCCGTTCCGTTTCCTTCTTTGGAGGCAACCGGGTGGTCACTCTGGAGTCGGGTAATGGGCTGGACCCATTCCTGATGGTCTGGGACCTTGAGACTGGTGGACACGAGGTGATAGGCATCGACCGACAGGAGATCGGATACGTTGTCTCCATGGCAACCCACGAGAGTGGTAGCATCGTGTTGCTCACGAAAAACGCCTCAGCGGTCATTGCTACCCTGTCGTAGTTCGTTGATCTGGAGTTTGGTTGGTCACCCATATTGTGCGCTGAATACACTTATTCCAAATCAGTCTAATTGATCGTACTTGGGAGGCCTGCTTCGATGAGGGCTGAGCGCCACCAGCCCGAGCTTTGTTGGACGTGTTCGCTACGCTGAAGGCCCCATTGAGGAGGCTCGCGGAAACCGGGCCATACACGCAGAGCGGGTTGCAGAACTAGGGTCCGCTACCAGCGGCCTACTGCTCACACAACATCACGCTGGGCGGATAGGACATCCGAAAGGCCTATTCCGGCTCATCGGCCACCAACCCCTCGTCCTCGAACCCTCGCCACAGCCCAGATTTCCTGCCCAAGAGCTACGGCCCCGCCTCAGAGCGGAGAATCCGCGCCTGATTTGCGCTTCAAGCGGCTCCACTCGACTGCAGCAGACGTACCGGTGGACTGGCCTTCCTCAAGTGGCGGCGAAGTCGAGCTCAAGCTGTCGCAGCGGCGACGGCGGTCGCGCACGCGCCGCCGTACCCCGCACGGCCCGGATGTCGTGCGCTTCGGTCGCCACGGCGATGACGCGCATCGCACTCTGGCACCGCGGGCAAGTCATGATGTCGACGGCAAAGACGTAGCAGCCACGCCCACGGGTGAGGGCGGCGGTGGTGGTGGCTCAAGTGGAGCGAACAAGAGCTGCTGCGCGTCGTCCGTCGTCTCGACTGGCTCTTCGCTTTGCGCCGGGTCCTTCGGCACGACCTCGGCGGGGTCGCGCGAGTGACCGGCAAGTACGCCGTGGTAGCGCAGCATGTGAAAGCGCGGTGTTGGGATGAGCGCACACAGACGGCTCATGAAGTCGAGTGCGTGGAGAAGGACGGAGTGGGTACCGTCTTTCCATG
>JBLHKB010000292.1:0-8611 GCA_047619315.1 Polyangiales bacterium
AACAGGGCCTCGACCTGTTCGGAATGGGCTTTGTCGGCGTTGGAACCGACCGGGAGAATGAGCAGCTCTTCATCGCCGGTGGGCCTGAAGGCTCCATCGCTTCAGGGGCATCGCGGCTGGCGACCATCGACACCCGCAGTCTGACTGTGAATGCTCTGGGCAATGATCTTCCTGGATGGCCAGAGCTGACCGGAACCGCGACTGGCGATCTTTGGGGGTTCTTTCCAGACACGTCGCCGCCAAGCGTGAGCCGGCTTGATCAAACCACGGGCGCTGCGGTGCAGACCCTCAACATCAACACGAGCGGTGGCTCTGCGCGAGCCTGGGCCTTCGCATTTTGGGGAGGCCGTTACTACGTCTTCCTTCAGACGAGCACGGACGCCTCGACGAACGTGTATCGCGTCGACCCCAGCACGGGGGAGTCTGAGCTCTTCATCGAAAATAGTGGGCAGCGAATCGTGGGCGCTGGCGTGAGCATCTGCGCGCCTGTGGAACTCATCTGACACTTGCGAGCGCACGTTTGATTCGCTAGGTCGAGAGTCATGCGAAGACTATCCATCCTCCTCGTTCTTGGACTCTTCTCCTGCGGCGAATCCGATGAACCGGTGTCGATCTCCTTCGCCGCCCTTGTGAATGGTGCGGACTTCGTGTGTGGACAGAGTTACCCCAATGTTGGCGCCGGCGGCGACTGGACCGCACGTGATGCACGTTTCTACGTGCACAACGTGGAGCTCGTGGATGCCGCTGGAAACCTGACGCCGGTGACCCTTGATGACGATGGGATGTGGCAAGACGGTGAGGTGGCGCTCCTCGACTTCGAGAACGGCTGTGGAGACATGGGCAACACGGACATGAACACGACGATCCGCGGCATGGCTCCTGAAGGGGACTACACGGGCGTTCGGTTCCTGGTGGGCGTTCCCGACAACCTCAACCACTCCAACGCTGCGACGGCGGGTGCTCCGCTCAACCTCACTGCGATGTTCTGGAACTGGAACGGCGGCTACAAGTTCATGCGCGTCGAAGGGCCCTCGGGTGTCTTCGATGGTTGGCGCCTGCACCTTGGAAGCACCATGTGCGATGGTGACATGAACGGAAACGCGACGTGCATGACGGCGAACCGGCCCCTCGTGGACCTCGACGGTGCGGACCCGCGAAGCGCGACCATCGGCTTCGACATCGGGGCTCTCTTCGCGGAGTCTCCGTTGAGCAACACCGAAGACACGCCTCCTGGATGCATGTCCGCGCCAACAGACATGGATTGCGCGCCCATGTTCGAGAACCTTGGCCTTGGCTTCGCAGGCCAAGGCACAGCTGAACAAAACGTGTTTAGCTTCCGATGATGCGAACCGTAGCGCTCTTGGGTGTCGCCCTCGCCTTCTCGGCGTGTGAAGAACCGGATCGCTATGTGTTCGATCTGCCCGCCAACTTTCCGGAGCCGCGCGTACCTGACGACAACCTGATGAGCGACGCCAAGGTGGAGCTCGGGCGCCATCTTTTCTATGACGTGCGACTCTCGGGCAACGAAACACAATCGTGTGGGTCATGTCATGAGCAAAGCCTCGCCTTTACGGAGGGCTTAGGATTAGCCGAGGGATCGACGGGCGAGATTCATCCGCGAGGCTCGATGTCGCTGGTCAATGTGGCCTATGCGGCTTCGCTTACTTGGGCGAACCCGGTGCTGCGGCGCCTCGAGGAGCAAGCGCTCGTGCCTATGTTCGGTGAGGAGCCTGTGGAGTTAGGCCTCATGTCTCAAGAGCAAGTTCTTGAGCGCGTTCGGAGCGAGCCTCGGTACGCGGCTCTCTTCCAAGATTCGTGGCCCGAAGAAGCCATGCCCATCACCCTCGAGCACATCACCGACGCTCTGGCGAGCTTCCAGCGAACCTTGATCAGCGGGAACTCTGCATACGATCGATATACGATGGGGGATGAGAGTGCGGTCTCGGATTCAGCGAAGCGGGGCGCCGAGCTCTTCTTTAGCGAAGAGGCCGAGTGCTTTCATTGCCATGGCGGTTTCACGTTTTCGAATGCCGTGGACCATGCGGACAACGTCTTCGACCAGGCTACGTTTCAAAACAACGGGCTCTACAACTTGGACGGCCGCGGCGCGTACCCCGCAGGAAACCAGGGGCTCTTTGAGTTCACTTCGATGCGGGAGGACGTCGGCGCCTTCAAGCCACCCACGCTTCGCAATATCGCGCTTACGGCGCCTTATATGCATGACGGTTCCATGGCGACGCTCGATGATGTCATCGCGATGTATGCTGCGGGAGGGCACCTCATAGAGTCAGGGCCCCTTGCTGGGGACGGTCGAACGAATCCAAACAAGAGCATCTTCGTGAATGGGTTTGACCTCACGCCTGAACGAGCTGCGGATTTGAGGGCGTTTCTTGAAAGCCTGACGGACGAGGAGTTTATCCGCGACCCACGCTTTGCGGACCCTTGGTGACGGGACCCGTGTTCGTTTAGCCCTGCAACTGCTATCGTGGCGCCGTGGCGATAAGCGAGCGGCTTCGGAAACGCATTGATGCGCTCCGAGTGGAGTATGTGAAAAGCTTCGAAGACGAAGCTGTTGGCTTCCAGGCTGAGATGGCTGCCCGTGACCGACAAGGCGTTGCTCGTCGTGCCCATCGAATCGGCGGGACGGCTGGATCCTACCAGTTGGATGCGGTCTGCAGCGCAGCACAGAACGTAGAACGCTTGTGCGAAAGCCAGGACTCTAAGGCCCTGGCTCGCGGGGCCCTCGAGCTCCAGATCAATCAGCTGTGTGAGGCGCTTCGCGCAGCTCAGCTGTTGTTTTCGCAGGCGGACACGTAACGCAGTCGAAGATCGTAGAGCAGCTGCCCTAGAAGGCGTTCTTCTTCGCCGGTGAGGTTGCCCTGGGTCTTCTCTTCGAGCAGCGCCAGCACGTCGATGCTGTGCTTAGCCATGGGGAGGTTCGCTGGTGGTGGTGTTTCGCCGCCGAAGATCTCGTCGGGTGCATCACCCAGCTGAACCAGAACGCCGGTGCTCATCGAGAGGATGAGGGTGTTGAAGGTGACCTGAAGCGAGTCCATGCCGTCACTGCATTCAGCGTTGTCCGCCGCCTGCTCTGCCTCCTTGGCATCCTTGGCGTCGATGGACTCGTCGAGGTTCATGCTTCCTCGGTCGAAGCGGCTGGTGCGACGGCGGCTGGTGCGACGGCGGCTGGTGCGACGGCGGCTGGTGCGACGGCGGCTGGTGCAGCGGCGGCTGGTGCGACGGCGGCTGGTGCAGCGGCGGCTTCAGGGGCTACGCTTTCCGATGCGACCGCTTCGTCTTCTGGAGTCTCGGGGTCGTAGTAAGGGACCATTTCCACGTTGGCTGTCATGTCCTTCGTGTCCGCAATGTGCTTGTTGACACCCTTGCGGTCGATGAGACCCTTGCGGATGTTGCGCTCGACGAGACGCTTGTCGACAACTTGATCGGTGAGCTTTGAGGCCATGGGCTGAGATTTAGGTTGCGAACACGAGAGTGTCAACCGCGCTTGTTCGGTGATTCTTTGCTCGGGTTCAGTGCCCTCTGGCAAGATGCGTAGATGGCCGCCATCCCCCCATCACCGGCGGAGATTGAGGAGTTCGACACCCTCGTTCGCGCACGACACCCGCTCGTATTGGTTGAAACCGTTGAAGATCAGCGGCTTCGTATCCTTCTCTCGTACGTTGCGGAACGGGCGGCGCTCCCCATCTTTGTGTGGGATCGGACACGAGGCCTCGTTCTTCAGGGTCCGGGAGCCAAGAACCCCAGCGACACCCAGGACCTAACGAAGGCGATGGATTTTGTTCGCGGGGGGGACCTGGAGGCGCTTTTTTTCTTTCCTGGCTGTGGAGATAGAGCTGGGCCGGGTGAAGGACCCCTCGAGGATCCAGAGCTTGGGGCCTACATCAAGGACATTTACCGAAGCTACTTTGAGCATCGCGGCCTGCTGGTGTTCTCTGGAGGCTCCATCACGCTTCCTTCGGAGCTAGAGCCTCTCTTCTCCCCGGTTCAGCTGAAGGCACCAGATGCCGCGGCCTATCACGCGTTCGTTTCGAATCTCCTGAAAGAGCTCGCGAAGAAACAGGCCATCGAGGTGGACCTCTCGAGTGAAGACGTCGCGCAGCTGCTGGGCGGATTGCACGGGCTGACCTTCTTTGAGGTCCAGAAGATCATCACTTTGGCCGTCGTCGACGATGGGCGACTCGACGCCAGTGACCTGGGGCGCATTCTTGACGCTAAGCGGCGCATCATTGAGCGCACGGGGCTGCTTCAGTACTTTCCACATGGGGAAAACCTCAATGGTATCGCTGGACTCGAGGGCCTAAAGGGCTGGCTTCGGAAAAGGCGCGCGTCGTTTGTCGAACCAGCTCGGGCCAAAGAGTTTGGACTGTCGCCGCCGAAGGGGCTCCTGCTTTTGGGTGTGCAGGGGTGTGGGAAGAGCGCCATGGCGAAAGCCATCGCGGCGGAGTGGCGGCTTCCGTTGGTTCGCCTCGACCCCGGGTCGCTATTTCAGAAGTACTTTGGCGAGAGTGAGCGAAACCTCCGAAAGGCCATCGCGACGGCCGAGGCGATGGCGCCCGTCGTGCTTTGGATCGATGAAGTGGAGAAGGCTCTCGGCCAGGGCGGTAACGATGGCGGGACCTCGACGCGTGTGTTCGGAACCTTCTTGGCGTGGCTTCAGGAGAAGAAGGAGAGCGTTTTCGTCGTAGCGACGGCAAACGACATCTCGAATCTGCCCCCGGAGTTGCTTCGCAAGGGACGCTTTGACGAGATCTTCTTCGTCGACCTCCCGACCCGAGACACGCGCAAAGCGATCTTTAGCGTGCACATCGCCAAACGTAATCGCGACGCTTCAACCTTTGATCTCGATGTTCTGGCGGACGCTTCGGATGGCTTTAGCGGCGCTGAGATCGAGCAGGCCATCGTGTCTGCGCTTTACTCCGCGTTTGCAGACGACCGAGACATCGACACGGAATCGGTTCGTTATGAGCTCGAGCACACACACCCGCTGAGCGTGACGATGGCGGAGAAAATTCAGGAACTGCGGGCCTGGGCGCAGGATCGGGCTGTGAGCGCGGAGTAGCGCTAGAAGAGTCCGATGGAGAAATGAAAGCTGCCGACGGGCTCTTGGAGAAAGCGCCGGCGCGCTAGGAGGAAGCCATAGTCGAATGCGATGGGACCCACGGGCGTTGAGATGCGTAGGCCAAAGCCCGCTGTCGGGCGCAGTCGAATGGGGTTGAGTTTACCGGCGTCGACCCAGCTGTTGCCAAGGTCGACGAATGCGCCGCCGCGAAGGCTTCCGAAGATCGGAAAGCGAAGCTCGCCGCGTAGGACCATGAAGACGTCGCCGCCCTGAACGACAGCGTTGACGTTGAAGTCTTCTGGCAAGGCGCAGGCAGCGCTGCTTGGATCACAGATCTCGTCCGCGATGTCCTGAGGCACAAGGGCGTCCTGGAGGTAGCCCCGGATGGTATCGACGCCACCAAGGAAGAACTTTCGATTGGGATAGGTGAGTGAGTCTTGCTGGAGATGCACCACGCGGCCAATTCGCAGCTGCGTGGCGAACACAACACCGCGCCCCAGGGGAACGTAGCCACTCGCCGAAAGCAAAAGGCGAAGGTGATGACTCTGGTAGGTCTCGACCATGCCCGCGCGCTCCACGGTGCTCGCGCGAATGGTTTTGGCCCACTCTGCTGTACCGGTCGCGAAAAAGCCGCGCGTCGGCGTGAAGGGGTTGTCACGTTGATCGACGGTCGCGCTGAGCCGAGCAGCAACGAGGGTGGATTCGCCTTCAGGGACGCGGAGGAGAGTTCGGAGTCTAGGGTCCGTCGTGTTCTGAAGGATCTCATCATAAGACTCCGCGCCGAGGACTTCGACCTGGTTGTTCTCGACGCCGCCGCCCACGGAAAAGCTGAGGGAGCGCTGAGGACGCCACGCGAATGAGAGGTCGATGGTGTTGGCGTCGAGGCCGAAGTTTCGTTCGTTCTCGCGGAGGTTTCCCAACGAGAGTGACGCGCGCACGTCGGGGATGCCGATGTAGGGCGCCGCCAACGTGAGGACGACGCGGCGCTCGAGGCGGTCGCGAAGGGAGAGCCCGTCAAAGCGTTGTTCGAGGGTGTCGTCGAGGAAGAAGAACTGATAACCGAGCTGTGCTCGAAGGCTCACCTCAAGGGCGAGTCCGCCGATGTTACGAATTCCGTATTCAACACCAAAACGAGCGCCCTGGGCCGTGGAGACACCGATTCGAAAGTCGAGGTACTGAGTCTTGCGTTCGGAAAGGACAAGGGAGATCTCCTTGGTTCGCGCCGGCAAATCTGGTTCGATGGGCGTCGCGCTCACTCCGCTGAAAATGCCGAGCGCAAGAAGTCGCTCTTGGGCGCGGCGAAGGGTTGTGGGCGTGAGCAGCTCGCCATCGTCAAGGGCGGCGACGCGGCGAATCAAGGTCTCTCTGGTGTCGTCCGCGCCTTCAATGCGGAGCCCGCGAATACGAACTTCGAAGCGTTCCGTGACCCGAAGTATAATCTCAGCGCGAGTTCGGTCGCCGCTAAAGCGAACGTTGGCTTCCACCGTGGCGTAGTAGTAACCGCGCTCTTGATAGCCACGCGTGATTCGGTCTTTGGCGCGCTCCAAGGCGAGGTACGAAAAAGGCTGTCCACGCTCGAGCTCCGATGCTTCCAGCACCTCGCGGTCACTGATGGCTTCATTCCCGTCGAGGGACACGCTGTGAAGATAAGCCCGGGGGCCTTCGAGGACGGGTAGTCGAACGATGGCATGACCATCGCCCGTGCGATGGAGGCGGGCCGGTCCGACCTCGGCGGCCAAGAAACCAGCGGCACGATAAAGCTCCCGGACGTGTTCCGCGGCAGCTTCGTACGCAGGCTCGTACCAGGTCGTGACGGGGTTTACGTCAAAGGGTTCGCCGTCGTCACGAGGGTGTTCGTCGTCGATGAAGAGGCGATTGACGTCGTGGATGTCGACGGGGTCGAAGGGCGAATCAAGGTCGATGGCTTCTTCGAGAAACGCCGAGACCTGCTCTTCGAGAAACGATTGATCGAAGTGACGCGCACCGGGAAAAGACCGATGGGTTACTTCGAGCCGCTCTTTGGCGTCGATACGGATGAGAATCAGCGCGTCGATGCCGGGCGGAGGCTCGTTCGGGCTGACCGGCAGGACGTCAACTTGTGCGTCGGGGTATCCGTAGCGCTGGATGAGGTCTTGGATTCGAAGGGTCATGGGCGTGAGCTGGCTTTGAGAAAGACGCTCTTCAAAGAGGCGAGACACCTCCACGATTTCATCCCGGCTAATGGCTCCATGGCCGCTGACGCGAACGGCGTAGCGAGGTCCAAGATGGAGGGCGTAGCGAACGCGTGCGCCATCCGCGCCCGCTTCCACGCCGAGCAAACGAAGGCGGCTCTCGAAATAGCCTCGTTGACGCAGTCGGGCTTCGCCTTCTCGCGTCGCCCCTTCTACATCGTCACGGTCGAGGCGGTCGCCGGTGGACACGCCCATGGCGCGTCGCAATCCCGTCGCACGTGGAGGTGAGTCCCCTTCGAAGACGATTTCACTGATCTCAGTAGGTGGTCCTTCATGGATCGCGACCACCAAGAGTTTGCGGCTGGGGTCATCGGTTTCGCGAAGAGTGAACTCCACGCGGGTCTGCTCGAAGCCGTGCCCTGCATAGGCCTCGACGACACGAGTCCGGAGCGCTGAAAAATCACTGGTCTGGATCTCAGACCCCGCGTCGACACGGAGGGTTCTCCTCACCTCGCTGTCGTCGAACTCTTCGTTTCCGCGGATGTCCGCACGAAGCAAAACCAGGCGTGGCACCAAAGAGACGAGGACGCGGGCCCCTTCGCTGTCGAGGAGCACGTCGATCTGCACATTCGACCACTGGCCCGAGCGCAGAAGTCGCTGAGTGGTGCTCCGAAGAAGCTGGCGTGTCAGCGGCGCGCCGATGGGGATTCCTATTTGACGTGCGGGGGTCGTTCGACGCGCGGCACCCACCACTTCAACGCCCACCACGACTTGGCCGCGCCAGTCCGGTTCATCAGCGTGGGCTATCGAAGTAGCCGCGATGCAGACGGCGGCTGCTAGAAGGGCACGCATCGAGTCGCAGGCATACGCCCGTTGGACCGCCAATGCGAGTCAAAGATGCACAACGCTTCGCTGGGCTCAGCCTTTGTTGTCCTTCTCAGGGCTCGGGCGGTGATCCAACTGCGCGTTCGCGCCAGGCACACGTGGGCCGGAGGCTTTTCGGCCTGCACAACGCTTCGCTGGGCTCAATTATCCGTCTCAGGGTTCCGGTCTGTAAATCCAACGGCTCGTTCGGTTCGGGGCGGGCACACGTGGGCCGAAGGCTTTCGGCCTGCACAACGCTTCGCTGGGCTCAATTATCCGTCTCAGGGTTCCGGTCTGTAAATCCAACAGCTCGTTCGGTTCGGGGCGGGCACACGTGGGCCGAAGGCTTTCGGCCTGCACAACGCTTCGCTGGGTTCAGTCTTAGTTGTCCTCCTCCGGGTTCGGGGCGGTGATCCAACTACACGTTCGGTTCGGGGCGGGCACACGTGGGCCGAAGGCTTTCGGCCTGCTTTGTATCGCCGCCCCATGCGGCGAC
>JBLHKB010000293.1:0-8591 GCA_047619315.1 Polyangiales bacterium
GAGCGCGTGGGGGACTTTGAATGTCGACGCCGGCGAGAAGCGTTCTTCGCAGTCGCCGAAACATCGCTCTTCGCCGCTGGGCCAAATCACAGCGGCGCTACCCGAGAAACCATGGCGCTCAAACGTCGGCGCAACGTCAGCGCGAGAGGGCCGCTCAAGAAGCGGGCGCCCCGCGCAAGCGCAGAGAATGCTGGAGAAGACGAGGATGGCTCTCATGTCGCGTCAACGATCCCAGCACGAAGAAGTAGTCCAAGTTCTCACAAACAGAGCCAAAAGCAGGGCTGCGAGTACCGAAGGCAGAGCGGTGACGCGCGCATCATGCGCGCGAGTCTACTCGACGTTCGCGATCCACGCCGCGATACAACGTCGCTGCGCTGGGCTGATCTCCCCGCGATTCGGCATGGGGTCACCGCAGTCGTCGTGGGTGCCAAGGACCTTTCGCATCATGAAGCTAGCCGCCGGGTCGCCCGGAACCAAGAGCGCTTGATCGCTGCAGCGCCGGTGTATGGACATACGGCCCGTGATGCGCTCGGTGATGCCCGGCGTCTCGAGATCGAGGCGCCCACTTGGAACGTCCGCGTCGTGACAGCGAGAGGTCGCGCAGGTCGGCGCAAACACAAAACTTGCGACGTCTTCTTCCGTGTCGCAGACAAAGTTGCCACCCTCCATGGACCCGTCGCGGGGCATCTCGACGGCGTCACCACACGCCGTGAGACACACCGCCGCTAGGAACACGCGTATCAAGGCGCGATGAAGAGACAGCGCGCGATGGGGAGCGCAATATCTCGCTGGACGTGGAGGAAGTAGCTCTCGCCGGAGACGAGGGCCGGCGGAGCGCCGCTTTCGGGGACGCGCTGAAGGGCCGTGGCGGGAAGCTCGCCGTAGGTGATGCCGCAGCCCAACTCCATGACGTCGGGCGGAACGGAGAATGCCCAGATCGTTCCGTCAGGGAGGTCCCAGTTTGGCGGAACGCCCGGTGCTCGAGAGTCCGCGGCGAGGACATGGATGTAGCGAGCGCCGCCGCCGACCCAGGTCAGGGCGCCGTCAGCATCGACGCCGACTCCCTCGTCACAGGCTTCGGGCTCAAAGTCGATGAGCTCGCGGAAGAAGGGCGCGAAGGGCTCAAGCTCTGCTGCCTGTTCCGGCGTGATCTCGCGTCGCGCGAGTTCTGCTTCGACGAAGGCGCGGAGACGTGGGCGGTCTGTCGTGGGGAGGCCGTTGGTGGCGCGGTCGAAGCCGTTGTTTTCTTCGGTCGGTAGGTAGCCGAACGCCGCGGAGTCGGTGTATCCACCGAGCATGGCGAGGGCCTCGTCGCTGATGGTGTCGACCCAAAGATCGCCGCCCTCGGTGTCCCAGATGGCTGCGCCGTCAGGAGTTTCGGTGCTGGTATGACAGCACGAACATGCGGAAGCTTCGGCCTCTTCGCGGAGCCACTGAACTTCGCCCATATATTCGGCGTCATCGAGACGAGGGTCCGTGGGGTCGGCTTCGACACCGGCGCTCTGTGCGTAGTAAGGGCGCTGTGTGCGTACGACGTCGCAGTCCGCGTAGTCGGCGTAGCGACGACCGGGCTCCGTGGAGCCGCTGATGATCGTCCAGGTGCAGACCTCGCCGCCTTCGCTCATGCCAGGCTCTTCGCCGGCGAGGGGCGCGCGGCAGTCGACGTACGCAGGAATGAAGGGCTGACCGATCTCGTCGCTTGGCGTACAGCTGGAGCAAGATGCGGCGCCAACGAAGGTGCCGCCGGCGAAACCGGTGCAAGCGACTTCCGCCGCCCCGCAGGCGCCGGAGTCACCGCTGGAGACGATGACGTAGCCGTCGACGGCGATGTCGCCGATGTCGCAGCGGCCGATTTCGTTCTCGAGGTTGCAGGCGCCGGCGGAGAGAACACCGGGCTGGCCAAGCCAAGCTGTTTCGCAATCCGTCGCCGCGCTCTCCATCGTCCAGCCGTTGCCGGTGTATTCACGGCAGTCTTCTTCGTCGGAGAAGGTGTTCGTGTAGACGCAGGCCCCAAGGAATCCAGAGGTGCTGCCGGCGTCAGTTGTAGCGTCGGGGGAAGAGCCACCGTCCGCCGGGGCGTCGTCGTCGCCACAGGCGGCGAGGGAGAGGCTAAGAGTCAAAGCGAGGCCCACGCGGGGCAATAATAAGCGCATCCAAAGCGGCAAGGGTCATCCCCATTATGGGTCAAGGGGTTCGAGAAAATTCGCCCCAGAGATTCTCTGGTCCTATGTTTCCAAAGTGCCACGAAGACTCGTCACGATTCCTGCGTTGTTCCTCCTCGCAGCGACGGCGACGCTGTCAGCCCCGCTCTGGATATTGGTGCTCACAGGGGTAGGCGTATTTCGGCGGCGGCGCTTCATCGCCCTCCGCCTGTGTCTCTTCGTCCTCATCTACTCATGGATGGAACTGTTCGGCGTCATCGGTATGACCGGAGCCTGGGCCCTCGGGCAGAGCGCTAACCAGCCGTTTCACTATTCACTTCAGCGCGTGTGGGCGAACTCCCTCTTTCGAGCGATGCGGTGGTTGCTGCAGCTTCGCTTGGTGGTGGAGGGTGACGAGGTGCTCAACGACGGCCCGTTCCTCCTGCTCATGCGCCATACGTCCATCGCGGACACCGTTCTTCCGGCGGCGCTCCTTAGCTCCGAGCGGGGGTTTCGCCTTCGCTACGTGCTCAAGAAGGAGCTGCGCGGCGACCCATGCCTCGACATCGCCGGTGGCCGACTGCCGAACCATTTTGTGGATCGAAAGCAGGTCGATGAGAGCGAGCTTCAAGCCATTGCTACTTTGGCGCGCGGCATGTCCGAGCGGGAGGCCGTGGTCATCTACCCTGAGGGGACTCGCTTCACAGAAGCCGTACGAGAGAAGGTGCTCGCAAAGCTGAGAGCGTCCGATAGCTCACGCCTGTCCGTCGCCGAGAGCCTCAAAAACACACTACTCCCGAAGATCCGCGGCGTCGCGGCCCTGCACGAAGCAGCCCCGGAGCTCGACGTGGTGTTCTTTGCTCACCACGGCTTCGAGGGCTTCTCGACGATGGCTAGTATGCTCTCCGGTGAGTTGGTCGGTTGCACGGTTAACATTCGCTTTTGGCGACGGCCTGCTTCTACGTTGGGTCCAGATATCGCGACTTGGCTCGACGAGGAGTGGCGGCGGGTAGACGACTACGTGGACACGTTCTCCGGGCGGGTGCACTCACATTCGCTGGTCAGTGAAACGCTGGTCAGTGAAACGCTGGTCAGTGAAACGGCGGAGCAAACGCCGGATTCTTCGCTGCGTAGCGCATGAGGCCGCTCATGGCCTTTTCACCGAGGCGTCTAAAGAGCGGGCGGCTCATCGGTTCTGCAAGACGGCGGAAACACTTGAGTTCGAAGTCCGCTTGCCAGAGAAGCTGACACCCCGAGGGGCGTGCGGTGATGAAGATGCGGTCGACGGCGCTGAGGGAGTTGCCCTCACCTTCGATGACAGCCTCAAAAGCACTGTCGTCGTAGTGACGCGTGGTGTAACTCAAGGGAATTCGAAGTCCGAGAAACTGAGACTCGATGGCGAAGTGGGCGCCCTTGGAGTGCGCGTCACCGCGGACGAGACGTGACTTGGTGATGCCGGGATCCCAGAGGGGCAGGTTCCGAAAGTCGGCGAGGAAATGGAAGACGGCGTCGGCGTTGGCGCTGAAGGTGCGGACTTCTTCGATTCGAATCATGGCGTCTCTCCGAAGGTTTGAATACTCGCGTCGCGGGTGAGCTTCTGCCAGAGCGCGCGCCTTGCCTTGTCGCTGGTTTCGCGACGAAACCAGAGCGTTGGCGCGGCGGGCTCACGGTCGAAGTAAAAGCGGCCGCGCGTGTCGTTCGCCTCCGGCGATGTGGCAAGCCAGAGGATGGTGTCGGCGCCTTGGGCTGGGGTCCGAAGGCGCTTTTTCATGCGATCGTAGAACCCTGGCAGTGAGCTGCTGACGCCGGGCGTGTCGGCCCAGCCCGGGTGCATGGCGCTGATGTGCAACGTAGGCAGCTCCGCCGCCATGACCTTCGCTAGCTCCACTTGGGCGCGTTTCGTTTGGGCGTAGGCTTTCACGCCGTCGAAGGGCTGCGCCGGCTCACTTAACAGATGGAGATCGAGGGGCGTGCTGTACATGCCGCCGGAGGCGACGAAGACGACGCGCGCGCCGGCACCAAGAGAGGCGCGAAGACCATGGGTGAGGCGAACTGCGCCAAGAATATTCGTCGCGTGGGTGAGTTCGAAGCCCTCGGCGGTCTCCACGCGTTTGTCGAGGAGAACGCCGGCGTTGTGCACGAGCGCGTGAACGGGCCCGGGGGCCTGGTGTGTGAAGCGCGCGACGAAGGAGTCGACGGAAGCCAAGGAGCTCATGTCGACAAGCTCAAGGTGCACGGAGTCGCTGCCCGTTTCGGTGCGAACCATGTCCCGTGCGGCCTTGCCGCGTTCTTCGTTGCGGCAAAGCATCCACACCGCGGCGCCGCGCGCTGCTAAGGAGCGCGTGGTGGCGAGACCGAGGCCGGAGTTCGCGCCTGTGACGATGAATCGTTGCCCTTCGAGGGACGCGTTCAGGGGCGTAAAGTCCTTTGCATGACGTTCGAAGCCGCTGGCGTCGAAGGCAAAGAAGATGCTGCGGTCGAGTGCTGAATCCCAGAGGCCCATGCGACGGATTTTGGGGCCAAGGTGGCCCCCGGGCAAACTTGGCGGACTATCTTCCGTTGAACCTGAACCCGAAGGCCGCAGGCAGGCCATCGGCGTCGAAGTTCTCGCAGCGGATCACGACCGTCGCGTTGGGGCCGCCATCGGAGGAGGCGATGCTGAGCTCGATCTCGCCATTTGTGCGTGGAGGATCCATCATGGCGGTGTCGAAGAGACCGTCGGCCCGCATGGAATTCACGATGGACCCGGAGGCGGACGTCGTCGAGAGGATCTCGACGGACGGGCTGCTTCGCGCCACGAAGCTCACCGCGGTGAGCGAACGCTGGGCGATGAGGATTGGGTCGCCTGAATCACACTCCGCGCCGCCGGCCTCGCTGAGGCGAAGTACGTTGCCTTCAATGATGCCGCAGAGTGAGACATTCTCACTGTCGAGATCCGACCAGGCGAACGGGTTTGCTGACATTCCTGAGTTGTCGATGACCAGCTCCGCCGGACCGGTATCGGACCCGCCACCGCCTGTATCGAGAGCCGCCGAGTCTGGACCGGGACCTGTGTCTCGTCGTGTGGTGCTCGCGTCGGGCGTGCCGCCGGTGGTCTCGCAGCCCGCGAGCCCGAGGCGCAGAAAGATGGACGTCCAAACGCGGGCGCAGTTCGTTAGGTTAGGCAAAATAGTTCTCCTCCGCCTTCAAAACACGGGGGCTTTGTGATTCTGCACGAGCGATACCGTTTTGGGAACGTTGTCAAAGCCTGCCAGCGAATGCAGGTATTAGATATCCTAGCGGATACCGCCTTCTTCTTGCCAGCGCACCACGACGTCGACGAAGGCGCGAATCTTTGGGTCGAGGAACTCGCGCTCTTTCCACACGATGGAGAGTGCCACGTTGAGCCCGACTTGCTCTTCGAGGACGGGGACAAGGCAGCCGCTGGCGATGGCGTTGTGGATGAGGTCGCTGGGAATGAGCGCGATGCCAAGGCCGTCTTCGGCGGCGCCGCGGAGGGCCATCATATCGTCGCTGACAAAGGGCCCGTCGACCTCGACTTCGCCGCCATCTTGGAGAGGCCACTTGGAGTTTGGACGTTTGCCCCCGGCGAAGCCGCGCAGGCACGCGTGGTCTGCGAGGTCCTTGATGTTCGACGGACAGCCGCGGCGCTTAAGATAGGCGGGAGAGGCGACGGCGGTCATCATCGAACGCGAGAGAGGGCGCGCGATGAGGCTCGTGTCGCGGACTACGCCGCCGCGGATGGCGACGTCGACTTGCTCCTCGGCGAGGTCCACGTGACGCGCGGATGTTTGGAGCTCAACCTGCACGTCGGGATACATGCGTAGGAACGTCGAGAAGACGCCGCCCAAGGCGGGGTTGTAGTGTGGAGGCGTCGACACGCGCAGAAGTCCACGGGGCACGTCATCGAGGCGCGCGACGGACTCGACGGCGGCGTTGGCGGCGAGGACGAGCGCACGGGCGCGTGGGTAGAGCGCTTCCCCCGCCGGCGTCGCGACCAACTTGCGGGTGCTCCGGTGCACGAGGCGCACGGCGAGTCGCTCCTCAAGGCGGGCAAGCTGTCGGGAGAGAGAGGCGCGGGGTACATCCAGCTCGCGTGCAGCCTCGCTGATGCTGCCCGCATCGAGGATGGCCACAAACACGTCGAAATCTTCAGAAGCTTTCACACCTGTGATCTATTCGGTCAGATGTAGTCGCGCAAGGGGGTCTTGTGTGATTTTTGGTCGATTGCTAGGGTGTTTCTTCAGGAGATACCTATGAAGATCCTCGCTTTTGGCGCCAGCTCATCCCGTAAATCCATCAACAAGGCATTGGTCACTCATGCCGTCGCACGTCTGAAAGCATCACTCCCGGATGTGGAGACCGAAGTCTTAGACCTCAACGACTTCGAGATGCCGCTCTTCAGCGTCGATCGCGAAGCGGACGAACTCCCGGACCACGCTGCCCGTTTCTTTCGGCTCATCGGCGAGGCGGATGGCGTCGTCATCTCCTTTGCCGAGCACAACGGAAACTACACGGCGGCGTACAAGAACCTCTTCGACTGGGCGAGTCGCATCGACGCGAAGGTCTTTCAGCAGAAACCGGTATTGGCGCTTTCGACCTCCCCGGGCAAACGCGGCGGCGCTTCGGCGCTGGGTAACTTTCTTCAAAGCGCGCCGCACGTTGGCGCAGAGCTTGTCGGGAGTCTCTCCGTGCCGAGCTTTTACGATGTCTTCGACACGGAAAAAGGCGCGCTCAAAGACAGCGAACTGGAGACGCAGCTTGGGGAAGTGCTGGTGGCCTTCGCAGCGCGTGTGGGTGGTGGGGACGGGGTCATGACTATGACCTTATGATGACCCTACGCGCACCCAGATGACTCCAGGGAAACCTAGAGTCATCATAAGGTCATAGTCATGACCCCGTCCCCCTCTCTTCTTTGCGTGCGGCGGAGAGGCGTTCGCTGTAGCGGTCGACGAGGAAGTCCTGGAGGTCGCGGGTGAGGATGGTGAACTTGTAGAGTTCTTCCATGACGTCGACGATGCGCTCGCGATACGGCGAGTCTTTCATGCGGCCGTCTTCGTGGAACTCTTGGTAGGCCTTTGCCACCGACGACTGGTTTGGAATGGTGATCATGCGCATCCAGCGGCCGAGCAAGCGCAGGGTGTTGACGACGTTGAAGGACTGGCTGCCGCCGCACACCTGCATCACGGCGAGGGTGCGTCCCTGCGTTGGGCGAACGGCGCCCAGTGAGAGGGGAATCCAGTCGATTTGGTTTTTGAAGACGCCGGTGATGGCCCCGTGCATTTCAGGGCTGCACCACACTTGGCCTTCGGACCAGATGGAGAGGTCGCGGAGCTCTTTGACCTTGGGGTGGTCTTCGTGATCCGGGCTCTTGATGGGAAGCTCACCGGGGTGAAAGAAGCGGACTTCACAGCCGAGGCCCTCGAGAACGCGCCCGGCCTCTTCCGCCGCGAGCCGGCTGAAGGAGCGCTCGCGGAGGGAGCCGTAGAGGATGAGGATCTTCGGGGGGTCGCTTCGGAGCGTGAAGTCGGGGAAGACCGGCGTCTTCAGTGGGGGCGGCTCGGCGGTCATGAACGGCGTCTATCGCCAACGCTTCCTGTGAACAAGTGGTGTGTTGGGAGGCCGTGCCCCGACTGAGCGAAAGTTCCAGTTCCAGCGAAGTATTCCGGGAATTCGCCCTCGCGCAGCCTCCCCAAACGGGTGAACTCTCGGGATGCCAAGAGTCCTCGCAGCTGTGTTTCTTTTAGTGTTTGCCCTCGCCTGTGGCGACGACGACGCCCCGATGAGTGGGGACGGTGGTTTAGGAGGTGACGCCACGATCGATACCGGCTTTGACGCGGGCATCGATCCGACCCTCGACACCGATGAGGACGGGGTCTCAGACCTCGACGAGATCACCATCTGGCATACCTCTCCCACGGTGGCTGACAGCGACGGAGACGGCTTCGACGACGGCATCGAGATCAACGACCTCGCCTTCGACCCCGAGGTGAACAACTTCCAGTTCAACCCCTTGGTCGCCGACCGCCCCGAGCTCGACATCGAACTCGCCCTCGCGCCTGTCATCTACGCCACCTACGAAACGACGATGGGCACGTCCGAGTCGATCGGACAGGAACGCTCGACGGAGACACGCTCCGCGAACTCCAACAGCTGGGGTGGCGGCAGCTCCTACGCCGTGGAGGAGTCTCATACGGTGGGCACTTCCGCAGGCTTCAGCGGCTGGAGCTTTGAAGCCTCGGTGAGCTACGAGTACTCCTACTCGACGACCAACGAGACCTCTTCCAACTGGTCCACGGAACAGACCATGGAGAACGCGCTGACGGAGTCAGCGATGGAGACCTACGAGTCGTCGAACGAAATCGCCTCGAGCGGCGGCGTCATCGGAATCTCCGTGCAGGTTCGCAACCCCGGCAACATCGCCTACTTCCTCGATAACCTCACCCTCAC
>JBLHKB010000294.1:0-8578 GCA_047619315.1 Polyangiales bacterium
GCGTCGTCGTCTTCGACGGAACCCCTCACGCCGTCAGCCGCGGCGCTCACCGCGTCGCCGCGGGGCAGCCGCTCGCGCTCTTCTTCGACAACCCCGTGAGCGCCGCCGATCTTCGCGGCGACGTGATGGCCTATGAAGTCGGCGGCGGCGCCCGCTCGCTGCCCTTCTCACTTCGCTCCCGTGGCCGCGAAGAACAACTCTTTCGTGTCGATCTCATTCCCTCCCGCGGCCTCGAAGCCGGCTCCAACATTGGCGTCGCCCTCGCACCACGCTGGTGGACCTGGGCCGGCGGCACGCCCGGCGTGATGCGCTTCATGGTCCAGCCCGCACCACAGATCGAAGGCGTCGGTTGCAACCTCGATGCCCGCGGTACCTCCGGCTGCTCCTTCGGCGCCGCGCCAGGACGCGTCGTCGACATCGAATCTCAACTCGGCATCCTCGCCAGCGAAGAACTCGGCGACGCCACGAGTACGTTCTTCACGGTCTCGCCCCAGCTCCCCGGCGCGCGCCTTGTCCGTAGTCCCAGCGGCCGCGTGCTCTCCCTCGAAGGACAGTGGGCTCCAAACCAGGTCTACGAAGTCCGCTTTGGCGAACTCCGCGCCGCATCCGGCGCACCCCTGCAACGCATGGGCCCCCTCGCCGTGCGATCCCGTGGGCGTACGCCGAGCGTCACTGTCCAAGGAGGCAGCACACGCCTAAGCTATGAACTCGGCGCTGCGCCGCTCCTTCACCTCACGGGCATCAACGTCCGCAAGGGCGCCCTCGTCTACCGTGCGGTTTCAGCCGAGCGACTCCTCGACGCGGCCCTCGCGCCGGCGGCTTTCCTCCGCGCCGCCCACGAACACACCGCGTTCACGCCGATGGTCGACGTGATCCCTGACGCCCGCGCGAACCGCCCCGGCCGCGGCACGTATCGCTGGCGTGATGACGCACGCACCGCATCAACGGCCGTCGTCGGCTTCCGCGCCGGCGAAAACGGTTCCTCGGTCACGCCCATCTTCCTTCAGCGCACAGACCTCGCGCCAACCGTTCAGACCCTCGAAGACGGCGTTCAAGTTTGGCTCACGCGCCTCTCCGACGGCTCGCCCGTCAGCGGCGCACGTGTCCTCGTGCGCGCAGCGGGCCAAGACATGGACACTCTCGAAGGCACCACCGACTCCGACGGTCTCATCTTCCTCCCGAGCGACGACTCGCTCCTCGGCGTACGGCTCGGCGTCGCCGCCTTTGATGGCGACGACCAAGTGGCCCTCGTCGTGGAGCACTCCCGCGCCATCGGCCCAGCACGCCTCGGCATCTACGCCGGCGGCGAAACCTCCGCCGAAAACGACGCCATCGCCGCCGTCATGAGCGACCGCGGCGCCTACCGCCCCGGCACCACGGTTCGCGCCAGCGCAGCGCTGCGCACCGTCAACGGCAGCGACGTCCAAGCCATCCCCGGTGAAGAGTTCATAATTCGCCTCACGAGCCCTTCCCAACAAGCGCCCATCGGCGAAGCGACTTCGATATCCAGCGACTTCGGCTTTGTGAACGCGGAGTTCGAGCTGCCGCAGACCAGCGCCCTTGGCAACTATGTGCTCTCGGTCCATCGCCCCGAGTCCTTCGACGCCGCAGAACGGCAACTGGGCCAGGCGAGCATTCGCGTCGCCAACTTTCGCCAGCCTTCCTTCCGCGTCGATGCCCAAGGCCCCAGCCACGTCATGACCGACGAGACGCCGTCGTTCACCGTCGATGCGAGCTACCTCTTCGGAGCTCCCGTCGCCGACGCGGAAGTCGAGTGGTCACTTCTCCGCCGCGGCGCGGCCACCACGAGCAGTGAATACCGCGACTTCACCTTTGGTCCCGTCGACGCCACCGTATCGCCACGCACAGAACACTCCGGCAGCGCACGCACCGGCACCGATGGCCGCGTCACTTTCGAAACCGCCCTCGTGAGCGGTGCACGACGCGAGCGCCTCACCCTCGAAGTTGAAGTACGCGACCCCACGGGCCAAACCACCGCGGCCCACCACGACCTCACGCTACAGCCTGCGGCGTTTGAAGTCGGCCTTAGAAACGGCGCCGCATGGACCAGCGCCGGCGAAACCCTCGAACTTCGTGCCGTGGTTTTGGGCCCTGAAGGCGAAGCACTGGTCGGCCAGAGCATTCGAGGCCGCGTGCTCCGCGAAGGCTGGCACGGCTGGTATGAGTGGCACGAAGGCAACACCTCTGGCTACCGCGTGCGCCGCAACCAGCGCAGCGAAACCGTGCACACCTGCCGCTTTGAGTCCGCGGAAGAGGCCGCCGGCTGCGACTTCCTGCCGCCACGCCCCGGCACCTACGTGCTTGAAGTTGAAGCCGAAGACAGCGAAGGGCGCAAGACCATCGCCTCACGCCGTCTGTACGTCGCCGGACCGAACGAGTTCCCAGACCGCGACGCCCCCGGCGCGCCCATCACCGTTACACCCGAGCGCTTGAGCTATCAGGTCGGCGACACGGCCAACATCGCCTTCGAGTCCCCTTGGGACAACGCCCAGGCGCTACTGACGGTGCAGCGCAATGGCGTGCTTCACCACGAACGCCTCGACGTCGAGAGCGGAGGTCACACGCTTGAAGTGCCCATCAGCGCCGCCATGACGCCCAACGTCTATCTCACGCTCACCGTGTTGCGCGGCCGAGACGGTGACCCCCAAGAAAGTGGCGACCCAGGAAGCCCCGATCTTCGTTACGGCGCCACGGAGATCACCGTGCGCCCGGCGGGACAATCCCTAGACATCGCCATCGAAGCCGCAACCGACGCAGCCCCTGGAGAAGAGGTCGCCATCGAAGCCCTCGTCTCCCGCGGCGGCGCTCCAGCTCACGCCGAGGTCACCCTTTGGGCCGTCGACGAAGGCCTCCTTCGCCTCACGGACTACCGCCCCAGCAACCTAAGCGCAGGGCTCTTCCCTCGTCGCTCGGCGAACTTCTCCTGGGAGGATGTCCGCCGAGGTCTGGTGAGCCGCATCATCCCCGAGCAATGGCGCGCCGGCGGCGACGGTGGCGAGTCCGCCGGAGGCCGTGTTCTTCGCCCCGACGAAACCTACCCGGACCCCGTACCTCTTTGGGCGCCCGGTCTTGTGACGGACGAAAACGGACGCGTGCACGCCACGATCCGGCTCCCCGAGCGCGCCACCGAATACCGCATCATGGCTGTGGCCATGGACGAGGCCGCCGCCTTTGGAAAGGCCAGCGCGCCCCTCTCCGTCGAAGCGCCGATCGTTCTTCGCGACAGCCTCCCGCGCTTCGCCACCGCCGGCGACACCTTCAAAGCGCGCTTCATGCTCCACGCCACCGGCGGCGCCGCGTCCGGCACGCTCCAGGTTCAAATCGGCGACGAGCGCCATCAGCGCGACGTCGATCTCGAGGAGGGCGCATCCGCAAGCTTCGAGTTTGATGTCGCTGTGCCAAACGCAAACGAACTTCGAGTGCGCGCCAGCTTCGGAGACGTGCAAACCGACCGCACCCTCAGCATCGCGCCCCGCGCTCGCTGGACTCGACGCATCGCCTATGGCGCCGTTCAAGGTGCACACGGCTCGCCCACCAACCCCGGCATAACTCTCCGCTTTCCGAACATCGAACGCGGTCACGCCCGCATTCATGTCGCCACCCATCCATTCCTTGGCTTCGACGCCATCCCCGCCCGCATCGCCGCGTCGCCTTGGCAGAGCATCGAAGACCGCGCCTCGCGAGTCCTCCTCCTCGCCGCCAGCCAAGAGCTCTCCAGCGGTCTCTCCTCCACCGACAGCCACCGCGTCGGAGTGGTGAGTGACCTCGCGGAGCGAATGGCGCGCGGCAACGCCGCCGTTGAGCACCTCTTACGTATTCAACTCGATGACGGCGCTTTTGGTCGCTGGGCGAGCAACGGTTGGTCCTCCCCGTGGGAGAGCGCCATGGGCGTTCACGCCCTCGTCGCCGCCAAGAACGCCGGCTTCCACGTCCCCTCTATCGCCTACACGCGCGCCCTCGAGTGGCTCCGCGCGACCATCGAACGACGTCCCTACGCCGAGTACCGTTTCGCCGACGCCGATGCGGGCATCGCCTACGCGGTTCGCGTCCTGACGGAGGCCGGCGAGCGCGCACCGAGCGTCACCGAAGAGCTCTTCGAGCGACGTGGTCAGCTCAGCCTCCTCGCCCGAGCCTTCCTCGCCCTCGCCATGGACGACGCAGAGAAGGGCGAACAAAACACCCTCGCCCTCGAAGTCGCGGACTACGCCATGAACGACCACACGGCGGACGACACGCTTCCCTACAGCGTGCGCTACCCGGACCTTCGCGGGTCTATCCTCGGCCCCATCGTGGAAGCCCTCGCTGCGACACGCGTGGGCCGCGAGCACCTCGGCGCGGTTTCCCAGCGCCTCCTGTCCGCGACGAATCCGCGGTCCGCCTACGGCTGGCAATCCAGCGTCGACGCCGCCTTCGCGGCCCGAGGCCTCGCCGCGTATGCACGCCTCTTCCGTGGTGGCGGCGTAGGTCCTGTGACCCTCGACGGCGTCGCCTTAAGCGCCGAGTCCTCCAGCCTGGACGCCGCGCGCTTCGACATTCCCCTCGCCGAACTGGGTGGCAACGACCACCTCGTTCGTCTCGAATCCCCGACGGAAGCGCCGCTCTTCTTCAGCGTCGAGAGCGACTACGCCGAGACGTTGAACGCCACCGACCACATGGCGCGTGGCGCACGCGTCGCCATCCATCGCCGCTTCGAGCTCATCGACGGCCGGCCCGTCACGAGTGAAACCGAGCTGCCCCTCGGCACCATGGTCCGCGTCCGCCTCTTTGTGTACTCGGAGTCACCAAGCCAGCACCCCGTCGCGATTCACGACCCTCTTGCAGCGGGCTTTGAACCCGTCGAGAACGCGTTCAGCACCAGCGCCCACGACGCCGTCGCCTCCATGCTTGGCGCCGGACCCAGCGACGAGGCGAGCGATCCCCGCGGGTACCATGCATATCGCTCCGCCGGCTCCATCACGCATCGCGCCCTCGAACGAAACGCCGCCGTCTTCACCCTCGAGAGCCTACCGGCGCGCCTCCAGGAGTACACCTACGTCATCCGTGCCACCACGCCTGGCCACTTCACAGCGCCACCGGCGCAGATCGAGTCCGAGCGCGATCCCGAGTTCATCGGGCGAAGCGCCGTCCACGAGCTCACCGTCGCTCCGAACGTGTCCGCGCCATGATCCTCTGGTCCACTCGCTCAGGCTTCGCCAAACGCGTCGTCCTCGCCTTGGTCCTCGCCCTAGGCGTGCACACGGTCTGGCCAACCGTGGCGCCTGGCCTCATCGAGCCCGAGCGCTTCGTCCAGCCACGCGATTCGTTCCGAATCACCGACCGCCATGGGCTGGCTCTCCGCCTTACCCGTCCGGACGGCGAAGACCGTCGCTGGGTGCGCTTGGAAGATGTCTCACCACGTCTCATCGAGGCGTTCCTCGCCACCGAAGATGCGAACTTCTACGAGCACGAAGGCGTCGATTGGAGCGCGACGCTCCGAAGCAGCCTCTCCTTCATCACGCCTGGCCGGCGCTTGAGCGGCGGCTCTACGCTCTCGCAACAGACCGTCAAGATGGTCTACGGACGCCCTCATGGGCTCTGGGACAAGCCCTTCGAGATGGTCCGCGCCCTCGCCCTGGAAGAGCACTTCTCCAAACGCGAGATCCTCGAGCAGTACCTCAACCGCGTCCCCTTCGGCGATCAAATCGTCGGCGTCGCGCGAGCGAGTGAAGCCTACTTTGGCAAAGCGCCAAGCGAGCTCACGGTGGGAGAAGCGGCGCTCCTTGCGGGCATCCCCCAGGCGCCAAGCGCCACCGAACCGCGCCGGCATCGCGATCGCGCCATCCGACGTCAACGATTCGTGCTCCACCGCATGCGCGCCACCGGCGCCATCTCGGAGCTTGTGCTCCAGACCGAGCTCGCTCGCTTTCCGCGCATTCGCGAAGAATCGACGCGGCCCTGGCACGCACCACGCTTCGTCGAAGGTGTCCTCGCCAGCGGCGATCCTCGAAGCCAAAGCGAGCTGCGAACGAGCCTCGACCGACAACTCCACGTCGAAGCGCGGCAGCTCACCGCCGCCGCGGTACGTCAGCTGAGCGGTCGCGGCGTTAGAAACGGCGCCGCCGTCGTCCTCCACAATGGCACCGGTGAAATCCTCGCTTACGTGAGCGCCGCAGATCCCCGTGGCCCGGGCGGATCCATCGACCTGCTCCGCGCGCAGCGACAGCCCGGATCATCGCTCAAACCCTTCGTCTACGAGCTGCTCTTCGAACGCGGCGGCCACCCCGCGACCTGGCTCGACGATATCTCCACGCCCATGACCGGCGCCGGCGGAGCGCTCTTCGAGACCCAAGACTACGACGGCCGCGAGCGGGGTCCGGTCCTGGCACGCTTCGCCCTCGCCTCTTCTCTCAACCTCGCAGCCATCGATGCCGCACGCCGCGCGGGTTCCACACGCCTCGCCCATCGCCTCGACGACCTCGGCTTCGATGTCGGTCGCCCCGAAGACCATGGCGCTGGTCTCGCCCTCGGCGGCATCGACGTGTCGCCGATGCAGCTCGCCCGCGCTGTTCAAACACTCGCTCGTTTCGGCCGGCGCCTCGAACCGACGCACGCCCCAAGTACGCTGCGCTCGGGGTCACGCGTGATGGACCGAAGCGCCGCCGCCCTGGCCATCGACGTCCTTCGCGACGGCGACGCACGACGCGCCGCTTTTGGAGACGACCTCGAGGAAATCGCCGGTGGGCCCTTTGGGCTCAAGACCGGCACCAGCAGCGCGTGGCACGACGCCTGGGCGAGCGCCTTCGACGAACGCTTCACCGTCGTCGTGTGGCTTGGCGATCCAGCCGGCGCCGCCATGAACGAGGTCTCAGGCTTCGAGGCAGCAGCGCCAGTAGCAGCGCGTATTTTGGCCCAGGCCCGCGCACATCAAGACCTCTACGAGGGCCCGGGCAAGGCCGGCGACGCGCCCCCAAGCGAAGAAGCCCTAGTCTGTTCGCTGAGCGGCGCTCGGCCCACTCAAAGCTGCCCGGCCGCGCACCTTGAGCGCTTCTCCCCGGGTGAATCACCCATGCACATATGCGACGTTCACGAAGCGAACGGCGACATTCGTTTGCCCGCTCGCTACGCACGCTGGAGTGCCGCCATGCGCCGCACTCACGACCGCATCGCTGAGGAAAACCAAGCGCCTCTGCGCATCGCCTACCCGACTGCGGACGCACAGCTCCTCGTCGACGGACGACGACCGCCAACGATCCCGCTAAGAGCCGCCCGCGGTCGTGACGATGTGCCCGCCGAGTTCTTCGTCGACGGACGCGCCGTCGAGCGGTGGATCCCCACCGCCGGCACCCACCAAATCACAGCGGCGCTCGGAGAAGAGCGCGTCACCGTCGAAGTTCAGGTTCGGCTCATTCGCCGCTGACTGCTCTATTCAGCGGCGGGTGCTTCGGGCTTCACGAAACGAAGCGTCATGCGGTCACTCTCGCCAAGGTTGCGGAGCGACTCGTCGCCGCCACGAAGACCTGGAGGCATGGACCAGACGCCGTCGGGGTGAACATGCGTGTCTTGGGGGTTCGCGTTGAGGTCCGAGCGCTCTGCCAAGGTAAAGCCCGCGGCTTCGGCGTAAGCGATGACGGCTGCTTCCGTGAGGTAACCAGCGGAGCCATCGGTGGCCACGTCGAGACCTTCGGGCATGCTGTGAGCGACGATGCCAAGAACCCCGCCGGGCTTCAGAACACGAGCCATCGCCATGAAGTACTCACCGACCGGACCGTTGTCGCGCACCATGTTGTGTACGGCTCGGAAGACGAGGACAGCATCCGCCGACGCATCGGGAACATCCGTCATGAGTTGGTCCGCGGTGAACACAACATTCTCGATTTGGTCGTAAACTTCTGGGCGCTCCGCAAGCTTCGCGCGGTACGTCCGCTCGTAGCCGCCACGGCGTCCGGTGTCTTCCGGATCATAGCCTGCGGCGACGAGCCTTCCGTGGTCGCGGAGCATCGGCGCAAGCACTTCGGAGTACCAGCCGCCACCGGGCCAAACCTCGACGACGTTCATCTCCGGCGTGATGCCAAAGAACGCCAAGGTCGCTGCAGGATGGCGATGCTCGTCGCGCGCACGGTGCTCGTCCGAACGATGGGCTCCGGCAAGGGCCGCTTCGACCGACCCCGTCTGCACATTCACCACGGCCGGCGTCTCTGCGCCGGTGGTAGTTTCCGTAGGCACTTCGGTGCTGCCAGCGCCGCCACAGGCGATGCAAAGTAGAAGAGAGAAGAACGTTGCTTTCGTCATGCGGCCGCACATAGGACGAAGCATTCCAAACGCCAAGGCGTGCACACATTTGCGCACACTGAGCGAGCGATTTCGCCCAAGTTCCGTGCTCCGCCGCTAGCGTTTTCGTCGTCGTAGGAGAAGCATCGCAGCCAACACACTCAAGAGCGCCTTTCCGCTCCCTGATCCCCCTGACAGACTGCAGCCGCCATCATCCCCCCCTGCGTCGACGGAAGAATCGCCAGCGCCACTTGCGTCGGCGGCTGCCGCGTCGCTTCCAGGTCCAGCGTCACTTCCAGGTCCTCCGTCG
>JBLHKB010000295.1:0-8574 GCA_047619315.1 Polyangiales bacterium
TCACCGGACCGATCGGGGACCTCCCCGCCGAAGGTTTCCTCTTCGAAGTTCCCGGCGATTGGGTCGGCACCAGCGTGTCTTACGTCCTCTCCATGCACACCCCCGGCGGCGGCGGAGGCGGCGCCGGCGCGCGCTTCCCAACCGGCGACGGTTCACAAGGTCTGGGCGCCGTCGACGCGCCGGCCATCGAAATCCACTTGGTGCCTCTTCGCTACAACGCGGACGGAAGCGGTCGCTTGCCCGCCGTGACGACACCGGCAGGTCTCGCCCTCATGCAGGCGCACTTCGACGCGCTCTTACCCACGGCGAACGTCATCCTTGAAGTGATCGCGCCGGTCGAGCTCTCTTCCCCCGTCTCACGCTTGAGCGGCGGCTCATGGAGCAACGCGCTCAACGCCGTGCAGCAAGCTCGAGCCAACCGTTCACCCAGTGGTCACGTCTACTACCTTGGCCTCGTTTCTCCCGCCGAAACCGCCAGCGCGTACTGCGGTGGCGGATGCATCGCCGGACTCGGCAGCGTCAACACACGCAACACCCCGAGCGCTCGCTCGTCGATTGCCCTCGGCTTTGACCGCGAGAGCGACCTCTTCAGCGCTATCCACGAGGTGGGACACAACTTCGGATTTCCCCACGCCCCTTGCGGCAGCGTCAACGGCCCCGACCCAGCCTTTCCCTATGGCGGCGGGCTCATCGGCGTCTGGGGACTCGATCAACGCACCAACCGTTTCGTCGATCCAGGCACCTCCGACCTCATGGGGTACTGCCGAACCAAGTGGGTCAGCGACTACAACTACAACCGCTATTATCAGCGCGCCGTCGCTCACGGAGACGGGGGCGCCGTTCTCTTTGCCGTTCCCCATGTTCGCATCACCATCGCGCCCTTCGAGGCACCACGTCGCATCACGCCGGAGCTCGAAGCGCCCGCAACCGTCGAAGAGGGCGGCGTCGTACTCAACGTCTTCGATGCCGACGGCAATCCCGTCGGCCAAGTGGTCGCCCATCGCCAGGAGCTGTCCATGCCGGGCATTATTCAGTGGCTTGTGCCCCTCAGTGATGGCATCGAACGCGTTGAACTGCCTGGCGGCGCCCTCGTCAGTCTTCGCTAGCACCACGCAACAACCTGAAGCAAAGATCACGTGCAACGATCCGCGCGCGAAAGCGTAGCTCACGCCGAAGTGAGCCCCGAAGATGTTGAGGCGTTCGACGCCTTCGCCCGAGAATCGACACGGAAGCGGGCTGAAACCATCGGCCTAATGTTCGTGGGCGTGTTCGGTGTGGCCTTCGTCGTTGGTCAGTACGTAGTCAAGACCGAAACGCACGTGGTCGAACGAACGTGGCTACCCGCGCAGTTCGCGGCGTCTTTGGCGTCCTGTTTCTTTCTTCGCTACTGGTCTTTTTCGCGTCGTCATCCCGTCGCCGTCGCTGGCTTTTTTCAAGTGATCGTTGCCTGTGCCGGTGGTCGCCTTCTAGGAGAGCTGGGCGGCCTGGATGGACCCTCCTTTTATGGTCTTTACACGCTTCCAGCGCTTCCGATGGTTCTTACCTGTGGGCTGCGCGCTCGCATTGGAATTACCTCGGCTCTCGTGTTTCCGTTCCTCTTCGGCTACTTCGCGCCGCACCCCGAGTACCTGCAGCATCCCCTGATTCACATTCCCGTCGTCTATGTCATTTCGTGCTTCGTCATCGGTATCGTCATCGGTCACTGGATCTACAACCTCACCCGCGACCGCTTCTTGTTCGCACTTCGCATCGAAGCGCAGCGCGCGAAACTCGCTGAGCACAACGAAGCCCTGACGGAGGAAGTCGTCGCGAAGTCCGGGGCCGTCGCGGAGCTCAGCGCTCTGATCAAAACCGTTCGCGTAGATGAACGAAGTGATCTCGCTCGAACGCTTCACGATGACATCGGCCAGCTCATCGTTGGTGCTCGAATGGAGCTGAGCAACTTGGAGCTCGTTCTCGGAGGCAGTGGGGCGAAGAACTCAGGCGAATTGGCATTCCTCTACGAGATCATCGAGTCTCTCTCGACGTCGACGCGGCGCATTGTTGGAGGCCTTCGAGAGGCCGACTCGACGAGTCTCAGTGAGAGCGTCGACGCGATCCTTGCACCGATTCGAAAGCGCGCAGGTGTCGATATCCGCACCCGCGTCAGCGAAGACCTCGACGTCTCGCTGCCGATCCGCGAAGCGATCTGCCGCACTGTTCAAGAAGGTGTGACGAACGTGCTGAAGCACGCCAACGCTTGCACCGTGGAGATCGACGTCGCCGCCGAAGGACAGCAGGTCGTGGCCACGGTGAGCGATGACGGCCACGGGTTCAGCGATTCCCGGCTCGCGTCGCGCGAGTCTCATGGCTTTGGTCTCCTCGGTGTTCGGGAACGTGCCGAAGCACTCGGGGGCCGCATCGAGGTCGAGAGTGGGACCACAGGTACGAGGCTCCGCGTGCTACTGCCGCTTCCGGACAACGCCAACGCAAAAAGCCCGTGACCTGAGGCGTTCACTTTGTCACCCTTGGCGACCCCGTGAGCGACTCGCCCATCCAGGTTCTTGTAGCGGACGACCACCCCATCGTCATCGGTGGTGTCCGGCGCCACCTTGCCCTCATCGATGATGTGTTTTTCTGCGCTGGCGTCTCGAGCCTGCAGGACGCGGTCGCGTACTGCGCAGAGCATTCGCCGGATGTCGTCGTGATGGACGTTCAGATGCCCGGCGTGGACGGTCCCGTGTCCGTCGAGGCCCTCGTGGCCACCGGGGCGCGAGTCGTTCTCTTCACCCTGCGCGAAGAGGATGCCCTCGTGGCGAGCTTGGTCCGGGGCGGAGCCTCCGCCTTCGTCTCGAAGTCTTCCCCTATTCCGATGCTCATCGAGGCCATTCGCCGCGTGCACGCTGGCGAACGTGTCTTCTCACCTACGCTTGAAGAGCAGCTCAAGTCCTGCGGGGGACCTCCACACTTGGCCCTGACGGAGCGCGAACACGACGTCTTCGTATTGCTCGCGGGATGCATGACACCGAAAGAGGCCGCCTTCGAGCTAGGTGTCTCCCAAAGCACGGTCTACACGCACGCCGACCGTATTCGCCGCAAGCTCAAGGTCAGCACGGTGGCGGAGCTTGTCCAGTACGCCAAAGAATGGGGCGTCACCGTCTAGAGCACGATCAGAACAGCCAAGGCATCCGAGGGCGCCTTGGCTCTTTTGGGTCGGGCTCGATCGCTTGCTTCTAGCGAGCGCCGCAGTCGTCGCAGTCGGTTCCGAGGCCGCACACGGCGTAGAGCGAACTTGGGCCGCCGTCGTCGCATTCGCCATCGCCGGAGCTGCTGCATGTATTCGTACATCCACCGCCGGACGAACCGCCGGAGCTACCCGCGGAAGAGGCAGAGCTTGCGCCGCCGCCGCCGCCTTCGAGCGCGTCGACCATCGTGCAGCCGGTGTAGATGTTTCCGGAGCTCCCCTCGTATCCGATCCTTCCAGAGAAGTCGTTTCCGTCATGTGTCTGAGCAAAGGTGTGAACCTGAAGGGAGCAGTGCCCGTCGTTGAAACGGTGCCCAACCAAGGCGGCGATGCGTCGCCCCGTTGGAATGCTCGTGAGGCGATTTCGCACGATGCCCCAGTCGGACGCGATGAGAAGGATCGTCGGTGCGTCGATCCAGCCGGTGTCCCGGGCCTTGATCTCGATGGCCGACTGAAACTGCGCCATCAGTGACGAGTCCTGTGCCGGCATCGTGGTGCTCATGCGGATCTGCTGGAAGAGGTAGTCTTGACGCGCCTGAAAAGACTGCTCGTTGCCGCCGCCAAGACTGATGGTGCTTTCGCTCGAGGAGACATTGCCCTGGAAGGCAAATCCGCTGCCGTCACAGGCCGTCGCGAAGACCTGGCTGGCAGGGGAATCGACGTTGACGCTCACGGTGCCACCAGCGTCGATTTGTTCGCTGTGCGCGACGAAACCGTCATTCTGAATCACTTCCAGGCCACAGATGGCCTGACCGGTGCCGTTTTGGACAGTGAGGCTCCCCGTGTAGTCATCGCTATCGCTTGAGGACGAGCCGCCACTCGCGCTTGCGCCGCCACAGGCCATGATGACCGCGCTCAGCGCGCCCCACCGTTGAGAACAATCCAGCGCCAAGCGCCATACGTGAGAAATTCATAAGTCCCTTTCAAGGTTGACCCAGTCTGCGCAGACACCTCTCACCCGTCTATCGTAATAACTACGACTCAAGTCCGCGTGTGCTCCGTTTTTTTTGACCCACTGGCCCCTCCTATGTGACTCCAGTCACGTGGAGTACTCATGACGACATCACGCGTCACCGACGCGGTGGAACAACACCAGCGCCGCGGTAAAAGCACAGAAGCCGTTCGCATTGTGCGCAAGCGAAACCCTGACCGACTGCGTTGGCGCAGCGCGATCTCCAAGCTGACCGCTTCGGCTGGGCAGATGCGCGGTCGTACGCGCATGCGTATTGAAGAGCCCGTACGCGAGTGCGTCATCGACTTGCCGGACACCTTTCTACGCCAGGAAGTCGTCATCGACGCACGCCGTCATAACGTCGATCTCGACCGCGGTGAGGTCCTTCCTTTTCACTCCATGGGCGACCTCCGTCGCTATGCATTTTTGGTCGGCGCCGACGTTCGTCTGCTGGAACGCTACGTCGAACTCCCTGACGATTTCATGGCGCCGGTGGACACCCCAGCGTGCATTCTCGTCGGCCGTGCGATGGCCAATCACCATCGCCGCCGCGCCCAACGAACCTGGCTGGAGCTTCCGGACCCAGACGGTCCCGTCCAAGTTCAACAGCACCATCGCTACATGTCTGATCGCGCCGCCAATGACGCGGACTTGGCCCGTCGCTGGCAGGCGTTGGCCAACCGGCTCATCAAGGGCTAGGCCTCGGGTTCGAGTACGAGGCCGCGACCGCGGCATATGCTAAGTTGCCGCGGTGAGCGCAAAACTCCTCAAACCCCCAACATACCGATGTGATTCGGGAGTGGCGCCAGCTGCAAACGACGCCGCCGAGGTCAGGCTTCCGGCTGACGTCCTGCCCACCAACGTCGACCCACCCAAACGCTCCGCGGGCTTGCCCATGGCAAGCTCTGGTGTGGGCGCGGCGCTGGCCCGTGATGCCGTCGACGCGCCTTGGGGAGAGCTCCTCGAAGCAGCCAAGCGGGCAGGGCTGCCGCTTCTTGGCCTCGCGCCGGAACAGGCCGAAGCCTTGGTTCAACAAGGCGTTCCGAGCGCGATCGTTCACCGCCTCTCCCATGGCTACCCAGCCACGCCGCTCAGGATGGGCACGCTGATATTCTTTCCGCCCCTCGCGCTCCTATTTGAAGCCCGGCGCTTCCCCGTTCATTTCTACGTCGCCGAAGCCTTCGACGGCGAGCACGTCTTCAAGCGGCGCCTCCGCCAGTCCCTCGGTGATCTTGAAGAGAACGCCGAGCGTGAAATCGACCTCACCGACGACGACCTCGACGTCGCACTCATCGCTGCTGCCACGCGTTATGTCGAAGCGTTCGGGGCAAGGGCCGCCACAGCCCAAGACGACGCGTCCAAGAACCTGAAGCACTGGCTCCCCGGCGCGGAGGCCGCGTTGAGTGTCGAAGCCGAAGACGGCGAATCATCGGAGGCGCACGTCGCGCTCCTCGGCCCCCTCATGTCTTGGGAAGACTTTCGCTCCGAACTGGAGCGCCGTCTCATGGTCGCGCGCTTGTGGTGTCTCCTCGGACTCGTCGCCGCCATCGCCGCGTTCTCACGCAGCGGCGCGCTCTCGAGTCGGCTCCTGGTCGCTTTTGGCGCCCTTGGCATTCTCGGCGGCGGTCTCGGGCTGGCGCCCTGGTTGCGGGTAACAACGAGATTGCGCGAGCTGATGGCGGCGGACCCGACGCGTCGAGACGCTTCGGACGCAGCTCCATGAGCGCTCGGGATTGCCGCACCTACTGGCCCTCCACGACCTACGGCACTCTCTTCCTCGTCGCAGCTCTCCTCGTCGTCGCCTGCGATGACGTTCCGCCTCCTCCGCGCGAGCCCACCTTCGCTCTCGCGTCCCTCCTCGACGAGCTACACACCCTTGAGCCCTGGCTTGAGGCGGAGCGGCGCCCCTATCGCTCTTTGCAGCAGTCGAGCCAGCAACCCGGCGGCTCGGACCCGAGCGCCAGCGAATGGTGGAACAACGTCGACAAGGGTCACTTTCGCCGAATGATCCAGCGTGATGGGCGCACCGAAGCCGTCATCATGGAGAGCGCCGGTTCTGGCGCCCTCGTTCGGATCTGGGCGGCGAACCCGCGCGGCACATTGCGGATCTATTTCGACGGCAGCGACATTCCCGCCATCGAGGAGAATATGGCGGACTTCCTCTCCGGCGAGGTCGAGCCTTTCTCCGCGCCCTTCGCGTACATCGCGTCTCGGGGCTACAATTTCTACTTCCCGATTCCATTTCAAGAGAGCGTGATGGTTACCGTCGATGACGGATTTACGCGACGCCCCGAGATTCGAGAAGACGAGGGCCTCCTCTACTACCACGTGGGCTATCGACTCTACGACGCCGACGTCGTGGCGAGCTTCGACGAAGACACCCTGGGCGAGAACCTGGACGCCATCGGACGCGCACGAGAAGCGCTGTCGTTGGAACGCAGCATGGGCTTCGCAACAGCGGAGGGGTCCGCCGACGTGCCCCTTGTGCTCACGGCCACATCTGGCGGCGAGGTGATACGGGCCCTTCACATCGACACCGCCGGGGAAAGCGAAGAAGCGCTGCGAGCCGTCGTGCTCTCGATCTCCTTCGACGGCGAAGAAACCGTCCGCGCGCCCTTGAGCGACTTTTTCGGCAGCGGTGTGGGTCAGAATGACCACCACTCCTTGCTCACTCAGGTCGACGCTGAAGGGCTCAGCGTCTACTTCCCAATGCCCTTTGCTCGAGACGCGGTCATACACCTCGAAGGCGCCGTCGCGATGGAAGTCGCGCCGACGATTCGAGTCGATCACGAGCCACGCCCGTTCGGCCCAGAGACCCGCTACTTCCACTCCGGGTGGCGCGCCTATCCGCGCTTCGATGCGGTTCGCCAAGATCTTCCGTGGGTTCATCTACGGGGTGAAGGAGTGTACGTCGGCAACACCGCCACCATCGGCAACCCGACGACGACCTGGTGGGGCGAGGGCGATGAACGCATCTACGTCGACGGCGATCCTGTGGCGGCTCCCAGCTTTCCAGGGACGGGAACCGAGGACTACTACGGCTACGCGTTTACCGATCCGTCGCTCTTCTCTGCGCCATACCACGGTCAGGTACGCTCCGGCGCGCCCATGCAGCGCGGCATTATTTCTCTTCATCGCTTTCACGTCATCGACGCGATTCCGTACTCGCGGGACTTTCGCTTCGACATGGAGTTCTGGCACTGGCACTTGTGGTCCGAGGCGAGCGTAGAAGTCGTCCACTATTGGTACGCGCGAAGCGGCGAAGACGACCTGGAACCTGTCGCCGTCGGGGGCGCGCAGGTTCCGGACATCGACTCCTTCAACACAGAGCAGTAGCCCTCGTTGGCGGCACTCGAGGCCGCCTCTCTATGGGGCGTCGCACAGGTACTCAAGAGTGTTGACGAACAAGTTCTGTAGGTCGGGTTGAGTTCCGCCGACGCCGGTCCATTCGACCAAGGCGCTGCTCCCGGTGCCGTTCGCATTCCAGTACACGGCAATTCCGCCGCCGCCGCCGATGGCCTCGGCGATGTTAAGCTTCGAGCTCGTGCCGACGGAGACCAAACGCACGGATTCAGCGCTGGGATTGCAAGTGTCGTGGTCCGTGCTGCCAGCCATCAAGGTTGTGCCCATGACGAAGCTCTGCGCCGGGCCAGACATCAGCGGGTGGGCGCCGTTCACCACGACAAGCTCGCTTGAGAATGGGCCATCCGCCGGGTCGTTGCACCGCAGCAAGTTCGCCAAGTTCGGATCCGTCGGGGAGCCGAGAGAGTCGTAGCCCGTAACGACAAGCCGTCCCCCAGCTTCCAGGAAGTTGGTGAGGAGTCCGTACTCGACGTCGCCTAATACTCGGTCGTGCTCGTGCAGGACGATGTGGGAATAGCGGCTGAGAGTGGCAGCGCTCGATGAGTGTATTGCAGCGAAACCATTGTTGAGGTTGGCATCGAAGGAATGTCCGTTGGCGGTGAAAAGAGCCTGGATGGTGGCGTCCCCCAACTGGTCTTCTTGGCTGATCAGACCCCAATGGCACCGCGGCGCCGCTCCGCATCTTCCCAAGAGCGCCGGACAGAGAGCTGTCACGCAATCAGAGGCAGCATCGCAGCGCCGGTTGTCGGCACAGCGCGGACAAGCGTTAAGTCCGCCACAATCGGCATCGGTTTCGTTTCCGTTTCGTGCGCCATCGCTACACGAGGGTGCCTGGCAGATGTCGCCCACACAAACGAGGCTGGCGCACTCATTCCCGCCGGAGCAGGCCTCTCCATCTCCGCACCCACCGCAGCTTCCGCCACAGTCCACATTGGTTTCGTCTCCGTTCTGAATGCCGTCGGAACAGCTGGGTGCTGCGCAGATTCCACCAGTACAGACGCCGCTGATGCACTCCGCCGAATCAGAGCACATGAGA
>JBLHKB010000296.1:0-8552 GCA_047619315.1 Polyangiales bacterium
AGAGGCACAGAAGTCGCGCCAGATGGGGCGCTCCCGACGCACCAAGGTCGTCATTGCGGTGATGGGTGGCCTGGCGTGTCTTCTCCTAATGCAGAGCTTCCACCCCTACGCGTTCACGGCCTGGGAAAACTCGTCTAGCGACTTCCGCGAGTGGCATGTCCATGTGAACATGGGAACCGTTGCGCATTTGGACCGAGGAAGCGCAACGCATGGCTTGCCGTCCGGGGGCTCGATTTGGCTTCGCGTGAACGGGTTCTCTCAGCCGGCGGATGACCGATACTTCGCCAACCTACGAGCAAACGATCCTCCGCGTACTCTCTGGGGACGGGACGAAATGACCATCAACGTTCGTGGTGAGGGCGGTCTTCGGGCGACGCGGGTGTATTTACGATCCGGATCCCTTGAGAGGTGGCGCTCCCCGCGTATTCCCCTCACGTCGGCGTGGGTGGAACATCGAATTCCCATCGACGAATTCGAGCGTCAGACCGGCGGGCGAACCGCTTGGGAGCCAGCGCCCTGGGAGACCCCCGTCGGCATCACGATGCTCCAACTTAAGGTCGGATACAGCATCAACGATCTCGAATCCACGGGGAGCCTCGGCCTGAAGAGTGTTCGCTTTGAGTAACCCGCCACAGTTTCGAACGCTTGCGCCAGACACAACGGGATTCGCACGCATGTGGACCCCCGACGGCCTGAGCGCGTTGAACAGCGGCACAACTTTTGGCGTCGTCATCGAAGGCGTAGCGGCGTTGACATGTGCTTCGGGGACCTTCGCACTCAAGCGTGACATGTACTTCTCCGTCACCGGCGAGTGGGAGCTTCGCGGCGGACGAGGGCTCTGCGTTCGCGCAGAAGGCTACGAGGGTGTCTTCCAAATCGGCGGGCCCATCGAAGCACTTGGCCGCCTTCGCTACATCAACGGCTGCACGGACTCGCTCCTCCTCGGCCCCCTCGTGTGTGGCGATCCTTGCTTGAACTTTCTGCACCTGCCGGAGGGATCCAAACAAGCGATGCACCTTCACCCTTCCGTGCGCGCGGGCGTCGTCCTCTCGGGTCACGGCGTCTGCGTCACCCCAAACCAGGAGTTTGCTCTCACGCCCGGCTCCGGCTTCGTCATCGACGCCCACCTACGTCATGCGTTCCGGCCAGCTCGTGGGGACCTGCGGGTTGCGGCGTTTCACCCGGACTCGGACACGGGTCCAACGCACGAGAATCATCCGATGCTCAATCGCACCTGGGTGTCCAGCGCCTCTTACCCCGCCGTCGACGCCCGCAGCAGAACTCGCTCCGAAGAGCAGGCGGAGAATTACGAATGAAGTGCCCTCGCTGTTCGCACCAGCACAAAAAGAAGCTTGGCCCCATCTGCGGTCGGTGTGAGCGTTCCTTCGTCTTCTTCGGCGATTCTCGTATGACCGACGGGCGCTTCGCGAACCTCGTAAAACAGGCAAGCGGAAATGGAACATACTTCTTTACGGAGCGGCAGCTCTGCTCCGAGTGGTTCGCAAAGATGCGTGGAACACCCTCCTCTTTTTGGAAAATTCTCGGCGTCGTCGGTACGGTAACCGGGCTGACGAGTCTCGCCCTCCCAGAGATCTCATGGCTACCTTGGATCGGCTTCGGCGGTCTTCTTGTCCTCGCGCTTCAGATGGTCAAGGTGTCAGCGCCAGAGCAGCGTATCTTCGACGCGCAGTTCGCAAAGTGGTCATCAGCCGAGCCCATGGAGGGACTGCTGCGGGGTTGCGCCCTCGACTCACCGCCCCCCGAATGGAACGAACCGCAGATGCTCGATGTCGGCGTCGAAGCGCTCCTCGTCGTCGACGACCCACTTCTCGTGGACTTTTTTGTACTCAACCAAGCACACACTGAGCATCGAGTACTCGTCGTGTCGAGCCACGGGTACCCCGACTACATTCTTCCCGCCGTGAAGCGAGTCATGGAGACTCAACCCGATGTACCTGTTTGTTACCTTCATGGAACCGGGGTCACCGCCGAGGAGCTTCGCCAACTCTTGAACGCGAAGGTCTCGATGACCGCCGGCGTTCACCGAGATCTCGGCTGGAATTGGAAAGAAGCGTCCAACTCTGGCCGCGTTCGAAAGGCCGGTCATGACAAAGCACCAGAAATCGCCTTGGACTGGTTGCCACCGAAGAAGCTTATGGAAGGCCTTGGCCGCGCCCTGAGCACCGAGGTCCGCTTCGCCGAAGCCACTGGCCTCGAAGACGGCGACCAAGATATGCACTTCGGGTGAGCGTGCTTTTTGGATTCTGGGGGGCTCCCTCTCGGGTGCTGCGGGACACCATGTCAGGCCTCCTGGCGCACCGCGGCGAGAGCGAATCCATCGTGGAGACTCCCTACGCAACGATCGGCGTTCGCTTTCGTTCAACGGACCAGGCGTCCACGCGCCTCGTCGAGGAGCGTCATCCGAACACCGACCACCGCCACCTCGTCGGACTCGCCGGCCACCTCACGAAGCGTGATTCCAGCTTTGACATGGTCAACCCTGGTTGGCGCGGCGCTTGGGCCGCCGTTCGAATCGAGCCGGACTCCTTGTGCTTGGCGCGGGATGCGGCGGGAGCGCGGTCCATCGCTTGGGGACGGATTGGCGAGCGGATTCTCTTTGCCTCCGAGCCCAAGGCCATCGCCCGCGCTCCAGGTTTCAAGCGCCAGCTTCGCTATGGTGCCCTCGCGCAATATCTCAGCTTTAGTTTTGTCCCCGAACGGGAGTCGATGATTCAAAATGTCTTCCGACTCGGCCCCGGTGAGTGCGCGACATTTCGTGAGCCGACTCGTCCCACCTATCATCGCTGGTTCAAAGCCGAAGAGAACGAAGGCCGAACAACTCGATCAGACGCGGACTGGGTTATGGAGTTCGCCGAGTCGTTGCGTGCGGCCGTTCGGGAGCGCTTACCGAATACGGAACCGGCAGCGACGCTCTCCGGCGGCATCGACTCAAGTATCATCGCCTCCCTCGTTGCTTCCGAGCACCCACAGCCCTTACAAACCTACACCGCTCATTTCGGATTCGACGCGCCGAACGAGCTCGCGGAAGCGCGTTCCGTCGCCGATCACGTCGGCACGCAGCATGAAGAAGTCCGCGTGGATCCAGCCGATTTCCTCCCAAACCTCGAAGCCGCGATCTGGCATCTCGACGACCCCATCGGTGACCCCGTCACAATCGGCAATTACGCTCTCGCGCGAGCGATGAGAGGCGGCCGGCACATCTTCAACGGCGAGGGGGGCGACCCTCTCTTTGGCGGCCCCAAAAACCTCACAATGGCGCTCCATCATGCCTACGGGGGAGTCGACCACTCCGAGGGATTTCGCGAGCGCGCCTACCTGCGCTCCTATCGCCGCGCATACACCGAAATCCCGCACGTGCTCAGCGAGGACTCCCTGAAGCACATCAGCCCCAAGCGCGATCTTGAGAATGTGCTCACGCCGTTTTTCGACGCCGAGCGGCCGCAGCTCTTTCTTAACCGTCTGCTGTCTATCAACACGCGCCTCAAGGGCGCGCACCTGATCTTGCCAAAGGTCGAACGCATGATGGCCGCAGGCGGACTCGTCGCGCTATCACCACTCTTCGACGAACGTCTATTGCGCCTCAGCATGGCGATGCCGGCGCATCTCAAGGTGTCGAAGGCCGTCGAAAAAGTTGTGCTCAAAATGGCCTTCGGGGACCAGGTCCCCAGAGCCATCGTCGACCGCAAGAAGAGCGGCATGCGAGTCCCGGTTCACCAATGGTTCAAGGGGCCCATGAAGCGATATGCTCGCAAGCTGCTCTCTCCGCGCGCGCTGAAACGGGACGGCCTCTTTCGACCCGAGCGTGTGAAGCAATGGCTCGACTACGACATCGCCGAAGGGTCTGGGCGCTATGGTCTTCGCCTATGGATGCTAGTGACGTTCGAGACGTGGAGACGCGTGCTCCTCGAGTGAGGCCTGAGCCCGCAACAGCACTTACGCGCGCCCGGACCCCAGAGGTTTACTCCGGTTGCTAACCCACGGTGATCAACTCGCTACCCATTAGCGCCGTGCGGCAGCAGGTCACCGGAGAGAACCGGCGGACAAAGTGGCTTTGAAAGGCAGCAACATGCGGGAACAAACCGGCGAGGGAGTGCGTCTTTTTTGAGAGCATCGTGCGTCCGCTGCCAACCGAAACCGCCGCTGTCTCGCTCACAAGAGGAGCGAGGCCATCGTGCAGATCATCGACGACGAGCGGCGTACTCAGCGGCAGATGGTCGCACCCATCTTCGGCGAGCAGCGCCACTCGCTGGCAAATGAGTGCGGCTGTGTCAGTCACAGTCGAGAATGCACGAGTCGCCTCCTTCCCAGCGCCAGCCTTGAGAAGTAGCGAATCACCCATCGCCAGCACCGCCACCATATGGTCCGTGTCGGCCTCCGAACCCGTTCCGGCGCCGCCTGCCGGCACGATGTCGCCTTCGCCAACTTCGCGAAGTGGAACCCCCGGACAGCTAGCTCATAGACCGCGTGAGTGGGCTCATTGAGAGAGTCGTGGGGAACGAGGGAAGTCAATGCGCTACGGCTTGTCTATGGAGACCCGACTCGACGAGTTGCTCGAAGCGAATCGGAACTTTGATTCCCTCTACGACGACGCCTTGAGCAATCACCTTTCGATGGCGCTCATCGCTCTTCGAGCCATGGGCGCTGACGATGCGACGCTCGAGGCGTTCTTTGAGAACTACTCGAAACGTCTTGAGCCGAGCTTGGGGCGAGCTGCGGAACGGGATGTGGGGGAAGCTCTCTCGAAGCTCAGCCTCGGCGTGGGTGCTTCGGCTTTTCACGGGTTGATACAAACGGCGTACGCCATCGAGCATGGACACGCGCTGGACATCGCTTGTGCTCTTGAAGTCTGGGAGCGCTCGTACTTGCCGCTGGGGCGTTCGACATCGTTCGTTGATGCCTTCGACTTTGAGCTGCCAAAGCTGAGCAACATCTTTCTGCGCATGAAACACATCGCGGGCCTCAGTGCTTTTCGCAGGCAACTGAGCGAAGGCGGCGACGTCGACGACTCGGCGCTTATCGACTTTTCGGTGCGTGGGTACTTTGCGACGAAGGGCGACTTTACGGCGTTGCATCTCGTGACGGCGGTGGATGCGTTTCTGCTCATCGAAGAACGCTACGCGATGGATCGCCCTGCGTTGGTGGCGGCCCTCTCGGCGGCACTGTTGACGATTCAAAAGCCACTGACGAGTGACGAAGCGCCGCCGGCGACGCGTTCCTGGGACGATTTACGGCGCGAGGCGGCTGCCTCGCCGAACGACCACACCATCAAGCTCGCCTACAGCTGTGAGCGCATGGCGAAGCGCAGCGGGGATGACCGCTATCGAAGCATCGTGGAGCATCGTCTTCAGCGAGCAGTGTGATTTGGCGCTCGTCGATCTTGGGAAACTCGACGCATGAAGGCCCGACGTCGCGTAGCGCTGCTTCAGGACTTCGGCGCGACGTTCTCTTCGGCCCAAGCGCTACGGTGGTTCGCACCCGGGACGTGGGCGTCGAAGCAGTCCATGGAGCAGAAAGTCCGGGCGCCTCGCTTGCGATTGCAGGTCGAGACGCTGCAAAGGTAGTGAATCGCGCCGAAGGCGATGGGCTTTTTGCAGGCGCTGCAGTTCTTCCAGGCGGTTTCCGGGGTTTCCATAGGGAGAGGTACGCGCGTGGGCTCGGATGTGTCAACGAACACCGCTTCGAGGCAGCGCTTGAAGACCGTCCCCCATCTCGGACGAATGGCGCCGACTGGTGCGAATACGCAACTATCAAGCCCATTTCTACGGGTAGTAACGCCGACGTCGTCGTCTTAGCCTGTGGTTCATGAGCGAAACGCTAAAGCCAACTCGGAGGGACTTCATCGCAACTATGGCCGCAGGCGGCGTGGCCCAAGGGCTTGGATGCGCGCCGGCAGCGACGCCAGCGACGCGGCCAGCCTCCACCCCGCTCAAGCCCATCGCCCAGGCCGTGAGCGCACGCGAGAACCACTGGGTCGGTGACGGCTTCGCCGTGAGCACCCTCTTCTCCCCGCGCATCATCGACGCGCAGGTGCTGAGCCCGTTCATTCTCATGGACCACGCGGCGCCGCGACGCTTTGAACCCACGACCACGCCGAGGGGCGTCGGCGAGCACCCGCATCGGGGTTTTGAGACCGTCACTTTTGCTTACCAAGGCGAGGTCGATCATCGAGACTCTCACGGCGGCGGCGGCACCATCGGCGCCGGCGATGTGCAGTGGATGACGGCGGCGTCCGGGGTCGTGCACGAGGAAAAACACTCGCGCAGTTTTTCGCAAAACGGGGGCGTGTTCGAGATGGTCCAGCTCTGGGTCAACTTGCCTGCGCGGATGAAGATGAGCAGCCCGCGCTATCAATCGCTGCAAGGCACGACGTTCCCGGTGCTCGAGTTTGGAGACGCATCCGGCCGCCTCATCGCGGGTGGTCTCCAGGGAGAGACCGGCCCGGCTCAGACGTACTCACCCATCACGATTTTCGACATGGACTTGCCTGCAGGGAGTGAGGCCTCTTTCGAGCCCCCCGCCGGGCACACGACGCTCGTGCTCATTCTCGAAGGTCGCGCGACGGCGCAGAACGAACGCTCCGTCGAGAGCGGAGACCTACTCGTGATGGATCGAGACGCCCCGGGAAGCGTGACGTTGAACGCAGCGGAGCGTACGCGCGTTCTCGTCCTCGGCGGCGAGCCGCTGGGTGAACCCGTCGTGGCTCAAGGGCCCTTCGTCATGAACACGCAGGCCGAGATTCACCAAGCCATCCGCGACTACCGAGCAGGCCACATGGGCACGCTCGCACCGACCACCTGAGCTGGAGCACACGATCATGGGAAAACTCGTCGAAGGAAAATGGCACGATGTCTGGTACGACACGAAGAAGACGGACGGAGAGTTTGTTCGCAAAGACGCGTCGTTTCGACACTGGGTGACCAAGGATGGAGCGCCGGGACCCAGCGGCGACGGCGGCTTCAAGGCGGAAGCCGGTCGCTACCATCTTTACGTCTCGTTGGCTTGTCCTTGGGCGCACCGCACGCTCATCTTTCGCAAGCTCAAAGGCCTCGAGGACATGGTGAGCGTGTCCGTAGTCCACCACTTCATGGGCAGCGAAGGCTGGACCTTTGAAGACGGCGTCGGCGTCATCCCGGACCCGATCGGTGGCGCGAAGCGGCTGCACCAGGTCTACACAAAAGCAAACGCGGACTACACGGGGCGAGTCACGGTGCCGGTGCTCTGGGACAAGAAGACGAACACCATCGTCAGCAACGAGTCGAGCGAGATCATCCGCATGTTCGGCTCGGCGTTTGATGACATCGGCGCCAAGCCCGGCGACTACTACCCAGAAGCGATGCGCGCGGACATCGACGCGGTGAACGAGCGTGTCTACGAGACGCTCAACAACGGGGTCTACCGCTGCGGTTTCGCTACCTCACAGGAAGCCTACGCCGACGCGTTCGCTGCGCTCTTCGACACCATGGACTGGCTTGAAGAGCGCCTCTCCCAGCGTCGCTACCTCGCCGGGGACGCCATCTCCGAGGCGGACTGGCGCCTGTTCACGACGCTCGTTCGCTTCGACCCCGTGTACTTCGGGCACTTCAAGACGAACCTCCGCCGCGTCGTCGACTACCCGAACTTGTGGGCTCACACCCGAGAACTCTACCAGTGGCCCGGCGTCGCCGAGACCGTCGACATGGTCCACATCAAGGAGCACTACTACGGCAGCCACGAGACCATCAACCCGTCGCGCGTGGTACCACTCGGGCCCACCATCGACTTCAACGCGCCGCACGGGCGCGGCTAACCTCTCTCCGACCGACCGCTGAAAGACACCATGCCCTTACCTATCGTTGCGGGAAACCGCCCCCTTGGCGTCGAGCTCAAAGCCGGCGAAGATTACTACTTTTGCGCCTGCGGCCAGAGCAAGAGCCAACCCTTCTGCGATGGCTCCCACAAGGGCACGGAGTTCACTCCCCTGAAGTTCACGGCGGAGAAAGACGGCAAGTCTTTCCTTTGCACGTGCAAATCCACGGGCGGCTCGCCCTTCTGCGATGGGACGCACAAGAAGTACGGCGTCGACGACATCGGGAAGCCGGGCAGCGAGTAGCGTTCAGCCCTTTTTGTGCTCCGGCCGAAAGGCCTTCACACTCTAAGGCGTGACCTCTTGGCGGATAGCCCTCGTGCTCATGGCGGCCTGCGTCCCGTATCAAAGCGGCGGGGTCTTTCACACCGTCGAGGGCAGCCACCGCTTTGAGTGCATCGATCTGCACGTGGCTTCGGTCCCGTTCCGCGCACGGTCTTGGGTCGTGGTGCGCTATGGGTTTGGCAACCCTTGCCAACGCGGCGCAGTCATCGACCTCAGCGCCGCACAGGTCCGGGCGACTCATGGTGATGAGAACGTTCGTCTTCTTGCGTTTGATCCGCGTGCAGAGCTAGGGCCAGGCGAGCTGGATGGTAGAAGCAGCGGCGAAGAGCGCATTGCCTACGAGATCCCCCCAGCCTTGGTAGGGAAAAGACTCCATGTCTGTGTCATGCTGGATGACGTGGCA
>JBLHKB010000297.1:0-8550 GCA_047619315.1 Polyangiales bacterium
GAGCCAGCGTGAGAGTAATTCGGGAGGCCGCCGGCGGCATTTGTCGCGGGAGGAAAGTCCGAGCACCAAAGGGCAGGGTGCCAGGTAACGCCTGGTGGGGGTGACCCCGAGGACAGTGCCACAGAAAGGAAACCGCCTGGCTCTGCGAAAGCAGCGCCGGGTAAGGCTGAAAGGGTGAGGTAAGAGCTCACCGGGCCTTCGGTAACGGAGGTCGCAATGCAAACCCCACTCGGTGCAAGATGAAATAGGGGAGCGTTTGAGGGCGGCCCGCCCGATGCTTCCGGGTTGCATCGCTCAAGGGGCGTGGTGACACGTTCCGTAGATGAATGGTCTCCACCGACGTTTGGCGACAGACGTTGGTACAGAACTCGGCTTATGAATACTCTGACCATGGCTCCTCAGTTCGCTGAGGGGCCATGTTTAATTGGCGACTTCTGGGCTTAGAACCCCGCCCTCGCGTTGACAGCTTCGAGAGCAAAAGAGACAACCACGCCATGGCGCTCAGAAGGTGCGGCGGCTCCCGGGAACACGTTTTGCGTGTGTTTGCCGTTCTGAGCGTGCTCTGGGCCTTGCCGGCGCTGGCGCAAACCTGGACGTCTTCCCAAGAAGCGACGAACCGCCCCGCCGAAGAAACGCCAGGCCGTTCGCACTATCGCGTCGACTCCACCTCCACCTTTGTCGCCTACACGATTCGTTCTCCCCTGGCTCCCGTGTCCCTCGAAGAGCGACGGTTCGTGGAGTGGCTGTCCGTGGACCACACCTATGAAATCGGCGAACGAAACACCCAGGGTCGAACGCGCTGGCGTCTGCACACTCGAATGCAGCTCCGCATCGACCAAGAGTTTGGACGAGACTGCACGCGCGTCGACGACACTTGTTATCTCGGAACGAGCGACGATGCCCCGCGCAGCTATCAGGTGTTGACGCGTAGGACTCGACTGGATGTCCCAAGCCTTTCGCTGAGCGCAGAGGGGCCTCTCGCTACGGTCCTGGGTGTCGGGCGCCAAACGATTTTTGACGGCGCTGGGTTCGTGCGGGTGGACGGCGTGAAGATCGCGAGCACGCCCAACCGTTTCGTGAGCGTTGAGATCTTTGGGGGGCTTCAAGTCGTTGGAACAAGCGTCGCTGGAAGTTCCGGATTTTCGTCCCAAGGAACCCTTCGACTGCCTCTCCCACAAACGCTCGCTCCGCGTGATTCTCTGATCGTCGCGCCAGAGTCCTCGGTGGAAGTCTTCGGCGGGCACGTGCGGATTGGCAACGCTCGTTATCTACGCGCCGAGCTGCTTTTTCGCGAGACGCGGGATGGCTCAGGGCTCGTGGCGCGGCGGGTTGGAGGGAGCCTCTTGAGTCGCCCGTGGTCCATATTGAGTCTGCGAGCTCGTGTGCTTCACGACCCGGCCCTCGGACGCATTGTCGATGCGCTTGGCGAAGTGGCCTTCGCCCTTGAGAAGACCTCGGTGCGAATACGGGTCTTTCACCACGAGCCCACTTTCGATCTGGGCAGCATTTGGGCTTATTTCGACATCATCCCGGTTCAGCAGGCGGAACTCGTGGCCGCCCACACTTTCGGAGATGTCCGCCTTCACGTGGCCCTTCGCGGCCGCCGGGCGATCGGGGACAAGACAGAGCGTGACGTGGGCGGTGAGCTCGGTGCCCTCATTCAACTCGGCGCATGGCGGCTTGGCGCGGAAGGTTGGTTCTGGGCGGGTGACTTAACCCCCGTCGCATTTGTTCGCGCCGACGTTCGTCGTGCCCTTCGCGACCGTGGTGAGATCGGTCTGCGCGCCTCGCTCTGGCGTTTCAACGACCCGTTCAGAGACCAGCTCTTCGCTAGCTCATTTTCAGCGACTCTCTACGGAGGCTATCGTCTCACAGAGTACGCGCAAGTTCGCGGGGAGTTCGAGTATGGGTACAACCGAATTGTGAGCAGTCGCCTGCGGGGTCTTGTGTCATTGCGTGTGAGGTTGTGGCGATGAAATGGACTCACGCGCTGTTTGTCGCTCTGCTGCTCATCGCCATCGGAGCGAGTCTGCCCGCAGAGGAATCGACCCACGCTGATGTGGCAGAGACGCTTCGCTCGACAACGATCTACCCGCCGCAAGAGCTCGCTGTGAAAATGAATCATCAGCTGCCAGCCCACGCCGCGCTGCGATGTGAGCACTGTCACGTGGGGGCCACAGACTCGACGCTTGCGTCGGACCGCCTTTTACCCGACGAAGCCAGTTGTGCTCCTTGCCACGACATACAAACCCAGCGTGACGGTGGAGACTGCAGCTTCTGCCACCTCGGCGAACCTCGTGCCTCACGGGTCCCCACGGCGCGACTCCACTTTTCCCATGAGACGCACGCGCAAACAGGCGTTCCTTGCTTGAGCTGCCACCAAGTGCAGCACACCGAGCTGGCGACGCGTCAGCACCTCCCGACGATGCGCTCGTGCTTTCGTTGCCACGGTGCCGATGGAATTGGTCGCCAAGCCCCCGGCGCCTCCAGCGAATGTTCGACGTGTCACCTGGAGCAGGGAGGCGTACTGCGCACCGAGTTTGGAGAGGCTCGTATGCTCCCGCCGGCGTGGCTATTCGACATGGAACACGACCGCGACTTTCTCGTGCGTCACCGCTGGATTGCCGCGGACAACGGGGAAATGTGCACGGAGTGTCACCATGAACGCGAGTGCGTGGATTGCCACGATGGTCGAACTCGGCCGCCGAGCGTGCATCCCAACGACTTCTTGACCGTTCACGGGCCGATGGCGCGCCGTGACGACACCCGCTGTGCAAGCTGCCACACGGTGCAGCGCTTCTGCGCAGAGTGTCACGCGCGCCTCGGACTCTCTCCCATGGCGGCTCCCATCGCGGCGCCGGCGGGCGGCTTTCATCCACCAGGATGGATCGACAACCCAAGCGGACACGCGATGGAAGCGCGACGGTCGATGAACACCTGCACGAGCTGTCACGCGGAGCGCGACTGCGTCGTTTGCCATGGCGCCTCCGGGGTTGGCGGCGGCGTGAGTCCACACGGTCCGAGCTTCGCAGCTCGCTGCGAAACGCTCCGCTCCTCCAACCAGCGAGCGTGTCAGACCTGCCACGGCGGGGCTGTGCCTCAGTGCTTGTAGGGATCGACTCGGCTCAAGACTGAAGCCGTCGGTTGCCTTTCGTGGGGGCTCCTAAGTTACCCTCCGCGGATGAGGCTGGATCAAGACCGACTGCTCAGGTTCGCGAGGAGATTGCACTCCGCGCATACGTTCACCGAACTCGCCTCACAGGTGTGTGAAGAGATACGGACTTCCCTTGAGTACGGGACGGCTTGGCTCTATCTCGTCGACGAGACCGGAGAGAACATCCGCTTGGTCGCGGTAAGCGGAGAGCTAGACGGGACCGTCGCTCCAGAGCTGACGATCCCCATCGACGCGGACCCGTTCATCAATGCGGTGCTTCGCTCCGATCGACCCACTGTGATCGAAGACGCGCAAATCGACCCCAGCGTCAATCGGGCCGTGGTGGAGGAGCTCGGCACTCGAACGCTCATCAGCGCGCCGATGAGCCTTGTGGATCGACCCGTAGGCCTGCTCGGCGCTGGGACCTTTGGCGACGAAGGCGTTCGTCTCCCCACGCCCGAACAACTTGAGTACCTGGTCTCCATCGGCCAGCAAGTCGTGGTGGCCTCCGCACGTATTGCTATCCAGGAATCGAAAGACCGCCACGCTAAGGAGCGTGACGAACTCAATCGTCAAATGGCTCAACGCCAACGACTCGAGAGCCTTGGAAGTCTTGCCGGGGGAATCGCCCACGACTTTAACAACCTGCTGACGGTCATCTATGGAAGCGCAACGATGCTGCGTTCTTCCGTGAGCGGACGAGGCGCTTCGGACCTCGATGTCATCGAGGAGGCCGTCTCAAAAGCTGCAGACATGACGAAACGACTGCTCTCGATGAGTCGAGAACAACCGATCGAGCTGCACCTCTTGGATGTGAACAGCACCCTTCGAACCCTCATCGAGATGCTACGTCGGGTCGTTCCAGCGAACGTCACCGTCGATTTCGTGGACGGGAAACACCTCTCGCCGGTGCTTGGGGACCCTGGCGAACTTGAGCAGGTCTTCATGAATTTGGCGCTCAATAGCTTTGACGCAATGGGCGCGGGCGGTCGTCTCACCATCGAATCGGAGCTCGTCGTCGTCAACGGGGAGTACGTGAGAGCGCATCCTTGGGCGAAGCCTGGGCGCTATGTTCTGGTCAGCGTCAGTGACACCGGTTCGGGCATGGACCGTGAGACCCAGAGTCATATCTTTGAACCCTTCTTCACCACCAAAGGGGAAAAAGGAACAGGTCTCGGTCTGGCAGTTTCCTACGCAACGGTCCGAAGGCACCAGGGCATGCTCCAGGCCTATAGCGAGGTTGGAGTGGGCACGACGTTCAAGGTGTATTTGCCAGTCGCCCAGCGAAGTGCCGTTGAAGTCGGACCTAAGCTAAGCGGCGCCGTCACCGGCGGTGTCGAGTCCATCTTGTTGGCTGAAGACCAGCCAGAAATCAGGGAGACCTTGGCGCAGATTCTCCGCCAGAATGGCTATTCGGTACGAGCCGTGGCCAATGGGGTCGAAGCGGTCGCGGCCGCCAAAGAACAAGATTACGGCCTGGTGATTTTGGATGCGGTCATGCCGCTGATGGGTGGGCGCGAAGCCTACGAACAGATCCGAGATCACGCCCCAGACCTGCCGGTTCTTTTTACCAGCGGCTACGGGCCCGAAGAGCTCAAGACCCGCTTCCTGCAAGGCATGCGAGTGACGGTGGTGCCCAAACCCTTTGACCCGGACACTATGTTGAGAGCGATTCGCTTCTTGCTGGACGCCTTAGACCCGGTGCCACCTGGCTGACCTGGTACCGAACTTCACCCGGCCCGCAAACTGGCCTGTCGCAAGAAGAGCTGCCGGATCGCGTCGCTGGGAGCCGCGGAAAGGGCGACTCGTTTATGTTGCTTCGCTTCGACGCGGCGGCCGGCACGCTCGCAGAGATCGCTGAGCGCCGCAGACCAATAGAACGACTCCGTGACTTTCTTGTTCTCAAAGTCCTCAAGAAGTTGAAGCCCAGCCTCGGGCTCTTCGTTGGTCTTGGGTTCGCTTCTCTGCATGCATAGGTATTTGGGCATTGGCTTCTCCAGTTTGATTGCTCTAACCAAGCGTAGATGCGCGAGCTCGTCCGAATTGGACACGGCCCCGAAAGAAAGTCAGTCAGCGGGTTGTAGTTCGGTATCCACGTGGGTGGTTTCACCCACGATCGCGACCGCAACGTCTTGGTCCGTGGTGGACGATGCGACGCTTTGAAAAGTGCCGCTGCCTTCATCCGGAAAGCCTTCTGCCCAAGCATCGGCCACTTGAGTCCCAGGCAGAATGGAGTTGTACAGTGAGCGCAATGCTCTCTCTCTGGCGCTGGTTGGGTTCCCCTGGCGCACATTGCTGCGAGCGATGGCCACGGTGTCGCCCAAAGACGGATCGGCGGCACAGGTCGCAATGGCCGCCGCCAAGGAATCGATATCACCGGGCTTAAACAGCGCGCAGCCATGAGCGTCCGGCATCAACTCTCGAAGTGCAGGCCAATCTGGAGCAACGACGGGACGATGGCTGGCCCAGAATTCGAGGAGCGGCTCGGCGAGGAGACCATGACGCGCATAGGCTGCGTGCTCGGTCACTGGCAGCACACCGACGTCGCAATCGGCGATGAGTCTGGCGATGCTCTCGGGCCGTGGGTCACGTCGAACCGTAATAAACGGCGCGACCCCGGCGTTCTCGATCGCGTTTTGTACTTCCTGTCGTCGAGCGGGATCGGTTTCGCCAGCCATCATCAAATGCACGGGGAGCGTTTTGCGAAGGCGCCGAATCGCTTCGATGATCCCGCCGACATCACGTCCTGGGCCAAAGTCGCCAAGTGAAAGTAGACGGGTCAGCGAGGGTTCGGCCAATCTCTGTGGCTGCCAGTCGTAGACGTCCAGATCCACACCGGGTGGCAGATGATGAACTCGGGCGTCGGGGGCGGCGTGTCGAGCGGCCTTAGCGGCGGTGAGTGTGGGAACCACCACATGATTTGCGCTCTGAAGGGCCGCCCAGTGATGCTCTTCCCAGTCCAGTGGAAGCCCCGCCGCCGAGACCTCGTAGACGAGGATCCCTTTGAAAGCGGAAGCAGCGATCGCGGGTACTGAACGCGCGTCACGGGTGTGGATGACGTCGTAGTCTTCAGACTCAAGCTGGCGCACCACCGCTCGAAGGAAGGGTTCGGGGCCCTCCTCGGCACGGACCCGAAAGACTCGTGCGTCTCCCAGGCGTCCTTGGTGGGCTTGGTCAGGCGATTTGAGCGTGACAATGTCGACGTCGCCGCGGAGGGCCCGGGCCATGTTCGCGACCGCGGGGCCGTCCGGGGCGGGCCCAGGTACTCGGCCCTGCGTCACAAGCAGGAATCGAACGGGACGTGGCACCGAACCATCCTACACGTTCAGCTCCCATGAATCTTCGCTTTTGGGCGCGAATTGGAAACGCGTTCATTCGCCTCTTGCGCCCAGCCGGCCGTCGCGACTACAACGTCGGCGTATGCCCGCTCTCTGCGGGCCCTAATGGAGGACCGTCCGCGTGAATGAGCTCGCCCGCTATCTTGTTGATCATCTTGTACTCGATTTCGACGGAGCACTCACGATCGACGAGGTCCGAAAGTTCCTTCGAGATGAAGACAGCCGTGAGGCCCGCCACCTATTGACGAAGCTCATTGAGGACAAGGGCGTCGACAATCTTATGGTGACCGTCGCCGATTGCCTCAAGGACCACATCCGCACCGGAATCAACGAGGCTGTCGTTCGGCAACAGCTCAACATGTACAGCGAGTCCTAGGCGCCTTCATGGCGTCTTTGTCCTGAATGAAGACTACGGTTTTGATTCAGGCGCTGCTCTGGATTGGGTGCCTTGCTGCTTGCACGCCTCTTGATCTCGACACGCCTGCGACTTTTGTCGCGATGACGCCCGGACCGATCGATGTTTCGCTGCGTCCGACCCTCGAGGTAATATTCGATCAACCGCTCCTTCCTGAGAGCGTGCATCGAGATACCGTCGCGCTTTGCTCGGGAAGCACACGATTTGCGCTCTCTGTAGAGCCTGACCCAACATTGCCAGGGCTCCGCGCGCGGCGTCTGGGCGGCTCTCAACTCGATGCTGACATCGAGTACGAGCTGAGGGTGGACGGTGTTCGCTCCCTGGACGGTGTCCTGAGCGAGCCACTGGAGCTTCGATTCCGCACGGGTGAGGACAGTCTCCAGGACGAGGTCGGTTCAGCTTCTTGGCTCGACGCAAAGAGCGTATTCGACGCTCATTGTGTTCTTTGCCACCAGGCATCCGATGTTCTCGATCTCTCCACACCAGAGGGCGTCAGGCGGACCGCGATCGGGGTTCCCGCCTCTGGCCGCGAGTTTCGGTCCCCAGAGCGGGGGTTGTCAGGTTTGGAGATAGTATCCCTACTTGGCGGGGTCGGCCGGCCCGGATTTAGCTACCTCCTCTACACCCTCTTGGACGATCCACACTTGTTGGGAGGGGCGATGCCACCCTCGGCTCGACTGAGTCCAGAGGAAATCAGAGTACTGAGGGATTGGATCCGCTCAGGCGCTCCCACAGAGTAAGTCCACCATTTGGCCTTCCGCGCCGCCGGATTTGGGCTAAGCTCGCGGCCGAATGGCACGCCTGTCTCCGGTTCTAGCTCTGCTTTGCGTTCTCCACTTACCCGCGTGTGGGGATGATGAGGGGATCGAGCCTGAACCGGTGGAGAACGTGGAGGTGCCCGCGCTCATCACTGAACTGCCAGGGGTGAATGTTGATGTACTTACCGGGCCTGGAGATCGGCGAATGTGGGAGCAGCTCGTCAACGACTTGCTCTCCCCATGTGGTGATCCCGTCAGTATTGCGCAGTGCGTGACAACAGAAGGTTCCTGCACGGCCTGCCGACCAGCGGCAAACTACGTCGGTAGACTTGTGGCGGAGGGACTCGACCGTGGCGACGTTCGAGAACTGTACCGCGCTCGTTTTGGCGGTGATCCCCTAGACGTGCCCATCGAAGGCGCACCCGTCAAAGGACCCCGAATGGGCGCCGTCGTGACAATCGTAGAGTTTTCCGACTTCGAATGTCCCTACTGCGGGATCGCTACCCCGATCATTCGCTCCCTCGTGTCGGAGTTCGAAGGCCAGGTGCGTGTCGTGTTCAAACACTACCCGTTGAGTGGTCACGAGAACGCGCTCCCGGCAGCAAAGGCTGCCATCGCCGCCATGCGCCAGGGCAAGTTTTGGGAAATGCACGACCTGCTCTTTACCAACCAGGAAGCCCTCCAGGCATCTGATTTCGATCGATATGCCGAAGAGCTTGGCTTGGACCTCACCCGATTTCACGACGACATGGCAAACCCCGAAAGCGCAGCGCTTGTGGAGCTCAATCGGAGCGAAGGGCGTCGCCTCGGGGTCGAAGGAACGCCGTCGATCTACATCAATGGCCGGAAATTCGAAGAACCTTTTGAGAACCTTTCGGCGTATAT
>JBLHKB010000298.1:0-8540 GCA_047619315.1 Polyangiales bacterium
GCACGCCCTCGCCGACGCGATGAAAGAGCTCCTCACGCTCGGTGCCCTCGACGAAGACGGCGCGCTGACCAGCGCTGGGCGTGAGCTCGCCAAGCTGCCCATCGACGCCGCTCTCGGACGGCTCCTCGTCGAAGCGCGTCGCGCGGGAGAAGAGGATCTTCAAGACATGGTCGACCTCGTCGCGGCGATGGCCACAGGGCGACGGATGTTCTACGAGGACCCCGAGCCCGACGACGTGATGCGCGCCGAAGGCTGCGATGCCATCGCGCTCATCCGAGCTCTTCGCTCCTCCGGCGGTCCGGTGGATAGTCACGCCCGAAGAGAAGGTCGGCTCATCGCGAAACGTCTTCGTGGAGCGCTCGGTATTGAAGAGCTGCGTTTTGATGGCGACGCTCGGACGCCCTCCACGGACGCCCTCTGCGCCATCGCCGTCCGCGCTGACCCTCGCTGCGCCTACGTGGTTCGGCGTCGCGGGAAGGGTGGAGAGCGGGTCTCTCTCGCCGGCGGCGGGACGGAACTCTCCCTCGCCCGCGAGAGCGCCGCCTGGAAGCGCCTTCGCCCCGGGCCCGGCAAACCAGCGGCGGACGCCTGCGTCGTGTTTGACGTTCGCGCGTTCGGCACAGGGCGTGAACGAAGGCTGCTGGCCACCACGGCGTCGCCTTGCTCGCTCCACCTCCTGCGAGACGCGGGGCTCGCCGAAGCGCGCCTGGCAAAGTGCTGGCTTGTTGGAAAAAGACCGCGGCAAAAAGTCATGGCCGAGGTTGAGTGGGTGTTCGCGGGCAAAGCCCTCGGGACCGACGAGGTGAACCCCAAAGGCGAGATGGTGCGGACGGCGCTCTTCGACCTGGCCTCACGCGGCACTCTTTTTCGCGACGCGATCCGAAAGAGCCGCGCACGCATCGACGAGCGCGGTCTCGCGGCGCAGCTTTCAACGATGAGCGCCGGCCGCGATCACGGGATCCCCGAAGGGCTGCAGGCGCCGGCGAGCTTCGATGAGTGGCTTCGCGCGCGCATCGTCGAAGTGGGCATCGAGAGCGGCGATGAGCTCGAGATGCTCTCGCCGGACGACTTCCTCGCCGAAGAGCTCCCCTTCGAGCTACAGGGCATTGTGGCGGATCTTTATCCGCGAAGTGTTTCGTTGGGCGACGCGACCTACGCCGTGGCTTTCGACCTGGAGAAACGGCAGGCGATACTCAATATGGTGCGCGGCAACCGCAAGAAGCCGCCGCCTCGAAGCTACCTGCCAAAGTTTCCAGGCCTTAAAGTCTTCGTTGAGGCTGGACGCAGCCTGCACCGAGTCAGCTAGGGCGTAGGCTCCGGGGTTTCTCGTCTCCGCTGCGAGTTTCTCTGATGTGTTCGAGAGGATCGACGAAGCGCCGGGCTCTCCCGTCCAACATCGCCTACGGTCCCGCCGATGGAGGAGTCGGAGAGCGTTTTTTGGGGCGTGAAGGAAAAGCTCAGTGATGCGTCGACGGTCCGATGCAAGGGCAACTGGCTGAGCGCACGCTTGCGCTATGTACGCGAGCGCGCCGGAGACTCCGGAGTGGAGCGGGTCAGCCAACGTTTGGCGCCGGAACAGCGCGCGCTCTTTCTAAAGCCACCGCTCTCGTTCACTTGATCACCCATTACCAACCTCTACCTCATGGACGAAGTGATCGTGGAAGAGGTCATGGGGGGCCACGTCGAAGGCATGGCCGACTTTGGCGCCGCCATCGCGTCCTACGATATTGGGTTTCTCTATCGCGCGTTCTTTCGGATGGGGTCTCCGGAGTTCTTGCTCGCGCGCTCGCATCTGATCTTTAGCCAGTACGCGTCGGTAGGGAGCCTCCGCACCAAGACGGCGAAGGGCGAGTCCTACACTCAGCTCACCGAGCTAGGCATGCCCCGCTACTTGTGTCGTTTTGGGATCGCGGGCTACATTCGAGGCGCGATCCTGGCCGCCGGCGGCAAGGCCGTTCAGGTGCAGCACTCGCGGTGTGTTCACGACGGCGACGAGCACTGCGCGTATCAGGCCCGCTGGCGTTGACCTAGAATCGACCCCGCCGAGGGAATCAGCACCGGTCCGCGCGCGTTCCTGAGATATGCACCAGGTCTACGAAGAAGAACCACGCCCAGCACATCGAGTCCGGCCAAGCGATGGCGCTGGAGCCCTCGGGGATGTGATCGCCCGCGCGGAGAGCCTCGGAATCCAGGTCTTCACCAAGAAAGACTCTCCTTTCGAAGACGTAATGGTCGTTAGCGACGGTCCCCTCCGCGTTATTGTCGTTCTTGGGGACGTTGTGGAGAGCCTCGCGGCCCTCTGGATCCGCTGGGCATTGAACGAAGAAGAACTGGCTGTCTAAAATTCATGAAGAACGACCATTTTCGTCCTTGTCGTCTTCGAAACCCCTGCTAGCTTCTCGGCGTTCGGGGCGTAACTCAGCCTGGTAGAGTGCTTGCTTTGGGAGCATGAAGTCGTCAGTTCGAATCTGGCCGCCCCGACCATTTTATAACCCTTTCCCTGAGGGTGAACGCAACTTGGCCCGCACTGATGGAGACATCGCTGCGGGCCAAATGTTGTTTGGGGGCTTATCCCGCCGCGACACTTGAGTGTTATACGATGCGGCATGTCTGAACTTCGAACCCTACTGGCTGCGTGCCTCCTGCTCGCGACGTCGTCCGGGTGTCAAACGCGCCAAGCTGCCCTCGACGCGCTCTGCGATGCCCCGGCAACGTGTGGGACCCCATGTCAGACCGGCGACGCCCAGGCGCGATTGGCCGCCATGCGGCAGCATCTTGACGCAACCATCGAAGACGACTCGGTTCGACAGATCTATCAGGAGTACTGGGCCAGTGTGGACAGAGCCACTCTGGATGTGACAGCGCGTGCAGCGATGACCGAAGAGCGCGGGACGCCAGCCTGCTCTTACTTCAACTGGTACAGGGAACTGCCACAGCCGCTGCCACAGCCACAAGCCGACTGAAGCGACAACATCCATCGCGCGGACACAAGACGTCTGGTCACATGATGGGAACGCCGACGCTGCGGTGCAGGTCACTCCTGTATCCATAACCTTGAACCAGCAGCCAGCTGAGAAGCCGTCGGGAGGGCTGAGACGGTCAGTGTTTGCAGCAGCCCCGCCCTACCGAGAGATGGTCAACGTCCAGTCGCCGGTGTCGCCTGCATCGTACGTGGAGAGGGTGGCCTCTTGGGTTTCTCCGCTACCGATGGACTGGCGCACTTGGCTTCGCGAGCGTCTTCCAGCGTCGTCGTTGCCGACGAGGCAGCCATCGATTGGCAGACTGGCATCGAAACCGTCGTAGATGTGCAGGTAGCCGTCCACGCCAGCCCATTCGACGGTCCCGAGCAGATCCGCGTCGGCCGCGCCCTGCCATTCAAAAGGAAGCACGCCGTAGTGGTGGCCGGCGTTCGAGCCCGTGCAGTTCTGACCGGGGCGTGCCCAGAGCGGACTGGCGGCGCTCCAACCAGCGGCGCAGCATGGCGCCCAGCGCGCTTGGGTCGTCGGCGCCGAGTGATCTGTAACGCTCGATACGTTCGGTCACGAGCTCGTCGATCGCTGCGTCGCCCTCGGCCAATGCGTCGTAGAGAGCTCAACAGCCGCGAGCGCGATCCGCTCGGTGAACTGGAAGACTTCGCCAGCTGTTCGTCGGTGGCTCTGCCTTCTTCTCGCCCATCAGCTCTCTCCCGTAGACCGGCGTCCGCCGGCGGACGGCAGCGTTGCGCCGGTCAGGTCGACTCGTTGGTCGGCATTTCACCGGACGACTCGCCGGCTCACTTCCTGCGGTGCAGGTTCAAGTGACACGGCCGGCGACTTCACCGTGCGCCGAGCAAACACGCAGCGATGGCTACGCGCCGCGACGACCTGAAGACACGCTCCTGCATACGCTGGTAAGCGAGGACTGGCCGCGATTCCGCGAACGCGCCGAAACGCAGGGCGGCTTGCTGAAGTTCGTCGAGGAAGAGTTCGATGCGTATCTGCGATGCGGGATTCTGGAGTACGGCCTCGTCCAGCTCGCGTGCCGCGGATGCGGCCATGAGATGGTGGTGGGTTTCTCCTGCAGGCGCGGCTTCTGCCCCTCTTGTTTGGGCCGCTGCTCGGCGCGGCGGCGGGCCGCAAGACCAAGCTCGTTCGTCCACTCCGCCTCGTACAAGGGGTCGGTGTGGGGGCGCTCGCCGAAGTCGGCGGCGTCAACATCCACGCCGCCGTCGCGGCGGATGATCGCGACCGGAAGCGTCTCGAGCGCCTGTGTCGTTACATTGCGCGACCGCCACTCTCCCTTGAGAGGCTGGAGACACACCCGGACGGCCGAGTGCGTATACGATTCAAGAGCGCGTGGAAAGATGGCACGCACTCAGTCCTCCTGGACCCGCTGGACAACATCGGGCCGTCTGTGTGCACTCATCCCACCACCGCGCTTTCACATGCTGCGCTACCACGGCATTCTCGCAGGCCACTCGCAAAACCACGCGGAAGTGGTCCCGCAAGAGTCGGCGAAGGACGAATGTTCACTCGAACCGAGCAGCGACGCGCAGCAGCTCTTGTTCGAGCCCGCGCCTCCACTTCAGCCGCCTCCGCCGCCCTCACGACATCCATGGGCCTCGCTGCTGCAGCGTGTTTAAGCCGTCGACATCATGACGTGTCCTCACTGCCAGGCCGCCATGCGGGTCACCGCCGACGATATCTGGGCGGTCCTTGGAACCGTCCCGCGGGCACGACCGCCGCCGCCGTTGCGACAGCTTGAGCTCGACATCGCCGCCGCTTGAGCGCCGACTGTGCACGCCTGCATCTGCTGGAGCGGGATGGAGCTGCTTAAGGCACAACTCAGGCGCGGACTCTTCACTTTGGAGTCGGGCGGAAGTTCTTGGGGAGGAATCTGAGCTCTGGGGAGGGTTTGAAGGCGAGGGGTTGGTGGCCGAAGAGAAGGAATTGGGCTTTCGAAAGTCCTATCCGCGGACTGCCATCGCGGCAAACCCTTAGACGAATCCGCGACTCCGTCAGCCCATGTCACCGGGGCTGAGCGTTAGGCCTGGCCTTCCCTACTCCGTGGCGCCGTGGGTGTCGTCGACGTCTTCGCAGGCCGTCACCGCCGTGAAGAAATTGGCGATTCCGATGATTCCATCGGCGACGCTCGGAGCCAGCCGATTTACCCGTGTGACGAGGAAGGGAACCGGCGAACCCGCATCGACGATGGGACCGACCCCAGCGTCCACCGCAGCATCGACGCTGGCATCCACTCCGGCGTCTTCGACTTCGTTCCGCAGGGCGAATTCGTAATAGTACGTGCCTTGGTAGCTTTGCGGCATGCAGACCGTCGCCCGCCATGCCCCATCTTCGTAGACGAGCGCGACGCCTTCTCCGAGCAGGGGCTCATCTGCGCCCCGAAGAACGCCCGAGGCTTCTTCGGCGTCGCTCTCATCGGTGAGCGCGAACTCGACCTCACAACAAGGGCCCGGTTCCGGTACGGGCTCAGGCTCTGGCAGGTCCAAATCGCCGAAACCCGCGGGCATCGGCGCTTCATAGAGTGGTTCGCCAAACGCGTTGAGTTCTCGGTCGCTAGCATCCGGCGATCCGCCGCTCGGCGGAAAGCCGTCGTCACCGCAAGCCACACCGCCAAGGGACAGGACCATGACCAAGATTGCGTACTTCATAGGGTCTCCACTAATGCGGCTCGAATATCTTCCGGGCTGAGCGCGGCGACGATCTCGTCGTAGAGTCCCTCGCGCTTGCCCACTTCCCCGGGTAGCTGACGCATGAGCGCTTCGCGCGCCTCGGGTACATCATCCGCAACCCCGGCGAGGAGCCGAATGATCGACTTTCGCGTGAGCAGGTCCGTCGAAGTCTCGAGGTCTGCGATGGCCTCCATGCACACCGCGTTATGAACAGGGGCGTGCGCGTCGACGGTCTGGAGATACGCGGTTTGATAGAGGCGCCGCTGCACAAAAACGTCGTCTTCATGGCCAAGCCACTCGGCGACCATCGGGCCGCTCTCGCTGGGCGTGAGGCGTCGAAACGAAATCGCCGCGGCTTCTCGCAGCGACGAGTCTCGGCTCCGCGAAGCTTCCATCGCATGGTGCATCAGGCTAGCGTCGCCAACGTTGGCGATGGCGCCGAATGCAGGCCGAAGATCTTGGGCGCTGCCGCCGCCGGCGAGAATGCCCTCGATGGCGCCGCGTGCCACCTGAGTGATCTCGGCGTTGTGCTGAAGCCCGGCCAGCGCCCCGAGAGCAAGAGTCGCCTCGCGTCCCAAGGTCTGTTCGGAGCGGCTCGTGCCAGAGCGAATTGCCCCCACGTACGAAGCCAGTTGCTGCGCAAGGGACACATCGACATCATCACGGTCGACGAGGGCAAACATCGCGCGGGTTCGCTCAAAGACCGGCGCGGCGGTATTGCCCATGATGCCAAAGAGTGCCTGCCGCGCCTCCGCAGTTCGAGCGCGGCCCAGAGCGATGTACAACCCTGCTGTGGCTTCCGGCGGAACTTCACCTGCGCGCAGCTCATCCACTACGCCTTCGGCGGTTTCAGGTCGTGCTTCGAGATACGCAGTCAGCGGCGGCCAGCTGTCGGCGATTCCAACGCCCGCCGCCGTGCGTTGCACGAACGCCGTCACGCTCTGGGAGGGAGACTGATGCCGCACGGCGTTTCGCGCATCGAGGTCTGCCTGAGTCACAGGCCGGGCGGTGCGGAGCTGAGGATTCGTCGCGAGGAGATTCTCCCAAATATATTCCGCGGGATCTTCCGGCGCATCTTCAAGTGCGGCTTCGACCTCGCCGTCTAGTACTCCGTCTACGTCGCGCTCCGCCAAAACTCGGTTATCGACGCGTACGCCTTCGCCGCTGAGCGTTTCGCGTAAGCTCAGCGTCTCGAACCATGGCCCGCTTCCAACATGAATGCGCGTCATGCTCGAGACGGGCCGCCTCTCAAGTGCTTCGCCCACCGCCGAACGGTCCCAGAAGGCCGAGTAAGCGACGACGCGCTGCTCCACGACGAATTCTTCATCGCTGACCTCGCCATTCGGAATGACCAAGCCGGCGCGCGCCTCATACCGACCAAGAGCATTTTCGCCCTCGACAGCCAGTCCGTTCGACTCCGGCCACGTCCATTCGAGTTGGTGCACGAGCGTCTGTTGCGTTCGTGCGTGGGCGCGCGGCGTAGAGACCAGGCGAGCAAAAGCATCGATGGCGCAGCGCTGTGAGACGTTGAGCAGGAAGGGCGCGCTCAGAGTGCCGACGTCGGCGATGGCGTTGCTCCGCACGTCGCGAAAGCGAGCAAGGAGCACCGTGCCTTGATCCGACGACGAAAGCGAGCGCAGGTCCAACGTCATCGCGCTCTCCTGCGAGATACGAGCGCTGGGTCCATCGCTTGGCATGTTCGCGAGGGCCGGTGCGATCTCACCTTCGGAGTGAATCGAAAGACGATAGCTAAGCTCTGTCCCCGGCAATAGCTCACAGCCCGAAGGACGAAGGGGTACCTCGTTCGACGCCGCGGCGGACGCTGCCATCGCGTTCGTTTCCACCTGAGCCACTTCTTCCGTCGTTCCCGGCGCGCGCTCGTTTTCGTTCATGACCACGAACGCTGCTGCGGCTGCGGTGGCTCCAAGGAGCGCGATGACACGAAGGGTCTTCGTTTTGATATTCATCATTTGCTCCTAGAAACGCACCAAGGAAGGTGCTTCGAGTTCATAAAGATTGCCGTCGGCGAGGCGAAAGCCGTCGAAGGTGACGATGTTCCACGACACGGAGACCGATGTGAGGCCAAGGTCCAAGTTGATCGATGCAGAGATCGAACCCGCAAAGAGCGAGACCGCCCACGGGATACTGAAGGTCTGATTGTCGAAGCGCGCAAAGGCGGCGCCGTCACTCTCGAGCCACTGGCTGGAGCGCGTGTATCGCACGCCGAGCTCTAGCGAGACGACGTTGAGGCTACCGTTGATGCATACGCCGAATGCATCGGAAGGAGAGCAGACGCTCAGGCCGACGCCCGCCGCCGCTCCAAGGTTGGCGGCAACCCCCCACTTGAAGAACGACGCGGAATCGACGGCCTCAAAGCGGCAGACATAGGGCAGAAGCGTCGTCGCATCGGTGGGGTAGATTCGATTCAGCGTTTGACTGTAGGCAACGCCAGCGACGCTCGGAATCCGCGTCGAGAGCGTGGAGCTAGTCCCCGCGAAGAGAGTGTTCGCAACCTGTGTCGCGGCGACGGCTGCGCTCCCGCGGGCAAACTCGGTGTCGTCGGAAACCCAGCGATACGACGTTTCGCTTCCCGCGAGACATTGGCTGCTGACGAAGTTCCGCGCACACTGGGCGCTGCGGTGTCGGTAGCCGAGCTGCCCGCCGATCCAGTGGAGCTGGCTCTGCCCTGAGATCGCGCCGGACAGTGCCGTCGCTTCCGTCGTCGAGCTCAGCTCCGCCAAACGGCCACCTCTCCGCGTACAGTTCGCCGACGCGTTCACGAAGGTCGCCGGCGCGGCGGACACTTCGTAGGTGTCGTCGTCGCCGATGCCTGGGTAGCCTTCGTTCTCGTCCTCGTTCGGCGCGAACT
>JBLHKB010000299.1:0-8539 GCA_047619315.1 Polyangiales bacterium
GCGAACGACGTAGGAGTCCATGCGCTCTTCTTGCTCGAACGTGCGGCGGTAGCGGCTGGCGGCGCCCGGCGAATCGAACGGTCCGACGCGCACGCGGTGGTATACGCCGCGGCCTTCGATCTCTGCACGAACCACGAAGCTACTGTGCCCACGGTCCCTCAGTGCGCGTGAAAAGACGTCTGCTTCATCCTCCAAGCGAAAGCTCGCCACTTGCAATGTGTAGCGGCCGTCTTGGCCTTCTTCGGCTTCCTCGGCATCCTCCGCCGGTGGGTCGACGGCCATGACGGCGGCTGCGACGAGCGGGTCATGGCGTGCCGTGTCGACGAGCGTCGCGGCGGTGCCCGTGGCGACGTCCGCGACGGGAAGGGCGACCGGCGGCGCGGCGATTGTGCCGACCCCCATATACGTCCCTCGGCTTGGTGGCACTGGAAGCGTCACGTGTCCAAGAGCGGCGTGTTCCGCGCCCGCAGCACGAATCGCGGCCTCAACCTCTGGCCTCTCGTCGCCGATGAGGTTCTCGTGAAAGCCGAGGTCCTCGGGGTGGATTCGAACACGCTCGTTCTCTTCGGCGGCATCGACGGCGTCCATGATCGGCGCGGTCGCTCCAAGAGCGGCCAGTGGATCGCGTGAGTCGGGACCAACGGGTCGGTCGCTCATCAGCGCGCCAACGCCGTAGACGAGAGCGAGGGTCGTGCCAGCGGCCATAACAAAAACGCCGGCACGCCGGAGTCCACTTTCGTCGCCCCCGCGCTGTTCCTGAATTTGTTCGAGATCTCGCATTGCCATGTCCATCGCGTCCTCCGAGCGTCATTGGAGACGCCATGAACACCATGTAGGCAAGATGCGCACATGTGGTCAACAATCTTACGTGTATGATTCTTGGCCACGTGTGAGTAGGCTTTCCTGTAGGCGTTTGTAGTCCTTTGACTATTATGGGTAGTTGCCCATAATATTCGCATGCGTAAATCCGTTGATCTTCAGGTCGCCTCACTCGCCATCCACACGCTTCAGGAAGGTGATCCGTCGCTTCCAGCACTTCTTTGCCTTCACGGCTGGCCGACGAACGCCGAACTCTACCGACATTTGATGCCGGTCCTCGCGCCGCATCGCCGGGTCATCGCGGTGGACCTGCCTGGTTTCGGCGAGAGCGAGGAGCCCCCCGGCCGCTACTCGTTTCGCTTCTTCGACGCGTTCCTAAACGAACTTGTCGATGTCCTCGGCGTTCCCGAGGTCGGCCTCATGGTCCATGATCTCGGTGGACCGATCGGCCTCCACTGGGCCGTACACAACCCATCCCGCGTTCGCGAACTCATCGTCTTGAACACGCTCGCCTACCCCAACTTTTCCTGGGCCGTTGCGCTCTTCGCTGTCGGACTAAAGTTGCCCGTCACGAATCGCCTCCTGACGAGCCCCCAAGGCGTGGAGGCTGCGATTCGTTTAGGTGTCCGAAACAAGGCGCGAATCACACCAGACGTGGCTCGTCTCTACAGCGCGCTGTACAAGGATCGTGAGAGACAACACCTTCTTCGCCGAAGCGGCATGGAGCTCAGTCTCAGCGGTTTTAAACGCATCGCCGCGGGGCTGTCCAAACTCGACGACAAGCCGTCCGCGCTCGTCTACGGCGACGAGGACCGGATCCTTCCGGACGTGGCAAAGACGATGCGACGTCTCCACAACACTTGGCCTCTTTCCACACTGACGGCGCTGTCCGCGGGACACTTCATTCAGGAAGATGTCCCCGTCGAACTCGGGGCGGCGCTCCTCAACTTCGTCGCCGATTGATGGCGCGTATTTCCGTCGACGAAAAGGCTCGAGTGCGTGTTGCGTTGCTTCGAACGGCCGCCGAGCACTTCGCCCAGGAAGGCTACGAAGGAGCCAGTATTAACCGTATTTCCCTGTCCGCAGGGTTCGCGAAAGGTACTGTCTATAACTACTTTTCGTCCAAGGCGGCGCTCCTTTCGGCGGTGCTGCAGGCGGGCGGCGACGAGACCCTGAAGCTCTACCGCTCCCGTCCTGTGGCGAGCGGTGTCCGCGCTCGACTCGTCGCGCTCGCTCGCGCCGACGTTGAAGTTGTACGGGCTCACGAAACGTTCTTCCGCGTCGTGCTGCGCGAACTCGTCTCGGGCCGCGTCGAAACCCAGCGCCTGATCGACGAGAGCACACAGAGCTTCGCCAAGGAAATCGCCTCCATCCTCGCAGCCGGAAAATCCGCGAGGCCGTTGGAAGAACAAACGCGGCTCTTTCTCGGCCAGCTCACCATTCTCTACATCGAGCAATTTCGAAGTGACGGCACCTACCCAGGTTGGCACCGCTTACCAGAACTCGTGGTGGACACTTTCCTCGACGGCGTCACAACGCCATAAACCCCCCGTCTGCTTCGCCAGAAACGGGTTCTCCGAATGGACGGCTTTCTTCTACGGCTCTGGAACCACAAGACTCAAAAGTCCACTTGTGTCCGTGCCCACTCGCTGCCAGACGGTGATGCTGTCGCCCGGCGCCGCCGTCAGCTGAAGTTCGAAGGAACCGTCCGCTTCAGCTTCGCCGATCACGCCCGCTCCCAGCTCCTCGTTGTAGGCAGCGACAAGGGCACCAGCGATCGCTCCTTCACCCCGGATGGTCACGATGCCGCTCGCGTTCGGTGAGGATGCGACGGCCAACGGAGGTGGGATCGGAAGCGTGGGGGACGAGCCTGCTGTGCACCCGGGGAGGACAGCCACGAGGGCGATAACGATCGCTGAAAGGAAGGAAGCTGGTGTGAGGGGAGGTTGCTGCATGTTGAAGGCTCTAGAGGGGCTCCTGATGGATTCGATGCCCCGGGCAGCAAGCTGCAAGAGACGGGCCGTCAAAATCCGCTCAAATAGCTTGAATTGGGCGAATCCTGATGACAACGACGGTGGCGCTTGTGTCATTTTGGCACGATTGGAGAGCGCTTCACACCAAGGAGATGAGTACCTCGGTGAGGCCCTGTACTTTACTTAAGCGCGCGGGTGCGCGCGCGTGCGCAGGATGATAACGTCCGCGCCCTATGGCCGAACCACATACGCTGCCCGTCACCATCGAAGACGAGATGCGCAAGTCGTACCTCGATTATGCGATGAGTGTCATCATCGGGCGCGCCATCCCCGACGCTCGCGACGGTCTCAAACCCGTCCACCGTCGAATCCTCTACTCGATGCACGACCAGAAGGTCACGGCGTCGGGCTCGTACAAGAAGTCGGCCCGTATCGTCGGCGACGTCTTGGGCAAGTACCACCCGCATGGCGACAGCGCCGTGTACGACGCTCTTGTGCGCATGGCGCAGGACTTCTCCATGCGAGCGCCGCTCATCGATGGTCAGGGGAACTTCGGTAGCGTCGACGGCGATCCCGCCGCTGCGATGCGTTACACCGAAGTTCGCATGTCCAAGCTCGCCTCCGAGCTGATGGCGGACATTGAAAAAGAGACCGTTGATTTCGGCCCGAACTTCGATGACTCGGAGCGGGAACCGCTGGTCCTTCCCGCCCGCTATCCCAACTTGCTCGTCAACGGCTCCGGCGGCATCGCCGTCGGCATGGCGACGAACGTTGCGCCGCACAATCTCCGTGAGGTCGTCGACGCGACGCTTCGCCTCATCGAAAATTCCGAACTCACCGTCGACGACCTCATGGAGGACGACGGAGACCGCCTTGGCGTAAAGGGCCCGGACTTTCCGACGGCTGGATTCATTTACGGCCGCGCCGGTGTCGTTCAAGCCTTGCGAACAGGCCGTGGTCGCGTCGTTATGCGCGCCCGGGCCAAGGTTGAAGAGATGTCGAGCGGCAAGGGCCGCGAGCACATCGTCGTCACGGAGCTTCCGTACCAGGTGAACAAGGCGGACCTTCTCAAGAAGATCGCCGACCTCGTTCGCGACAAGCGCATTGAAGGCATCAGCCACCTGCGCGACGAATCCGACCGCGACGGCATGCGCATGGTCATCGAGCTCAAGCGAGATGCTCACGGCGAGATCGTACTCAACACGCTCTACCGAATGACGGCGCTTCAGTCGACGTTTGGCGTCAACTGTCTCGCGATCGTCGGTCAGAGGCCGAAGCTTCTGAATCTCAAGGACGCCCTCGTCCACTTCATTGAGCATCGCCGCGAGGTCGTCACGCGCCGCACGCGTTTCGACCTGCGCCAAGCGCTCGCTCAGCTTGAACTCGTCGAAGGCCTCGGCATGGCGGTCACGGAGGTCGACATTGTCGTTCAGACCATCCGCGACTCCAAGGATCCGGAAGAAGCACGAAACCGTTTGATGCAGCTTCGCATCAAGGGTCTCGAAGAGTTCGTGCGCCGCGCCGGTCGCCCAGAATCGGAAATCGAAGCCGCCCAGGCTAAGGGCGACTATCGACTTACGGAGCGACAGGCCAAGGCTATCCTCGAGATGCGTCTTTCGCGTCTCACCGGCCTCGAACGCGAGAAGCTGGCCGCCGAGTTTGGAAAGCTGTCCGAGCTCATCGCTGAACTACGCTTCATCCTTGGCAACGACGAACGCCTCATGGAGGTCATTCGCCTCGAACTCGAAGAGATCCGCGAAAAGTACGGCGACCAACGACGCACTGAGATTGTAGACGCTCTTGGCGATATCTCGATGGAGGATCTCGTCGCCGACGAAGAGGTCGTCGTCACCGTCAGTCGTAAGGGTTACATCAAGCGTGTGCCTCTGACGGAGTACCGCGCTCAATCCCGTGGTGGGAAAGGCACGCGTGGCATGAACACGGGCGACGAAGATTTCGCCCAATGGGTGTTCGCCGTCAACGCCCACGCGCACTTGCTCTTCCTCACCGCGAAGGGCCAAGCGTTCCTCAAACGGGTCTATGAGATCCCCGAGAAGGGACGAAGTTCTCCAGGGCGTGCGCTGATCAATTTTGTCGGCTTGGGTGACGGCGACCGCGTCGCCGCCATCGTGCCTATTCGTGAGTTCACCGACGAAGCATCTGTCATCACGTGCACCGTCGGCGGTCGCATTAAGCGAAGCGTGCTGAGTGCCTACGAGAAGATTCGTCAGACGGGCATCATCGGCGTGGGCATCGCCGAGGACGACGAACTGCTCACTGCGCGAATCGCGACGGAAGACCAGACTGTCATCTTGGGAACGGCTCAGGGCATGAGCATTCGCTTCTCCGTCACTGATGCGCGCGCCATGGGCCGAGGCAGCATGGGCGTGAAGGGTGTCGCACTCCGTAAGGGTGACCGCGTGGTTGGCATGGACATCATCGAAGACGAAACACGCCAGCAGGTCCTTTCCATCAGCGCCAACGGATACGGTAAGCGCACACCTCTTCTTACTCTCAACAGCGAAGGCGAGATGACGAGCGACAAGTCCTTCAAGGTTCAGAAGCGCGGCGGTATGGGCATCGTGGCGATTCAAACCTCCGACCGCAACGGCGAGCTCGTCCGGCTGCGTCTCGTCGATCCGGATGACGGACTCATGGTCATCACCGACGGTGGGCAGGTGATTCGAACGCGTATCTCAGAGATTCGCGAAACCGGTCGTAACACCCAGGGAGTCATCATCATTCGGCTGTCGAAGGGTGAGAAGGTCGTCGACATCGAGCCGGTCCCGCAGGAGGAAGAGGTCGATGAAGAGATTACTGATGCTGCAGAAGGCGCCGACAATGTGGAGGTATCCGCAGACGTAACGGCAGAGGCATCCGGAGAGCCATCCGAAGAAGTCGCGGTGCTAACAGACGAGGAGCCGGCTGCGCCGGACACGCCTCCCGCCACGGATTCGGAAGAGTAGCGGCGAGTATGGGGGGGGCCAGCGATACATTGGTTCTAGGCATTGACCTGGGAACGACGAACTCGGTTGTTGCCGTTGCCGATGAGCAATCGGTACGGGTACTGGAGACGGAGAATGGCGAGGCTCTGATCCCCTCGACGGTCACCTTCCACCCAGACGGCACCGTCTTGGTGGGCGCCTCAGCACGTGAACGTCGCCTGCTGGATGCGGCCAACACGGTGTACTCGGTCAAACGTCTCATCGGCCGGCCGTACGAGTCCGACGAGGTCCGACGTGCCCAGAGCCGGTTCGCATTTGAGTTCGTGCCCAGTTCCTCGGGAGGCGTGCTCGTCAAAGCACGAAAAGAGACCTACACCCTCTCAGAGATCAGCGCGTTTGTTCTTCGCGAAGTGCGCGCCGTCGCCGAGCGCGCCCTGGGGCATCGCTGCACCCGCGCCGTCGTCACCGTCCCGGCCAACTTCAATGAGCTTCAGCGCTCCGCCACGAAAGCGGCAGGGCGTGTCGCGGGTCTCGAGGTCATTCGAATCCTCAACGAGCCGACCGCCGCGGCTCTCGCGTATGGCTACGGTCACGGTGTTCGCGAACGCGTTGCGGTCTTCGATTTGGGCGGTGGCACCTTCGACGTGACGGTCTTGGAACTCGCCGGTGAGATCTTCGAAGTTCAAGCGACGGCCGGTGATACCTATCTGGGCGGCGATGACATCGACAACCTCATCGCCGAGCAGATGGCGGAGGCGTTTCTCGTCGAGCACCGCGTAGACATGCGCAGCGATCGCGCATCCTATGAGCGTCTACGCGCCGCTGCGGAGTGGGCGAAATGTCAGCTAAGCGTCCAGCCCGAGGTCGTGGTTCACGTGGATGAACTTGCCTACGGAATCGGCGGAGTCCCTCTTAACCTTGGGTACAAACTCAGCGCGAAGGCCCTCGAGGCGATGTCGATGCCACTGCTCGCGCGTGCCTTCGACGTTTGCGAAGAGGCGCTACGCATTGCCAGCGTCACCCCGGCACAGATCGATCGCGTAATCCTCGTTGGTGGCTCTACGCGGATGCCCCTCGTCCGGCGAATGGTCACTGAGTACTTCGGCCGGGAACCCCTCGGGAACATCGACCCCGACCTAGTCGTCGCGCAGGGCGCTGCGATTCAGGCCCGCAGTCTGGCGACTTCTCGTGCCAAAGGGCGCATTGGCCGCGTCGCTTTGCGGCGCGCTGCTCCTCCATCTCAGCTCGTCGCCCAAGAAGTGTCCGGTGCGAAACACGTCGACGCGACCGGTCTCAGTCTCGGTGCCGACAACGACTTCGCGTTCGCCAAGAGCGTCGCTCCTAGGTCAGCGAGCGTTCCTCCAACGCGAGTCGGTGCGCCGCCTGGAGCCACGATGCGTCCACCGGGAGCGCCCGCGTTGCCCCCCGCGTTGCCCCCCGCGCCATCACCGGAGCTTCGTATGCCGGTGCCTAGTGAAGAAAATACGGGGCTGCCACCTGTGCTTGTTCAGGCCGCCGTCATCGTCGATGCGCCGCCGCTTTTGGACCTCGGAGACTTCTCCGTGTTGGATGGCGACGAGCTCGGGCTCATGGACGAGCCGGAGCCTCTCCCAGAGCTTTTTGGTCACGTTGAAGATGCTCGTCCACCGCTGCTGGTGGACGTGACGCCGCTCTCCCTTGGTGTCGAAACGGTGGGCGGCTATTGCGAGACTGTCATCGCACGAAACGCGACGATCCCCACCGAACAGGGTCGGGCATTCGCCACAGGTCGAGGCGACCAACAGGAAGTGGTGTTGCGCATTTGCCAGGGCGAATCGCGCCGACTCGAAGAGAACCAGCTTTTGGGCGAGGTCACTCTGACGCTCAGCGGGGTCACTGACCGCCCTCGTCCCATCGAAGTAAGCTTTTTGCTCGACGCCAACGGGACCCTGGCTGTTCGCGCCGTGGACGAATCGACAGGAGAAGAGCAGCAGGCGAGCATTCAGCTCGTTGGCGGCATCGACGAAAGTGAAACGGAACAATTCGCGGAGCGCCTTGAGGCCACGTATCGCGAGTCCTAATCGGTAGGCGCCCGGTCTGCATGATCGGTGGTATTGTGTACGCGTGACCGACCGTCTCGACCTCCTGGACTACTACACGCTGCTTGGTGTTGGTGCGAAGGCCAGCACCGAGGAAATCCGTGTCGCGTTTCACACGTTCGCGCTCAAGTTTCACCCGGACAATCACGAGGCGGCGGCGAAAGTAGAGCGAGCCACGACGATTTTTCGTCGCGGGACCGAAGCCTACCGGGTACTCCGGGACCCCCTCCAGCGAAAGGCGTACGATATCGCCCTTGCTCGGGGCAGCCTTCGCCTTCGCGCGGATGAAGAACTACTGCAAAAGCGCCAGCGTGTTCCCCCTGTCAGCAAGCGCGCGCGTCCGTTTTTCCTGAAAGCACAAGAAGCGTTCGCGGCGGGGAAGAAAGGACAGGCCAAGCTCCACCTTCAGTTGGCGCTCCAGCATCAGCCCGACCACCCAGAACTCTTGCAGCTAAAGGGCCAGCTCGAAGCCTGAGTGCTATCGTTCGTGCCATGTCGCGAAAAGCGGAGCTCACAAGAACGACTCAAGAGACCGATATCCGGATCGAACTGGATTTGGACGGTTGTGGTCGACACGATATCAAGACGCCTCTTCCATTCCTAACGCATATGGTGGAGCAGCTTTCGCGTCATGGTCTCTTCGACCTGAAGATAGACGCCAAGGGCGATATCGAGATCGACGGCCATCATACGACGGAGGATCTCGGGATCACTCTCGGCCGAA
>JBLHKB010000300.1:0-8519 GCA_047619315.1 Polyangiales bacterium
GGCGCCGCTCTTTGGTGGTGCTGTCGAGCGAGTCGGACACCTCAGTCTGCTTTCATAGATGGAATCGCGAGAGATCCATCCGTTGAGGTGGCCCTTGTTGTTGCCGATTGGGTACTGAGCTCCGCGGACCGCTTTGATGAGGTGCAGGTACTGCCGCGGACTTTGCAGAGGACAATCGAGCCCTTTGTGAGGTCTTTGTCGTCCGTCACCGGCGCCACGGTGACCAGTTGGTTGTGGTGCGGAACTGCTCAGTTTCGCCGTCTTGAAGCTTCTGAATGTATGGTGTTGCCCACATGTGGGGCAACACAAGCGAGTGATCAGGAGCTGAGCACACAATGTATCGCTCTCGGCACACCCGCTGACGCAACCCGGTGTGTGATTGAACGCCCGGTAGGACTTCTCTGTGTGGCAGTGCTGTCTATACTGGTCGCCGCATGGAACATGGTCCACGAAACGTGATTGCAGGAGGCTTGGTCGCTGCCGGAATGGCATCGATGGCGGCCGGCTGGTTCTCCTGGGGGCCATCCAAAGTGATCGAGCAGATGGAAGCTGCGGCGAGCGAGCGTGGATACGCGCTTGTCGTCGGTGATGTCGATCTGCGTTGGTCCGGCGTTGACGTAGAAGACGTTCACATCGAAGGAGAGAACCTTCAGGCCGACCTCCGACGCGTACGAGTCGATGGAGGACTTTGGGCGTTGAGCCAGATGGGTCGAGAGGCTGTCGAGCGCGTCGAAGTGATCGGTGGAGAAGTTCGATATACGTCGACGGCGGTTGAGGACTTGGCACCTATTGCGTTGGACGATGATGACGATTTAGAAACGGACGAGGTCGAGGAAGAAGACCAAGGGGAAGGTCCTGACGTCGTCGAAGCTGAGGCGGAGTCTGATGGCGAGGAACCCGTGGAGCTCCCGCGCGTCGTCGAAGACACGCCGGATACTGAATCATCAGAGCTGGCCGAGAACCCATCAACGAGCGCACGGGCAGGGGGTCCCGAGTCTTGGCCAGCTCTTGCATTTAGTGAGCTGCGTATTCTGGTGGCAGACCCCGCTGGACAGCTGGCTGCTGCGACGCTCAGCGGCAGCCTCGTGAATGGGGAGCTATCGATTGCGGCTGCGAATAGCCGAATTGGCGAAGCTCCTGGCAACAGCGCAGAGATAGAAGGGGGTGAGCTCTCGGCGTCCCATGGGGATTCTGGATGGGTGCTTGAGAACGCTAAGGGACGCGGAGTCGTGCTTCATCTAGGCAACGCGGAGTTCGCTACGCGACATCGGGTCTCGTCTCTCCTTCGAGGTGGCGCCCAAGAAGCCGAAGGCGAAACCGAAGAGGCGGCGCCGGATCCGCTCGCACGATTCTCGGCGGATGCTGAGGTTGAAATCGAGAGCGCTCAGGTGCTTCGCGGAGAAGACGAAGTGGTGCTCGAGTCGTTTCAAGCGAAGGCCCGACGCGGAGAGGAAGGGATCGTCTTCGAGGGTCATGGCAGCGGAAGCGGTGGGGTGGCGACCTGGGAGCTACTTCTTCAGCCAGACGTTCCGAGTGCCCGCGGTTCAGTCGAAGTAGAATCACTTGCCCTGGATCTGTTGCTGCCGATTCTTCCTGAGTTTCCGTGGTCCCACCCTGAGTTAGCTCGGGTGGCCGCGAATGTGGAGGTCGAAGCAAACGCGGATGGTGATGTGTCTTTGGTCGGCAGTGTCAGTTTGAGTGATGCGGCTCTGGAGCACGCACGAATCGCGCCGCAGCCCATTCAGAACATCGGCTTCGAAGTGACGGGCCGAGCGACGATCAATGCGCTCGCCGGCCGGGTCACGATCCCTGAAGCGGAACTGCGGGTGGGAGAGGCGACGCTTGCGTTTCAGGCGAGCGCAGAAAAGAACGATGAGTTTTGGACGCTAGAGCTCGATGCGAGGCTTCCACCGACGGACTGCAACGACGCGGTTGGTGCGATTCCCGTCGACCTTCTCGCGGAAACGGCTGGATTCTCGTGGTCGGGTCGAATGAGCGGTAACACCCACCTGAAAATCGACTCGAGGAACTTCCGAGAGCTCGAACTGGACATCAACCTTCGAGACCAGTGTCAGTTTCAGACGGTACCGGCGGCTGCGGATATTCGTCGCGTGCAGGGGGCCTTCCTACATCGTGTGGTTGAGCCTGAGGGTGGCGCGTTTGAGATGATGGCTGGGCCTGGAACGGTGAACTGGGTGCCGATCGCGGCCATCAGCCCGTTTCTGATTCAATCTGTGATCGGGCACGAAGATGGGGGCTTTTTCCGCCACAACGGTTTCGCCGTTTACGCGATCCGCGATGCGTTGGCGCGGAATCTGCGTGAGGGGCGCTACGTCGTGGGCGCGAGCACCATCACGATGCAGCTCACCAAGAATCTGTTCCTCCACCGCGAAAAGACGCTTGCTCGTAAGGTGCAGGAAGTCTTGCTGACTTGGTGGGTGGAGACGGCTCTGACCAAAGAGGAGATTCTTGAACTCTACCTGAACGTCATCGAGTATGGGCCTCACGTGTATGGGGTAGTCCAGGCCTCAGACCACTACTTTGGCCGGCGTCCTGTGGAGATCACGGCAGCCGAGGCGGCGTTCTTTGCGACGATTCTCCCAAACCCAAAGCGCTACCACGAGGTGTTTGAGCAGGGAACGCTGCCGTCATCGATGCGGAATCGCATCTCGAACTTTCTGAGGCACTTGCGTGCTCGTAACCGAATCGACGACGTAGCCTTTGCAGACGGCATCGCGCAGCTTGAGGTGTTCCGTTTTGCTCGTGGAACAGGTGCTGGGGAGCAGTGGCAGGCCGCCGGCGATGTTGGGCATCTACCGTTTGCGACGAGCCATGCGCAGCCTCTGGAAGAGGGCGACCCATTACCTGACCCTTATGAGGAAGAGTATACAACAGGCGATGAGTGGCTTTGAGCCCCGCCGCGTGTTCTTGAACGCCTGAGGGAAACACTTGGGGCGCCTGCCTAGGCTGGCGGCCGTTGGCGGTTGAAACCCTTGCGCCAGCATTCTAGGGTTCGCGACGGAGGCGTCTTATGGCTCGCTATTTTGCTTGGTTCTTTGGTTTGGTGCTCTTTGGGACGTCTGCGGCGGCAAGTGCCCAGCGGCCGATTCCTGTTCATGTTGAGTCGACGCCTCCGGGCGCGGCTGTCTACGTGGACTCGGCGAATGGCGCGCCGATTGGTACGACGCCGATGCGCAATGTGCGTATCCCACGCGGAAGCCATACGCTGATCTTTCGGCTCGCAAGCCATGAAGATACGCGCCTGACGGTCAACGTCCGCCGCCGCCGTGAGACTTTTCGCGCGACGTTGAACGCACTTGGAACGATCTCCCTCGTTCCGGCCAATGACAGCGCCCAGAACGCTGCCGTGAGAGTGGACGGGGCGCCTGTTGGCAACCTCCCACACCGCATGGAGGTGCAGCCTGGTCGTCACCTCTTGCAGGTCGGGCGCGAAGGCTACGTCACGTTCTCTCAGTGGGTCGAGATCGCGGGAGGTCAGGTGCTTTCACTCCCGGTCATGCTCGAGCGCGACACGCCGGAGACGGGCTCGCTTCTCGTCGCGGGCGATGTTTCAGGCGCCGCGATCTACGTGGATGGCACGCCACGTGGAGCGACGCCGACGGTCGTCGATGGGCTGACGGCGGGCAATCACCTCGTCGAGGTTCGGCCCAACGATGCTGCGATGCAGACATTCTCCCAGACGGTTCGGATCATCGCTGGCGAACGCACGAACTTGAACGCCGTGATGCGGGCCGCGCCTGCGCAAACCGGGAGCCTACGTGTGCTTTGCAACGTGCCGACGGCGGAGATCTTCTTCGACGGTGAGCTCGTTGGGAACCCGCCAGCGTCGCAACCGAATATCCCGCCCGGCGACCACATCGTTGAAGCGCGCGCTGAAGGCTATCAAGCTGCGCAGCAGCCTGTCAGCATCGACGCCGGACAGCAGCGGGTGATCTCGATTACGCTGACCGCGGTGGCCGCGGCGCCAGGACGAATCGTCGTCAACGCCAATGTGGACAACGCATCTGTAAGCGTCGACGGCGAAGAGCTCGGCGCACCGCCTGTGGTTGTTGAAGGAGCGACGGTAGGAACGCACGCGATCATCGTGCGCGCACGTGGTCACCAGGAGCACCGCGAGACGTGTCGGGTTGGGCCTGGAGTGAACTGCATCATCGACGCCGATCTTCAGCCGGTGGGGACGCCGGTTCGCGTCGAAGCAAATGTGGCGAACGCACAGTTCTTCGTGGACGGCGAGCTTCAGGGTCCTGTGCCTTGGGAAGGAACCATTCCGACGGGTTCGCATCTCATTGAAGTCAGCGCTGATGGGTACCGACCTTACCAAGCGCAGGTCGCGCTCGCGCCGCAAGCGGACCCGCGCGTTTTCAACGTCGGGCTGGTCGGCGAAGATGAGCTGACTCCCGAAGAGAATCGCGAAGCGTTGGAGATCCGTCGCGAGCGTCATCGTCAGGCCGTGAGTCGCTCTGGCGCGACGCTGCCGAACGACTTGGCGGTCCTCGATGTGTCGGTGGGCTGGCCCTACCTATTCGAGCTTCGTATGGGCATTGGCATCCTCGATTGGCTTGAGGCGGGTATTGGCATTCGCACGACATTCCACCGGCTCACGGAGTTCGAAGGACGCGTGAAGGCGGGCTGGCGTCCGGTGCGGCAGCTCTCGCTTGGTGCTCAGGTTCGACTGGGTGGTGGCCTTGGGCCTGGCCAAGATGCGCCTCTAAACGACCCGGCTCGACCAGGGCTGATGGTTTTACCAGGTGATGAACTCGTTCACTCAACCAACAGTTTCTTCTTTAGCCTCGAGGCGTTGGTGAGCTTGCACTTCCTGAATGCCGGCAACTTCACTCTCTGGGCTGCGCTCGACTTTCACCGGGATAGCTGGGCATTTAGCGGTACAAACAACGACTGTCGGTGGACTTCCTGTATCGAGAGCGTGGGTGAGCTTCAAGCTGGGCCGGATGCCACGGAGGTCGCGCTCACGCAGAGCATTCCTCGTTTCCGTATCGGTGGCTCCCTTGAGTTCATCGTCTCCAATAAGTGGAACGTGTGGGGTTCCTTTGAGGGCACCTTTGGCGATGACCGACGAATTCTTGGTGATCTCTGGGGTCTCGGAAATGACGATATCCAGCTCTATGGGCGACTCGGTCTGACGTACAAGTTTGGTTACACAGAGCGCGACGCCGACCGTGCGGCGGTCTTCGCGGCGGAAGAAGAAGAAGAAGGGCTGGCTGCGCCGCCGGCACCTGCCGCTCAATAAGACGGCACGAAGCGTGCTAAAGTGAGGGCTGATGCATTCCATCAGCCCTTTCTTCGTTCGTAGTTCGCAGGCCTTCTGGGCTGTGTTTTGCGTGGTTGGGACTGCTTGGGCAGTGCCCGCGGCGGCTCAAGAGGGGCCCATCACCGTCATTGAAGCGTCCGAATCGCTCTCGCAGTTGGCACACGATGTCGCAGGTGTGCTGAGACGGCGCACTGGATATGCCATCGACGTTGGCGGTGCGCCGCCTTCGCCGCCGGAGGCCGTGAGTGCTGGCCAGCTCGCGATGGTGACCTACGAAGGCGCCGTGTTCCTGGCGCTCGGGGCTGCTGATGGACGAACGCTGACGGCTCACTTGGAGATCCCGACGGCCGGGCGCGCGCGTGCGGTGGCCCTCGCGATTCAAGACCTGGTGGATCAAGCGGCGATACCAGCGAACGTGCCGAGGGCCGTACGAGCTCGCCCGGCAATGGAGCCTGCGTTGGAGCGCTTGCCCCGCTTGGTTGCTAAGCCTGCGTTCTTTTTACGACTCTTGGCGGGCTACTCGCCCACGCGCGGTCAGGTTCTAGTGGGTCCTGGCGCAGGCTTTGGACTGTGTCTTTCCCGCGGCTGCGTGATGGTTGAGGCAGACATGCCACTTGTCCCAAACCAGCAAGTTCTTGCTGGCCATGACGTCCGAACGCGGAGCGTTAACGCTGCGCTTCGTCTGCACCTCCGGCCTATTGAGGTCGGCGACTTTTCGATCGGGGCCACTTTTGGTGTGCTGACACGGATTCTTCGCGTGAGCGTGGATGGTGAAGGTGCGAGCACCATCACGAGCCTGGGCGTGCGAACGAGTCTTGAAGCGGCCTGGCGTTTTAACGGACCCTTCGAGTGGGTTTTTGAAGTTGGTGGTGACGCGATCTTGGACTCGGAGCGGGTGCCGGTTGGTGGGCAGTCGTTTATTCTCGAAGATGGTTTTGTCCCTTGGGTCACGACATCTTTACGGATGCGGCCGCGATTCGACGCTTTGTGAGACCACCTCAATGAGTTTTCTTTCGTGAGCAGTGGAAAAGCGGACGACCTGCAGCGACAGGTAGATGTGGAAGGCAAGGCACATGTTCGTTTGGTGACGGGGCGACCCCCCGCGAAGGCGGATGACCCTGATTTGCTGACGAAAGCTGCTGCCGGCGACGCCGCTGCGGTTCGCCTGCTCTACCGGACACATGTGGAACGTGTTCATCGTCATGTGGCGCGAGTGCTTGGGGCTCAAGACCCAGACATTGAGGACGTCGTGCAGCGGGTGTTCCTTGCGGCGCTGGATGGTGCGGCCAGCTATCGTGGGGACAGCAAGCTGGGATCGTGGATCTTGGGAATCGCCACCCGGCGAGCCCTCGATGAGTCGCGTGCCCGTTGGCGGCGTGGTCGGTGGAAACGAATGACGGAGCGTGTTGGGCTTGGGCGTCCCGCGTCAGCGCCGGACGCGAGGGCAGTGGCTGGGAGTGAAGCCGAGCGCTTGCTGCTGACCTTGTCACCAGAGCAACGCACCGCTTTTGTTCTCAAGGAAGTTGAAGGACATACCCTTCAGGAAATGTCGGACATGACTGGCATTGGAGTGTCGACGCTGCACGCGAGAGTGAAAGCTGCGCGAAAGCGTTTGGATGCGGCGATCGCGGAGAGCAGCGACGCAGAAAGTGGAGGTCCCCATGCGTGATTTCCGAGACCTCGCGAAGGCGCTGGAAGAAGACGTCCCGGCGATGGATGACTTGGCAAAGGCGCGCGTAGAAAAAGCGCTCCTCACGCAGCCGCGTCGGGCGCCAAGCCCTGAGCGAGGTCATGGTTTTCGAGCTGGGGTTGTTGTTGGACTTGCTGCGGCGGCGGCGGTCGGAATCGCGGTTTGGGCGTTTCCCGCTGGGGATGACTCAAACGTGGCGCAGGTGCAGGTCCTTGTGGATGGAGTGCCAGAGCGAACGACAGAGATCAACGAAGGCGAGACCGTCGTCACGTCGGAGGCGCAAGCGCTGCAGGTTCGCTTTGGCGGGTCGAGTATCGGCGACACGTGCCTTGTCGAGGTGGAGCCGGCGAGTCGCGTGACGTTCGATGGGCTCGATGGGCTCGACCATATGCTGCGGCTCGATCGCGGGTCTGTGCATGTCGAGTTTCATCCTGACCAACCCGGTGAAGAGGGAATGGTCGTGCAAACGCCGGACGCTCGGGTGGTTGTTGTGGGAACTGTCTTCGAAGTTCGCGCGACGCACGATGGAACCGTGGTGCGCGTCAACGAGGGGCGCGTCCGCGTTGAAGTGGAGGGGCGAGAGCCCGCGTTTGTCAGCGCCGGCGAGGTTCTGCACGTGACGAAAGAGCAGCTCGCCGTGGAACCAACGTCTGAGGTGGTGGACGTCGAACCAGAGGTGGTCGTTGAGGTGCCACCACTCCAGGAGGCGGAGGCGGGCGAAGAGCTTTCGCGGCGTCCAGTTCGGCGCTCCGAAGGTACGCTGGAAGCGCCGACCCGAACCGTGGACGATGAAGTGGAAGTGGTGGCTGAAAATACGCCCGTCACAGTGGAAGACACATCTGCGCTTGATCGAGTGCGTCCGCGGCAGCCGGTGGAGCCACCCATTCCGCTGAGCGACGATGCACGCTTCGACCTTGCGCGTCAGCTCTTCGACACGGAGCAGCTCACGGCGGCTCGACACGAACTCTACGCGATCGCTCGATCAACCACGAGTGTGCGAGCGCGCGCTCGAGCCTGGACTCTCGTCGCAGAAACGTACGAACGACAGTCCGATGTGGGTCGCGCGATCGAAGCGTATCGACGTGCTGCGCAAAGTGGCCGCACGCATGATGCCTCAGACGCGCTCTTCGCTCTTGCGAGACTACGTGTTGCCAATGGTGAAGTGGCGGCGGGGAAGGCGGCGTATCGCGAGTACTTGCAGGTGGCACCGGATGGTGCCCTGGCATCGACGGTGCGTCGGGCGCTTTGTCGTTTGGGCGAGCGCGCGCATTGCGCTGAGTAGTTCAAGTTCAGGGCGTCTTCTGCTGAGGGCAATGCGCCAGATAGAGCTGAGCTGAACGCTTGCGACGCGCGTAGAAAAGCGCTCCGCGTAGAACGCGAAGGGCTTGCCGCTGCGCAATATAGGCTGCGGCTTAGCGACCCATTACTTCAACGGAGCCGCAGCGGATGATGCGGCCATCGCGAAGGTGGAGCATGATGCCGCCGCCGTATCCGGGGACGCCGACATTGAGCTCCGTGTTCGATGAACGTTCGATGGAA
>JBLHKB010000301.1:0-8513 GCA_047619315.1 Polyangiales bacterium
GTCGACGAAGACGCCCTTCTTACGGAGGGCATCGACCACGCTCGACGCGTTAGCGAGACGAACACTCACAAAGCCGCCGCGTGCCGATGGCGTGATGACCTCGAAGTCCTTCAGGCCATCCATGATGCGCGCCGTTTGCCGCTGATAGCTTTCCGCGAGCACTTCGAGGGTGAGACCCTGCTCTTCAAAGAAGTCCAACACGGCGCGCGCCCGATAGTGACTCGTCGGGTCGAAAGTAGATCCCGCGAAGCGGTCGGCGGGCGACTTGCCGTATCCAACGCGCCCCTGCTGCGCACCGGCAAGTCCTGCGAAATCGGAGAACCAACCTGTGTAGACGGGTCGCAGCGTGGTGGCCGGAGGAACACGCATGAAGCAAGCGCCCTCCCCCCACTGGAGGTACTTGTAGCCTCCCCCCACGACGAACGCGCGCTCGTCGATGGTGTTCCAGGGGACCACGCCAACATGATGGTAGGAGTCGAGGAGAACTTCGGCGCCTTGGGCAAAAGCGGCTTGAGCTGCCACCTCGAGGTTAGGCACCTGGCTGGCGCTCTCGAACAACACGGTGCTCGCCATCAACGCGGCGGTGTCGGGTCGAACAGCATCGGCGAGGCGCGCGCCCAACGTCGCGACGGGTGCAATGGGAACCCGTGTGACCTCCACGCCCTCCTCTTCGAGGCGCTGGAGCTGTCGTCGAATCGAATGGAACTCGCCGGCGGTGGTGACGATGTGGCGACGCTTGAGGTCCAACGCGGAGAGAAAGCGTGTGACGAGTTCGTGCGTATTGACGGCGAGAGCGATGGCGTCCGCGGGGCCGCCGAGCTCCTTTGCAACATAGCGCTGTACAGCGGCAGCGGCCTCAGCCGCATGGCCCCACTTGTCGTCCACGTAGGCTGCGGCGTCGTCGAAGGCGCGCAGAACCCCTTCCCGCGCGACATCGGGCCACGCTTGATGGGAGTGCCCCGTGAGGAGAATACGTCCTTCGCGGAGGAAGCGTGTGTAGTGCGGCGCAAGCCGCCGAGCGAGCTCAGACATGAGTGGATTCCTTTCGTCGGTCGATGGCTTGAAAAAGCCACGAGGCCGCGCTGGCACTTAGCAGAACAAAGAGTGCGTAGAGCATCGGGAGACGAAGTGCCTCGTCTTGCATGGTTTCAGGCAGCGAGCTCAGCACGATGGCAAACGCGAGGGGGCTGTTTTGAATGCCAGTTTCCAGCGCAACCGCGCGTCGTTGTTTCTCAGGTAAGCGAAGAGCCGCGCTGACAACGTAGCCCGCGACGAGTCCGATGACGCCCAAGAGCAACGCCGCGAGATACCCGGCTGCCGGGATCTCGGCGAAGAGCGACTCATTGCGGATTGCGGAAGAAACGACCAGCACCAAGAGCACAGCGAGGCCGGACCAAGAACCCAGCTTCTCCGCTCGCTTTGCAGCGGTCTCGCTCTTGGCTCGAATCCCCATGCCGACACCAACGGGGACAAGCACCAGCGCCAACGTGGTGGCGATACTGACAAGAGGAACATCGAACACGAGCCCCTCCACGGACGAGGCGTAGAAGGCGACAAGGAGTGGCATCGCCACCACAGCACCAAGCGTCGACACCACCGTCATGGAGATGCTCAGGGCGACATCGGCGTGGCTGTAATACGCAAAGAGGTTGGACGTCGTTCCACCTGGCGTGCAGCCGACAATGATGAGTCCGATGGCGAGCGCCGGGTTGAGACCGAACGTCTGAGCGAGGCCAAACGCGATCAGCGGCATCCAGCCAAATTGCGAGAACAGGCCGATGAGAACGCCCTTCGGCCGGGTGGCAACTTCGCGAAAACTCTTCGGCGTCAGCGTCGCCCCCATCCCCGTCATCAAGACAAGGAGGAGGACCGCGAGGAGCGCCTTTTCAACGCCGCCGATCATCGCAGACTAAGATTCATCGGCGCGCTTCCAGCCTTTCTTGATGTTCGACGCGACCATATCTTCCGCGAGGAGCATGGCTTGCTCCTCGGTGGGGGCGAGACGCACTTCTCGTTTCAACGGGTCTTTTCGACCCGATGAATAGTCCGTGAAGTGAACGACAAACGGCGCGAACTCGCCGGTCTCGCTCTCCTTATTTGTCTTCCAAACAAGGAGCTTCCGAACGGCGGTCTTGCCCTTCGTTTCCTTGGCGTACACCTCGCGGCGGATCACTTCGCTCTTCGGCAACTCGATTCGCTCTGCCGGGTCCGCCACATCGTGGACAAACACGCGCTCCAGCACCTGGGCTGCTCGCACGTCGACGGAGTTCACTTCCTTGTCGTCACGAACGCGAAGGAGCACGGGGTGAAGAATACTGACGCCGATCATCGGCGCGACGGCCGTGAAGCGTGGGTCATCCCCGGCTTGGTGTTCGAGGACCATGCGGCGTACGTAGCTTCCGCTGGAGTCCTCGGCTTGGATGTCGGTGACTTTGACCTCGACGACCATCGTCGGGTTCACGAAGCGAAAGATGGCGCCGGAGCTCGACGCATGGCTGTACGCAGACGGTATAATTTCCGTGGAGAGAATCCCATGCAGCTCTTTGCGAAACTCCAGGCTCTTCATGTTTCCGCAGCTGCCAACGATTTGAAACTGACCGCTCTCCTTCATCACGGCGAGGAGCAAGGAGCGAACAGCACTGTCTTCGTCGGCGCGCTCGGTAAAACCAACCACCGCCAAGTCGAGGGAGAACGACGGCTTGATCTTGAACGTACGGCCGATGGCCGCCGAGCGAACAACGATGCCTTCGCCTTTACCGCCCTCCGCCCACTCCGTGAAGAGTTCTGGAACGCGCGTCGCGTCGGGCAGGCTTTCCGTGCGAATGCACTGGAGCCGCTTTCCCCCGTCGCAGAGTCGCTGCATGGCGGCAAGGCGGTCGCCGTAGTCGGGCATTGGGCCTTCGTTTTCGGCGTCGCCTCCGGTCAGGAGGTCATAGGCGTGAAAGCCAATGCGGCTGGTCTCGGCATCTGCGCCGCCGGAGCGTGCGCTCGCTAAGTCCCCGACGCGTGGGCGTCCGCCTTTCCGAAGCGCAAAGAGCTCACCTGCAAGAAGCAGTCGACCACGGGCGCGGGGTTGAACCAGCTTTCGCGCTTCTTGGAGGACCGGAATGTCGCCGGTGATGACCTTTCCATTGGGGGCAAGTAGCGCGACCTGCTCGCCATCCACCACGAGGAACCACGCTTCTCCATCGATCTTGGGGGACGCCCACATGGGACCATGAGGAAGCTGGTCGAACTCCTCCGGCGTCAACGCGCGATAGCGACTCGCGATGGTTCGCTTGTAGCCCGCCACGGTTTTCGCGAGCTCGGGATCAAGGATACAGCCCGGAGGAGAGTAGAGGCCGGCGCCGAGGGCGGACGCTCCGCTCATGTCAAAGAGAGCACTCATTCCGCTTCTCCAGGTCGCTTCAATTCCATGTTCGAGAGATGCAGCAGCAAGAGATAGCGCTGTCCATCCAAGCGGCCTTCGAGAAAGCCTCGATACGGTGTGCCATTGGTCTGAAGAATGAGTGGATCTCTGCCCTTCTCACCGGCGCCCATCATCACAAGTTCGCCGGACTCGGCGAGGTCCTTCGCCATGCCATGCAGGTAGTCGTAGGTGAGGCCGTCCTGGTGCGCGAGACCCAAGGTCCGGCCGAAAACGAAGCGTCGAATCGCGTCGCTTTTCTTCATGCGTTTGCCCGTCCAGCGAACAGGCAGCTCGTCATTCACGTTTCCATCACGGTCGACGGGCTCCAGGCGTTCCACTTCACTGCCGTCCGTTTCGTAGATAACTTCCACGACCTTGGGCGGCGCGTGAAGCACATCCCCTGTGGACGATAGATAAACCTGCTGCGTTTGTCCGATACGCCGCCCCACCTGCTCCATGTCTACTTCGGGGTCCCCATCGATAAGGGCCTGGGCGTACTCTGCGCCGGCGCTCTCCTGCATCGCATCATGAAGCCCCGCCTGAGTGGCCGAAAGGAAGCGGCGAAAGTCCACAGGGTGTCCAGGGACGCCCTTCGCCGGCGGCTTGTTGTACTTCAGAGTCGCGAAGAGAACCGTGGCATCACGGCCTTTTTCGTTGGTCAGATAGAGACGTCGGTGGGGTGGGGGTGCCATCGTTGAAGCTCCTAGAACATCTCAAAGTCGAGGTCGTCGTCGTCGTCATCGTCGTCGTCAACGGCGGGTAGAATGGCGCGCACATCTTGCCATACCGGTAGCGTTTGCTGGCCGATGAGGGCGAAGAGCTGACCTTCATCATTGGCGATGAGAAACGCAATTTCCGCCTGAAAGTCAGCGCGGTAGTTGAAGGAGAAACGAAACACATCGCCTCCCTCGAGAGCGGCTTTGAGGGCGTCATCGATTTCGCTCGCGTCTAAGCCGTAGACGCTCTGCACTTTGAGATCGAGCACGTCGGAGGCATCCACAGGCCCTTCCAGTGCCTGTTCCACGCCAAGCGTTGAATCGATGAGCTCAAGCGGTTGGCCCTCGGCGTCGAGTCCCACCAACTCTTTGCTTGGAACCCAGGTCCCGTTCTCGGTGAAGTACCCCTGCGCGGTCATGCCTGAGAGCACGAGCAGCGAGCCGTCGGCGGCGAGCTTGGCGGATCGACAGGGTTCACCATCGGGTCCCAATTGAATGCGGCGCCGTCGCTTGTAGAGCTTGGTCCGGTCGACCTTGCTCATGCCGAAGCGACTCACGTTGCCCTGGTACGAAACTACTACTTCACGTGCCATTCACGATCTCCTTGTCCCGCCCTCGTTGGTATCACACACAGGCGCGGCTTGGTGGACACGATGAGCCCCGCATTCGATTCGAGATCCGCGATTTTCCGGCCTGGCACAGTCCTCGCTATGTTGGAGGGGGCGGTCGCAGCGAATTGCTCGGCCCTGAACCATTCCGAAAGAGGATCTCATGACTCAGTTCCCAGTTCGTCCAATCGCCCTTGCCGCCATCCTCTTCGCCCTCACGCTTGGTGCCTCGTCTCCGGGGAACGCCCAAGAAGCACTAAGCGTGGCCAGCGTGGCCATGGGGAACGCGCTCGATCGCGGACAACCCGTGGAAGCCAAAACGAGCTTTGCTCAGGCTGAAGGGCGCCTCTACGTGGTGGTGCAGCTGCAAAACCCGTCCAGCGTCGAAACACAGGTCCGCGTGATGATTCGCCAGGCGGACGGGCGTAGACGTGGCTCCGTGAATCTAGACATCCCGGCGCGCCGTCGCTACCGCACCGTTGCGCGCTTCTCCACGCGACAAGCTCCGGGAAACTACGAAGCGGTCGTGCTCAACGCGGCGGGCGAGACCATCTCGACCACCGCGTTCACGATCACGCCTTAGGACTCAAGCTCAAACAGCGCTTCACCGATCTCGACATCGGCGCCGTCTTCCACGAGAACGCGTTTCACTCGCGCGTTTGCCGGAAGCTCGTTGCCATACGTGATGCGATTGAACGTCTTCATGACTTCGAGCAGTCCCAGAGGAGTGCTCTCCGACAGCGCGTCACCCACGCTCACGAACGCCGCTCGGTCCGGCGCCGGGCGCAGGTAAAAGCGTCCACTCATGGGTGACGAGAACACCAGGCCGCTTGCGGTTGTGGCGCTCGCTTCTTGGTTCGCCGCCGCGCCTGCGGTCCCTTCCGGGTCCAACACGAAGAGCACGCTGCGGTAGCCAACGGCACGGCGGCGGTGCGACTCGACCTCGACCACAACGCCCGCAAACCCTTTGGGCATGATGAGCGGCGTGAGCTCGGAGAGCACTTCGAGGGCGCCAAAGCGCTGACCTGGGCCCACGAGCGCGCCCTTTTCCACCATGCGCCGAAAGAGACCAACCCCTGGGCTCTGCACTTCCAGCTTTCCGTCGTCGCGACGTTTGACTTCAACCTTCATCGCACGCCTCCGACCAACACACCGAGGTCATGAAGCGACCAGATGCGAGGGTTCTTTACGCGTCGATAGCCGGTGCCTTGATACGCACATTCCACGAGTACGCTGAGCCAGTCTCGCAGCTCGTCCAGACATACAATCTCGTCCGTGTCCATTTGCCGTGCCGACACGAAGGGGTCCATGTCCGCTTCGATGCGCGCTTCCACCTTCTTCATGCCCGCCTCGATCTCCGCGCGCTCTTCCGGGTCCTCGCTGGTGATCTCGAAGTCGTCATCGAGCTTCGTGTTGTACGTCGCGATGGCGAGAGTTCGCCCTTCCATGACGCTCAAACGAGACAGCGTCGTGGAGAGCTGAACGACGGGGTCATACGGCATGCCGGCCATGGCGTAGTAGCCGGCGCCGGAGGCCTTTCGCAGGAGCACCGTGAACATCGGAGTCTCGTTGGTGCTGTTCGTGTAGATGAGACTTGAACCGTAGCCGAGGAGGCCCTGAGCTTCCGCTTCCATCCCGATGTCGAAGCCGCTGATGTCCTGAAGCCACACAAGGGGAATGCCATCTTGGTTGCAAGCGCGGGAGAACGCCGCAATCTTCGCGATACCGGCGCGATAGAGCGTACCCGCCGCCTTCTTTTCGCCACTTTCAGGATCGTCGATGAGACCCTGGCGGTTGATGACAAAGCCCGCGTAGAGCCCTCCTACGCGGCCGACGCCACAGATCATTTCCTCGCCGACTTCCGGCATGACCTCCCAGAAGAGGCTGTGGTCACAGAGCCGTGCGAGCACCTCATGCGCGTCGTAGACCTCTCGGTGGTCCGTGGGCAGAATACCTTTGATCTCCTTCGATGGGAACGCGGCGTCTGCAGGGCCAACGCCGCCACGATAGAAGTCCGCGCCGCTCGAAGGCAGACGTCGAACTTCTTCGCGAAGACAGGTGATGAGGGTTTCGTCGTCGGGTACTCGAACGTCGGCGCAGCCTGATTTGTGCACGTGTACTTCCGGCCCGCCGATGTCGAGACTGGACAGCTTTTGGCTTTTGGCGCCCTTGATGAGCGCAGCTCCGGCGATGACCATGTAGGCCTGCTCGGTCATGTACACGCGGTCGCTGATGATCGGCATGTAGCCGCCGCCCGCGATGCAGTCTCCGAAGACGCCGGCGAGCTGAGGTACGCCCTCTGCGCTGAGAAGACTGTTCATCTTGAAGATATGGCCGGCGCCCGTCGCGCCGCTAAAGCTGCGGCTCTGCTCAGGCAAAAAGAGCCCGCTGCAGTCGACGAGGTAGATGGCGGGTAAACGCAAACGCAGCGCCATCTTCTGGGCTCGCTGGATCTTCTCCGGCGTACGCGGCCACCAGGCGCCACTCGCGACGGTGTTGTCGTTTGCGATGACGATGCACCAGCGTCCTTCGACGCATGCGAACGCGGTCACAACGCCAGCGCCGGGGGACTTGAGCTTACCGAACGTCACACCTTCGTTGACCAGCGTCCCCACCTCGTGAATTCGCGTGCCTGGATCTTTCAGACGCTCGATGCGCTCCCGCGCCGTGAGCTTGCCTTTGTCGTGCACACGCTTGGTGTACTTTTCACCCCAGCCGGCGTGGACGTCTTGGCGTGCCGTGTGAAGGCGCTCTTCGAGCTCGCCGAGCTTCGTTTGTCGGGTGTCGAAGGTCGCATCGTCCACGACTTGTTCGCGAGGACGACCGATAGGTCGCAATGGAACACGGGCCATTAGTGAGCCTCCTCTTCTTTGGGCGTAGATTGGGACGAGGGCCATCCTGGGATGGCCCCGTTGTCGTAGTCTCCGGCGCGAAACGCAACGGAACGAAGAATCGCCAGATGCATCGGGACCGTCGTCGGGACGCCCTCGATCTTCAGCGCCTCCAAGGCACGAATCATCGAGTCGCATGCTTCATCGCGCGTTGGCGCGTGGGTGATGACCTTGCACAGAAGGCTGTCGTAGTGAGGCGGGATCACCTCGCCGGTTTCGATGTGTGTGTCCACGCGGACTCCTTCGCCTTTCGGCGCTTCGAAGTTGGTGATCGTGCCCGGCGCGGGCCGAAACGCATCCGATGGGTCTTCGGCGTTGATCCGGCATTCGATCGCGTGGCCTTCGAGAGGAATGTCCTCTTGGGCGAACCCGAGAGCGTGACCCGCGCCGACTCGAATCTGCTGCTCGACGAGGTCCATCCCGGAACGCTCTTCGCTCACGCAGTGCTCGACCTGAAGCCGCGTGTTCATCTCCATAAAGCGGAGGACTCCATCATCCAGAAGGAACTCCATGGTGCCAGCGCCGACATAGCCGATGGCAGCCGTCGCTTTGCACGCTGCGTCCAGGGTCCGAGCGCGTTCTTCGGCGTCCAGAAAAGGCGCGGGCGATTCTTCGATGAGCTTTTGGTGATTTCTCTGAACCGTGCAGTCGCGTTCGCCCACGTGAACGACGTGGCCGTAGCGGTCCGCGAGGAGCTGGATCTCTACGTGACGTCCTCCTTCAACCAGCTTCTCAAGGTAAACGCGGTCATCGCCAAAGCAAGCGAGAGACTCCGCGCGCGCGTCATTGAACGCGGTTTCGATCTCAGCGTCGCTTCGTGCGATGCGCATACCGCGACCGCCGCCTCCGCTTTCGGCCTTGAGGAGCACTGGGTACCCAACCTCGGCGG
>JBLHKB010000302.1:0-8481 GCA_047619315.1 Polyangiales bacterium
CTGTCGACGCTATGGCTGATGTCACCGACGCAGGCACCGACGCACAACCGAACCTGAACGACAGCGACGGAGATATGCTGCTGGACATTGTCGAATGCGAGGACCTGTCGATGCCCGCATCGTGCCGCGACACCGACGGTGACGGTTCACCGGACTTCCAAGACGCGGACGACGACGGTGACGGGATCACGACAGAACAAGAGGTCACTGACGCGATCGAATTCGGTGATGACGTTGACGAAGACGGCTTGCCGAACTGGCGCGACACGGACTCCGACGACGATGGCCTCCTCGACGGAGAAGAGGGGTTCGCGGACGGCGACGGCGACGGAGTTCCCGAGTACCTGGACTCACGCGCATGCACGACGGAGAGATGCGGCAACGGCACGGATGACGACTGCGACGGCATCATCGACGAGCCGGCGGAGTGCGATCCGGCCGGTCTGATCGAGGTCGAGACCGATCCATCTGGCTTCGCGTGGGACCCTGCTGATGTGCGTGTGGAAGTCCGCACGCGGGCCGGGGCCATGGGAGTGCTGCAGTGCCGAAGCGGTAAGGTGCAGCCCACTGGCAGCCTCATTGGTGAGTTCGCGGATTGCCCCGCCGCTGCTTTCGCTCCGGAGTTCGACCTGGCTTCCTTCGGCGACGGCGCGTACCGCACGCAGGTTCGCTTGAGTGGAGCCTCCGGCGTCGTGAGTCGCCCACTGGACCTCGACTACTACCTCCACGGAAGCCTGGTGGGCGCCACGGACTGTGCGGTCCTCGACAACATTCCAGCGGCTCGCTTCTTTAGTCGGGCCATCGAGCGGCTGACGACGGAGGACACTGGGGGCACCGTGCTTCGCTTCTCGACGACGGCGGCACCAAGCGCACCTGGCTTCGCTGCCGTCGCGAATCCCTTCATCCACATCAACTTCACACCACGCCTTAACCGATCCTTCGGGTTTCAGATCCGGGGCAACTCCACTTCTTGGGTCGCCACGGGCGGCGTGTTGAACGTCCTCTCGCTTCGCCGTCGCTTTGTCATGAGTGAAGACGAGACGATGATCCTGATCGGCCGCCGCTACAACTCCAGGCGAAACATCGACAACAACGCGCTTAGCCGATGCGGGGCCATGGGCGTTCGAATCGGCTCAGCAGGTTCCCCGAACTACAACTTCCGTTGCGACGCGGTGGTGCTCAACCGCGAGGGCGCGGGGGTCTGTCTTGTTGTGGCTGCCGGCGGAGCTGTTGAATTTGCGCGGCGTCCGAACCCAACCTTGTTTGGCACCCTTGCCTCGGCTTTGGTCCCAGCCGACGAAGCGCTTACCAATGGCGTCGATAATGCGCTCTGGCGGAAGCTTGCAGCGCGCTACTCGCCGAATACCGCGAACTCGGCTGAGCGGGCTACCTGTGCGAACTTCCGTCGATGTGGTGACCGGGGAACCAGCCCTCGTTGGGGCTGGCGGCAGTTCTCTGCCAAGTGCTACGGCGCTCCGAACTGTGTGGATTCACTCCGGGCGCTGTATTTGGTGGGTGACAACGAGGAGGGTTACGAGCCTCTTTACCTACCGGATGACGGGTTTTTCCGGTTCTAACCGTTCTGTTTCGAGCACCGGTGCTATGCTCGAAAGGAGGGCGGCGCGCCCCTCGCTTCGGCGAGTCAGCGACGCAAGGGGTCACGGAGATTGCGGTCTCGTACCCCTTAAAAAGTGATCTCGCCTGAACAATACCACTGTCCGTGCCGCTCTCTTTTTTTATCAGTCCTCCGTTGACGGGCGAAGTCGCGCCGTGAACTCGAACTTGGGACCTCACGCGTTCAGCGCACAGGCGTTTGCCGACGCCATCGACGCCTTTCACGCCAAGCGAAAGTCGGCGGTCGGCGACCTGACCATTCATGAGGTTGCCGTCGAACGTGATCGCTTCGCAGCGGCGCTCTGCCGTGAGGTGAAGCGAGGTCGGTACGTATTCGAGCCGGCGCACACCGCGATGGTCCGATTCGATGGACGCGACCGCGAGGTGTTTCGCTCGACGGTCTTGGATGCAGTCACCGAACGAGTGGTCGGTCGATGGCTTCAGGCGGCGATGGAGCCCTCGTTGAGCGACAACCTGTGGTCCTATCGGACGGGGCGTTCGAGTATCGGCGCGCTACGTGCTTTCGGAGAGTTCGTTCGCTCCCACGTTCGATCCAATCCGAGCTCGAAGGCGCGCGGACTTTTTGTTCTGCGTCGCGATGTTTCAGGCTACGGGAATAGCATCCCAAGTGGACCCGAAAGTCGACTGTGGCCGCTGCTAGAAGCGCAGCTCCGGGGCCCGGATCGTGCGTCGGGCATGACGCTCCTGCGTCAGCTTGTTCGCCGCCGTTACGTGGACGCCGAAGGCCTTGAGGCGACGCTCTCGGCGGGCTCACCCACCGGATCGCCCGTTCAGCCGCCGATCAACAACCTCTACCTGACGCCCTTGGATGAGGCGCTCCAGTCGCTTCCCGGCCACTACGCGCGCTTCGGGGACGACATCCTGTTCGCGACGCAGGAGCGCGAGGTGGCGTGCCAGGCGCGCTTGACAGCGGATGCGACGATCACCGAACTGGGTCTTGTTTGGAGTGCCAAGAAGACCCGCGACCTGTACTTCAACGGCGCCGGACGGGCACATGATTTGAAGGATGATGCGACGCCTTTCGTGGCCTCGTCGGTCACCGAGTTGCTTGGCTATGAGCTCACGTTTCGGGGAACGATTCGGTTGCCGCGGCGAAAGTTGCGAGCGCTGTTGAACACAATCCGGCAGCGCCTGCGGCGAACGGCGCGCCTGAGCATGGGGAGCACACCATCACGCCGTGCGGAAGAGCTGGTCGGGGTCGTCCGCACCACCTTCGACCGCAGACATTCTCTGCGCGCTCCGGAGATGGAGTCGCTGTTCCACGTCGACGATCGAGAACAGCTCGGTCAGCTCGACCACCTTATACATCTGATGGTGGCGCAGCTCAGCTCCGGTCGCGCGGGCCCGAGGGCGTTTCGCGACTTCCCTCCTCGGCGGCTTCGTGACTTGGGGCTTCCTTCCCTCGTCCACGCTCGCAACGAGGGCGCGCCGTGAATTTGTCCCGACTCAAACGTCGCGCCCGCCGAAGGGCCGAATCACCTAGCCTGGCCGACGCTATCTTTGGGGGGCGCTGGCCGCGCTTTATGCTTCGTCGCGCTGGCTTTCCCGTCGCCCGAGCGATGCTCTCGTCGCTGCTTCATGCCCTCGAGGCGGCTGCGATGGCGCTGCTCTTCGACGCTGAGTACCTCACGCCCTTAGTCAGCGCTCGCCTCACGTTGAGCGTTTCCTCCGGGGTGCTCTGGGCCGGCACGGAAGGGGTCCGGCGAGATGTGCGGGCGGCGCTCTCCGTCGGCGCCCCCGGCAGCGCTCGGGTGCGTCTGCGGCAGGCTCTTCGCCGCGGCGTGCTCGGTTCAGCGCTCGTGATCGCCGCAGGCGTCTACTACGTGTACGCCTCACCGTACCGTCCGGGCTATTTCACCGTCGTCGACGCCTACATCCTGGCGTCGTGCCTGCGCATCGCGCTCTCGTTTCCTGTTCGTGTGATGCAGGCCGGCGCTCATGCGGTGCGGCGCGTCTACCGGCCCTTTGCTTCGTTCCTCATCCCCGACCTCCTGGACGGTTTCTCGATCTTCCTCCTCTGGCGCTGGCTTGGTCCGTGGTCCGTGCCCATCGGCATGGCGTTGGTCGGTCTGCTCAAGCTCGCGATCACGTGGCATTATACGTCCAGCACCCTCCGTCAGCTCCGCTTGGCCGGAGCCGGAGCTTTCGCCGCGGCTCACTCACCCCAGGTGGAGGCGCGCCCTCGATCATCGTCGCTGTCCTGGTGGGTGGCTGGGGCAGCGCAGACGGCGCCGAGCTGGATCGTGCTCGGGCTGTGGAACGCCTTGGGCGAGTCCGAGGCGATGGCCGCGACGCTCTGGGTTTTGTACGCGATGCGCCCCATCGCGGCGTTGCTTCCCCGACTCGGCGGGGTGTTCTACGTGGACCTTGTTCGGGCTCGACGCATGGGTGAACTCGCCGAGCAGCGTTTGCTCCGCCGCTTGCGAGGGTCCCTCGGGGTGGCTGGCCTAAGCCTCGGACTCGTCGCTGCCTTTGCCAGCCAAGACCTGGCCCTCGCCGCAGCGCTGCTCTCCTTTTACACGGTCAACGGGCTGTTCGGTTTGGAGTCTGTCCGCGTCGTCGCCTTCGCTGCACCCTGGCGGAGCTTGGCGCCCGCTGCGCTCGCTCTCTTCCCCGCATTCCTTCTCTGGTTCGACGCGGACTCAACGCTGGTTGTCGGTGTGGCGGCGGCGTCGTTCGGTCTCGGCGTTCTCTCGCTTCGTCGTCTGATCCCGCGGCCCGATCCAGAGCTCGACGGCGAGCGACGAACGTTGGGCTCGGAGCAGACCGAGGCGCGGCCGCTCTCACTGATCGCGTGGCTCTCCCTGGAGGGGCGCGAGGTGACGACGCTGCTGAAGTCACCCGACTCGCACCACGTGGCCCGCGAGCTGGCGGCGGAATCTGGCTTGCAAGTGACTCGCGTCGATCGTTCTCACTTGTTGGTCTTTGGTGAACCGCCCAAGAGCTGGAGCGTTCAGACGGCTGGGCTGGTTGAGGGGGTCTTCCCAGGGCCAACGGGTTCCCCCGCGGAAGGGGTCCTCGGTCTCGGGGAGAAGCACATCGCTCTTCGTTCACTCGCCGCCCAGCTGAAGACGCCCATTCGCGACGCTCGCCAGGTCGCCGATGACGTTCGTGGGCTGTGCGAGTCGGTCGTGGTGCTCACGCCGAGGCGCGGTTCACTCCCCGGTCGGGAATGCGCTGACTCGCTGCATGAGGCCCGTCGTTCGGCCTTCGTGAGCTCGGTTCGACGAGGCGCAAACGAGGGGGCGGCTCTTTGGGAGGTGGGCCGGATGAAGTTCGTCGCTGTGATTCCCCGCTCCGCCGACCCGGCGGAGCGCGCAGCGGTCCGTGAGCAGCTGCTTGCTCAATCCGTCGCTCGGGCCCCACGCCGCACAAACCGGGAGTGACCTGAGCTCTTCGATCGCCGGCCTGAAGACCCCGCTACTCTTGCTTCTTCTTGCGGGGGCGTGGCAGTCCGAATTCGTCCAATCGATGCAGCGGAGTCCTCCTGGAGATACCCAGGGCCTTTGCCGTCAACGTTTGGTTTCCGCCATGAGTCTCCAGAGCGGAGATGATCTCCTGCTTCTCGACGTCACGAAGTTCTTCGCGGAGTGACTCGACGTTTTGGGAGCGCCGGGGGACTTCCTGCGCTGCGAATTTGGGCGGAAGGTGCTCTGCTCGCACTTCATCGTCTTCGCAAAGGGCGACACTTTGCTCGACGACGTTCCGCAATTCGCGCACGTTCCCGGGCCACGGGTAGCGCTCGAGCAGATCCATCGCCGCCGGCGTGATACGTGGCGGCACCCGGCCACTGCGCTCACAGAGGGTACGGGCAAAGCGTTCGGCTAACGGTGCGATCTCCTCCAAGCGCTCCCTCAGCGGTGGCACCGTCAGCACGACGCCCGCGATTCGGAAGAAGAGGTCCCGACGAAAGCTCCCGTTCTCCGCTTCGCCCTCAAGGTCTCGATTCGTGGCGGCGATGAAGCGGACGTCGATCTCGCGGAACACACGCGCTCCAATTCGACGCACCCGACGGTCTTCGAGTACGCGCAGAAGCTTGCTTTGAGTGGCCCTGGGCAAGTCGCCCACTTCATCGAGGAACACGGTGCCACCATGCCCCGCTTCGAAGAGGCCCTCCCTCGCTGCGTTCGCTCCGGTGAAGACCCCTTTCTCGTGACCAAATAGCTCGCTCTCGAGGAGTGTTTCGGCCAGAGCGGCACAGTTGAGCGGAATGAACGGCTGTTCGGCACGGGGTGACGTCTCGTGGATGCTCCGAGCAAGCACGTCTTTGCCCACCCCTGTCTCACCCAGCAAAAGCACACTCAGGTTGCTCGCAGCTGCGAGCGCGGCTTGTCGGTAGACACGCCGCAGCGCTTCCGACCGGATGATCGGAGCGCCGTCGCCCAGGGCGGGTTTGGACTTGGGCGGAATACTTGCTGGCCGTGCACCAAGCGCCGCCTCGAGAGCTCGGTGACGACTCACACGCGTGCGAATGCAGGCGAGCAGCTCCTGTCGAGTGAAGGGCTTCGTGAGAAAGTCGTCCGCGCCCAACGCCATACCCGCTCTGACGTCTTCGCGTTCCGCACGCGCGCTGAGAAACACGAAGGGAACCGTCGATGTCTTGGGGTATTCGCGTACGAAACGCAGCACCGCGTGTCCGTCCATCATCGGCATGGTGATGTCGCACACGATGACGTCGGGAAGGCGCTCCTTCATCGATTGGATACCCGCTTTCCCGTCTGCGGCGCCGCTTACATCGAAGCCTTCCGCCGTGAGCAACTCCAGGATGTTGTCCCGGATCATGGCGTCATCTTCGATCACCAGGACGTACGTCATGCGACCTCCTTCAGGTCCGGCACTCGGACGCTAAAACGAGACCCTTTGCCGACCATGGCCTCGACTTCGAGGGTGCCTCGATGGGCTTCGACGGACTTCTTGACGACCGCGAGCCCCAAGCCCGTTCCCGGTATGTCACTCGCGTTGCTGCAACGATGGAAGGCTTGGAAGAGCTCGTGCAGCTCGTTGGGCGGGATCCCGATGCCGTCGTCGGCCACTTCGAATACGACCGAATCCCGGTCCTGATGGACAGAGAACCGGACCGTGCTGTCATCCGGTGAGTACTTGAACGCGTTGGAAAGCAAGTTTGTCAGCACGTGACGAAGGAGAATGTCGTCGAGCCACATCTCCTCGCCGATCCCTACTTCGCTGTAGCGAAGATGTCTCTCGGCGCCGACCCCGGACCGAACCTCTTCGATCACCGTCGCTGCAAGTTCGGATGGCAAGACCGCGTGTGCGTTGAGCTCCAGCATGCCGGCCTCCGCTCGGCCAATGAGGAGGACTCCGTCTAGCATTCGAGCCATGCCCATCGCTGCATCGCGAACCCGTCCAAGATGGGTTGTCCGCTTCGTGTCATCCCAAGTCTGGCCGTAGGCCTCGATAAGTTCGGTGGACGAGAGGATCACGCTCAGTGGAGTACGAAACTCGTGAGACGTCATCGATACGAAGCGAGACTTTAGGGCGGCTAGCTCTACCTCGTGATCGCGTTCGACACGAAGCTCCTCCATGGCCACGACAAGTTGGGCTTTGGTGTCTCTCAGCGCACGCGCTCCGGTCTGAAGCCGCACGATGATGAACATTGCGCCCAGAATCATGACGACGACCACGGCGCCCAAGACCAGCAACCAACGGAGTCGCGCGCTGTGCGCAGCGCGTTGGTGAATCTCTGCGTAAGTATCTCTGACTTGCTGTGCTCGCGACGAAACAGGCTCCAACATCATATCGTCGATCAGGCCTGTTGTGACCGCGTTCCGAGTCAGCACGATGTCGACATGTTGTGCGACGCTCTCGACGTCGTTGATCAGCTCCGGACCTAGGTGCTGAAGGTCCAATACCTCCTCCGCGCATGGCGAGGTTTGGTCCATCCCCAAGCGAACGAGGTCACAGCGGATGCTCTCGACGTGTCTCACGGAGGAAGCTCCAACAACGACGAGCAATGTTTCCCGCAGGAGAGATTCAACGGTTGCCCGAAGCGGACCGTCGGCGGGGTGCGTGAGTCGACTCAAGACGCGCTCGGCGTTGTGGGGTAAGGCCCGCAGCGAGTTGCGCAGAACGGCATACTCGGTCTTGAACTGTTCAATATGCGCCTGTTCGTTCTCGAGTGATTCGCGATACTCGGTGATTCGTTGAGTAAGGAGACGCCGACCGCTGCGGTCCACAAAGTCAGGAATGTCGTCGAGTTGATGGTTTGCGATGCGAATCTCGTCCCCGACGCGAACGAGTCCGTCGTAGTGAGCGATGATTCCGAGTCTGCATTTCGCGACCTCCTCGTTGAGCCGTGCGTCGAGCTGTTGTAGGCGCCGCGTCGTCCGGGCGTAGCGCTCGTGATAGGCGCCGTCGATTCTCGTTGTGAAGGCCCACGTGAGAAGCGCGAGCGCCAGCAAGAAGGCCGCACTCAGCATTAGTGGGGATGCTCTACGGAGCACGCGGACCGCCAAGCTGGACGCCGCGATACGTGCCGGTGAGGGTCTTCAGGAACGCAACGATGGCCACGACTTCGTTCGTCGAAAGAACGTATCCGAGTTGCACACGCCCCATGTGCCTGACGGCGTCCTCCAGGGTCTCCGCCGACCCATCATGAAAGTAGGGGGACGTGATCTCGACGTTTCGTAAGCTCGGAACGCGAAACACAAATGCATCTTCGGGTCTGCCCGTGACCATCATGCGCCCATAATCCTGCTCCGTTGGCTCGCGGCCTTGAAAAGCGTCATGCACCACGCCGAATCGTTGGAACAGATTGCCGCCAAGGTTGATGCCCTGATGACAGCTCACACAGCCCACATTCTTGAAGAGCTCATATCCCGTCTGTTC
>JBLHKB010000303.1:0-8479 GCA_047619315.1 Polyangiales bacterium
AGGGGCGTGCCTCTGGGAGTGCCGCAGCATGCTCAATGCGGGCGTGCCCACCGCTGCTCGTGGACGTTAGGCCGAGGGCGAGGAGCGCAGCCTCGACGTGGGGGCCATCACGCAGCCCGTCCGTGCTCGTCGCGATCCATTCGCCCTCGCGGAGGGCGAGCGCCACCAGTTCGGTGCGACCGTCCAATTCGATTTCGAGCGTCGCCCGACGGAGGCCCTCGGTGGCCTTCGCCTGGTCTGGTCGGGTGTCGCTGATCTCTCCGTCACTCATCCTGGTAGCCCACGTCGAAGCACTGTCCGCCGACGCTCAAGCTCAAAGCGCTGCGGCCCGCTCGCCCAGCGCAAATCGAGACTCAGAGCTTCCCGCACGAGGCCCCGCGCGACGTCCGCCCTGCCCTCTTGTTCTACTTCCTCTGCTCGGGCAATGAACGAGCGGGCCAAAGCGCGCATGATAATGGGGTTTCGTTCGACTCGGCGGCGGTCCGCTTCGAGGGCACGTCGAAATGCGCCCAACGACTGCGCGTGCTGGTCCTGTCGAGTAAAGGAAAGTCCCATCGCAATATGCGGCGAAGACCAACCCGGCCGGAGCTTCGACGCACGCTCAAGGCGCTTCATCCCGGCTCGCTTAACTCCGATCGCTACCCAGAACTGTCCGATGATGAAAGAACGCCAAGCGGCGAAACGCTTTCCTCCGATCCGCGGAACGTCGCGCTCGATTTCGAAGGCTTGCGTGTCATCCGGCGCCGGCTCCTCACCCCGCAGCTCAAGGCGCGCAAGAATCGCGTTGTGTGCATCTTCGATCTCGGCTCGCAGAGATGAGCTCGTCGTCTTCGCACGAAGAGCCACGAGGCTCCTCAGTCCACGACCGTCGGAGACTCGGCCGAGGCTTCGGACTGTGGAACGCACGAGAAGCTCGTCGGGGTGGTCCAAAAGCTTCGAGAGCGCGTCCGCGTCTTCGGCGACCCCCAAGGACTCCATGGCCTCCACAGCTGCGCTCAGCGTCACCGTGTCTTCCCGGTCGAGTAGTCCACGCACGTAGTCCCGCGCGATGGGGTCTCCGTGATCCGCCAGGCTCCCTCCAACGATGGCCCGAAACGCGTCTCGAGGACTTCGTTTGTAGGCCGCGAGCAGCATGCTGGGGACCCGTGGATCATCGATTCGTCGAAGAGCGCGCGCAGCCGCGACGGCGACGGCTTGGCGGTCGTCCTCCAGCGCAACGCCGAGCGAGGGCACCAGCCGTGGATCCGCCGCGTGGCGCAGGGAGGTGAGCAACGCGAGTGGGTCTGTTCCCTCATTTCCCTCGATGAGCGCGCCGACATGGGCGGCGACGATGTCCGATGCGTCACGAAGACGGAGTAGAAGACGTGCGCGCGTCACGCTCGGCAGCTCCGACACAGGTTCTCTCGTGCTCGCAGCTTCCCAGAACTCAACGATGCTGTCTTCCAGCATGCTCAACATGCGTTCCCAATCGTCACGGTCTGCGCGAGCGGCCCGACGACCCATCAACAGCGCGCGTGCCGCTTCCAACTCGAAATCGAGCTCAACATCACGGATGGCGTAGATTTCCGTGGCGACCCGCTTCTGGACCTCACCGCGAAACTCTCGACTCTCAATGCGAGCGACGATGCGACGAATCGCCGCTCGTCGCTGGCTTAAAGTGCCCGCCCGCAAGACGCCGAGCAGCGTGTCCGCGTTGTCCAGCTGATCGACTTTTCCCTCACCGAGCAATTGGCCGAGGAGCGACGCGTCGGGGCTACCAGACGCTGACTCCTTTCCCCGACCAGGGTCGGATGGCCGTGCAGGCTGAGCGTCGCCCGCGGTGGCGATGGCGCACGCGCTGATGATCTGTACGAGTGAGCGCGCGACATCTTCGTCATCGGCTTCTGCTCTCAACGCGAGCTCTTTGCGCGCTTCGTCCGCGGTCTCAGAACCAATCCCGCGGGCGAGCGTGTCGAGGAGTCGCTCGACTCTCGGTTCAAACCGTTTCACTCCGGCACCAGATGGGCGACTCCACCGCCAAGGGCGAGCCAGAGGCTCCCGTCCGGGGCCACAAGCGCATCATGAATGCGGTGGTTCCCGTCTGGGCCAGCGGCCTGACCGCTGGCTTCGTCCAGAAGCGTGTGCATTTCGCCGCCGCGGTAACGAACCACAAGGACACGGTCGTCTGCCGCGACGTGCCGCAAACCGAAGAGCGTATCGTTGTGCGTGAGAACGCGCGAGCACCCAGCCAGACCCTTGCGCGACCCGCCCGGCTCAAGTTCTGAGAACGGCCCACCCTGGTCCAACGGGATGGCCACAAGCGCCTTGCCCTCGTGCATGGTCAAAGTGCCTTCGGTGGCGTGTAGATCAAGACTGCGTCGAGCCCATCGCACCCCGTCCGCGCTGACGAAAAGCGTGGCTCCATCGTCGCCGAGGGCCATCGCCGCCGCGCCGTCGCCATCCACAGCGATGCTCGTCACCGGAATCGGAAGCAAGGGTCCAAGCCAGCGTGATGCGTCTTCGGTGCGATAGAGCGCCCCGCCGGACGTCATCCACAAACGCTGACTCCCATCGACCAATACACGACACGGAACCGATGGTTGCTGCCCACGACACCAGCCATTGCGTGGTTCGAACGAAGCGCCGCCATCGACGGAAACAAACACGCCCTTGAGCCGCGTTCCGGCAACGAGCGTTCCCCGATGGAACGCGAGAGAGATGATCTCTGCGTCTTCAAGGCCCGCACCTCGAAGGCGTTCCCAGTTGTCTTCTCCTCGTCGAGCGAAGAGTTGCAAACCGCCGACCACGATACCGTTGTCCGGACCGATGGCGATGGCGTTGCAAGCTTCAGCGAGAGGCCAACGCACGCGAGCTCGTCCCTTGGGTGGCAGCGAGCTCGGCGCTTGGGGTTCCTCAAACTGAAACTCGAGGGGAATGGAGAGCTCGAGCTCCTCCATCAGCTCCTCTTTGCCGTCATCGTCGGGGTCGAGAAGGAGTGGCGCCAGGCCCGTCAGCGAATCGTCTCCATCGAACGCGAGGGGGAAAAGGTCATCGAGACCCTCCGCACCACCATCGTCTGTTCCAGGGAGCTCTGCCGTGCTCACCAGCTCGCCCCCAAGTTCGAGATCTTTCAGCGGCTCATTGCCGTCCGTGTAGCCGTACTCCGATTCCTGACCCGCCTCTGGAAACGCATCGGAGGCGTCCTCCAAGCCGCCGATCAACCCGTCGTTGATCACGGATGGACCCTCGTCGAAACTCAGAAACGAGCTCGCGTCGAACATGTCAGCCGCCGTCGAGTCGTCGAGGCTCGCCGACTCCTCGTCGCCAAAGTCGGTCTCTAGACCGAACTCCGTCGCGAGCTCTTCGTCCTGCCCCAAGGGCGGAAGCGCAGGAAGACCGATGTCATCATCATCTTCGGGTTTGGAGGGAGGAAACATAGCGCCTCCAGCATAGTTGCACGGGCCCAAGAGCCCAACGTTTGTGATGCCAAGTCGGAATTTATCGACGTGGCAACGAGCGCCCAAGGCGCGCCACGACTTGCTTGAGGTCGCTCCACACCGGCTTCTTCTGTTCGGGGCTTCGAAGCAAGTACGCAGGATGGTACGTCGAGAGGCTAGGAATCCCTCTCACTTCACCCCAACGACCCCGCCAGCCATCCTCGCCGGGCGTGGCCAGGCCAAGATTCTCCGCCGCGCAACGGCCCAGCGCTACGATGACCTTGGGTTGAATCACATCGATTTGTTGCGTCAGGAAGCTCGAGCATGCCTGTGCTTCCTCGACCTGGGGCGTCCGATTCTCCGGCGGCCGACACTTCACCACGTTGCAGATGTAGATTTCCTCGGGCCCGAATCCCATCGCAGCGATCATTCGGTCGAGGAGCTCGCCGGCTCTCCCGATGAAGGGCACCCCTTGCTCGTCCTCATTGACGTTGGGCCCTTCTCCGACGAACAGAAGCTCCGCCTGAGCGTTTCCGCGTCCAAAGACCGACTTCGTTCGCCCCGCATGAAGCGCACATGCCGTGCATTTCGCGGCGTCTTCGGACAAAAGGCGCAGGTGATGAGCGGGGTCCTTGGCAGCGGTGACGGGGTCCTTGGCAGCAGTGAGGGGTGCCGGAGCGGCGTTTTCCGGGAGCTGGCGATCGCTCAGGCCCGAAATACCTGGAATGTCCGGAATTCCGGTGCCGCTGAGTTCGGACTCCCAGCGGAGCAGCTCCCGAATACTTGTGCCCAAGTCCGCTACGTCTGCCCGCAAATCGTCTAATCCGTCGTCCATATCCATATTAGAGTTCCGTTTTCACCCGCCTACGCCTAGTTCGCAACCCCCGAAAGTGAGCTTTCATTTGACTCTTAGTGTGCGAGATCACTACGCTCCTGATAATTAGATGACCCGTGCCAGAGTGATTGCAACCGGCGAGACAAACGTCGGAATGAAGCGGGCCGTCAACGAGGACGCGTTCACGCTTCTTGATGAGGATGCCCTTTACGTCGTTGCCGACGGAATGGGCGGTCACGCGTCCGGTGAGGTGGCCAGTAAAATGGCCATCGATACCCTGCGTGAGTTCTTCCGAGCGACGAGTGCGGACCCGGAGGCGACCTGGCCCTACAAGATGGATAAGGCCCGCGGGTATGAGGAAAATCGCCTCATCACCAGCATCAAGCTTTCGAATCTTCGAATCTACGAGAACGCCCAACGCGACGCCAAGCTACGCGGCATGGGCACGACCCTCGTTGCGATGCTCGTCGTCGATGATGGTGTGCTCATCGCGCATGTGGGTGACTCCCGCGCGTATCGCGTGCGCGATGGAAAGCTGACTCAGCTCACTGAAGACCACAGCCTGCTGAACGACTACATCAAGATGAAGCGTCTCTCCGAAGAAGAGATCGCCAACTTCCCACACAAGAACGTCATCGTTCGTGCCCTCGGCATGAAAGAGACCGTGAAGGTGGACGCTCAGCTTGATCGCCCCCAGCCCGGCGACATCTACGTTCTTTGCTCGGATGGCCTCTGCGGTCCCGCGAGCGACGAAGAGATCCACGAGATCGTTCTCGCAGAGCAAAAAGACCTCAAGGTTGCCGCGGCGAAGCTCATCGAGCGCGCGAATGACAATGGCGGTCCCGACAACATCACCGTTGTCCTCGCCAAAGTCATCGGCAACGCCTGAACCCAGGCTCTGACGCCGCCAGCGGGGCGTTGGTCAGCGCCCGTGTCACTCCATCCAATCGCTCAGCCGCACCTCGATGCGAATCGTGTCGCGTGCCTTGTCGACCTTCACCCGCGCATCCACCCCAAAGCGCTCCTCAAACTGCTCTCCGAGCGTCAGCGCCGCCCTCTTTTCGGCCGTCGTGGGCTTCGGCATCGCCTCCTTCGCCGCGCTCATCTTCGCCACGCGCACCAGGTTCTGCACGTCCGTCGCGCTCAACTCGCTGACTCGTACGCGCCCTGGCCCGATCGCCCGATTCTGTTCCGCCAGCACTCGTGCCGTCGCCCGCGTCGCCGTCACCTTCGTGTACTGCACCAGGTGAAACGCTTTGCCCACACCGAGCATCATCGCGACCTGCTTCGGGTACGAGTCCGCCACCAACATGTATCGATGTGCGCGCTCGTAGGGCATCACATGCGCATCCACAAACGCGCGGAACGTCGCCTGCCCGAACGCCGTCAAAACCTCCGGCCGGTCCAAAGCCCGTAGCTCCTTGCCCATCGCGTAGAAGTGCGTGTCCGCGTCCCTAAGGCGCTTCCGCAGATCCTTGATGGCCTTCTTGAATGAAGCCTGAAGCGTGCGCGAAACCCCCTCGTCGCGCGCACGTGGCCTTGGTGGCGTCGGCGCACGAGGAACCGAGATACGTGGCGCGCGGATGTCGGGCACAACAGGTCCGCTTGGCATCCGAGGAATCGAAGGCGATCCGGGTATTCGTCGTCGTGTGGCCATCCCAGAGGATGCCAACGTTCCGCGTTTTCTTCAACGTCAAAAAGACAAACTTGACATTCTGTGACACGAAAAGCGACAAAAAAGTCTCACGCGGTCGGTTTTAAGACCAAAGAACACGAAATTGCATTGCAATTTCTAGCCTCTCAAAGCGGCTCGGCCCCCACCGACTCTCAATATTTTCATACAAGCCCCCGAACTGCAAATCGCCTCGTCACCCGGACCCCACAGGAACCTGATGCTCACGCGAGAACACCATCCTCTCCGCGCTCACATCGACCTCAGCCCCGTCCCAAACCACACAGTCCCTCAACGTCACCGGACCCACCCTCGCGCCCGCGCCCACCCAGCAGCGTGTCAGCTCAGCCCGCGAATCGACGCTCGCGCTCTCGTGAACCGAGGTCTCCGTCCAGCGACGAAGGTGCCCCTCCAAGTAATCTGGCAGCGTGCCCAAATCTGAAAAATCCGCAGAGGAGACAAACCCACGGACGAGTGAATCACCATCGATCCACTTTCGGTACGCGTGACGGATGATGCAGCCTTCCTTCGGCATGTCCGACAGCGCGTCCTGCGAGAGCACCTGAACGCCCGTGAACATGTACGCCGAGAGCTCTTCGTCACGCTCAGGGCGGCCCACCAGCCGCCTCACTCTGCCCGCCGAATCGAGCTCTACCGCCCCCATTCGGTGCGGGTCTGGGTGTGGCGCGAGCACCATCGTCGCGAGCGCTCCGGAGCGTTCGTGATCCGCGATGGCGGCGGCGAGATCCGGTTGAAAGTCGATATCACCATTGATCACCACGACAGCCTCGTCCCCAAAGAGAGACCGCGCGTTGGCCAGACCTCCCCCGGTCCCCAGGAGCTTCGTCTCGTGAACAAAGCGAAGCTCCATGCCCGCCGGAACATGCCCCTCCATCAGCCGTGGAAGCTCCCCGCCGAGGTGGTGCGTGTTGGCCACCACCTCCGTAATTCCCGCCCTCGCGAGGACATCCAGCGCCTCGCACATGAGCGGCCGATTGCAGAAGGGAACCCCAGGCTTGGGCCGCTCGTCCGTAAGCGGCGAAAGGCGGGTGCCCTTCCCCGCGGCGAAGATCATGGCGCGCATCGCTTTGTTCTACACTAATGCGGACCAAATCGCGTCGAATGTGCGCGCCTTGCTTGGTGAGCCAACGGAGCCTAAGCGCATGCAGAGGCCACCATGAACCTTTGTATGATCGGCACTGGATACGTAGGCCTGGTAAGCGGAGCATGTTTCGCGGAGACCGGTCAGAACGTCATATGCGTCGACAACGATCTGGCCAAGGTCGAGGCGCTGCAGCGCGGCGAAATCCCTATCTTCGAACCAGGCCTCGATGACCTCGTTAGTCGAAACCAACAAGCGGGTCGCCTCAAGTTCACCGCCGACGCCGAGAGCGCCGTGCGTGACGCCCCGCTCATCTTCGTCGCCGTCGGCACTCCACCTGGCGCCGACGGAGGCGCCGACCTCAGCGCCGTGGAATCCGTCGCGGCCCTCGTGGCGAAGAACGTCACCCAAGAAACCGTCCTCGTCCTCAAAAGCACAGTGCCGGTGGGAACGAACGAACGAGTGCGCGCCGTCGTCGCCGGTGCGGCGCACACCGTTCACGTGGTCAGTAACCCTGAGTTTCTCCGTGAAGGCGACGCCATCAACGACTTCATGAAGCCGGACCGCATCATCATCGGCTGCGAGCCCAACGACGAGCTCGCCCGCACCGAGCTTGAGCGCGTCTATCATCCCGTGACACTCAGCGGCAGCCGCATCGTCTGGATGGATCCAGCAAGCGCAGAGCTCACGAAGTACGTCTCCAACACCATGCTCGCGATGCGTATCTCGTTCATGAACGAGGTCGCCTCACTCTGCGACGTCGTCGGGGCCGACATCCACCAGGTACGCCGTGGAGTCGGTTCCGATAGCCGCATCGGAAAGAAGTTTCTCTACGCGGGCCCAGGCTACGGAGGAAGCTGCTTCCCCAAAGACGTCCAAGCGCTCATTCACACCGCGCAAGAACAAGGCGTTGAACTTCAACTCGCCGGAGCGACCCACCGCGTAAACCAGCAGCAAAAAGATGTGGTCCTTTCAAAACTCAAGTCAGTCCTAGGCGAGAACCTAAGCGGCACTGAAGTCGCTCTGTGGGGCGTCGCATTCAAGCCAAACACAAACGACACCCGCGAGTCGCCCGCTCTCCATCTTGTCCGCGGACTCGTCGAGGCAGGCGCTCGAGTTCGCTGCCATGACCCCGAAGCCATGCGCTCCACATTGGATGAGTTCGGAGAATCAGCATGCTGGGTAGACGACGCATATGCCGCCGCAAAAAATGCAAATGCGCTCTGCCTAATGACCGAATGGCGCCAATATCAAAATCCAGATTTCAAAAGGCTGCTTGGTTGCATGACGACACCATTGCTCGTGGACGCGCGCAACATCTGGTCGTCCTATGGGCTCGCCGCGCAGGGTTTTGAGTACCTGGGCATCGGCACAACGCGGACGTCTTCGTCCTGAGTTCTCTTATCGTGCGAGTTCTTCGCAGATGAGATAGTTCGTCCTGTCACAGCCGAGGA
>JBLHKB010000304.1:0-8476 GCA_047619315.1 Polyangiales bacterium
ACCGCGTTCACGCCTTCCCAGCGATAGAGTCCCGCGATGGAGAGCCAAACCTTGCCCCAGCTTGGGATCGTCAACGTGTCTTCCTGCTCGAAGAACTTTCGGGCGCCCGAAAGCAGCGGGTCCGACGCCTCCACGCCGCTCATACGCGCGGCGATGTAGCAGAGCGCCGTCACGAAAAGAGACGCGTCGCCATGCCGGTGCATTCCCCAACAGCCACTGCCGTCCTCGAGCTGCATCGCCGTCAGCTGGGTGATGAGCCCGGCTCTCCGACGTGGGGGAATCTCGCGCCCCATGGCCTGCATCGCGATGACGTATTGCGCCGCAAGCATGGGGTTCCACACCACTTCGCCTTCCCAGTGTTCCTCGTCGTTCCGCAAAGAGACGAGGTGAAGGGCCGCGGTATGGAGCGTCATCTAAACTGCCTTCTGGCGGGCCGTGTTGAGCAGCTCTTGAGCGACGTCCAGTTTGACCTGTCCCGCATCGACGAGCTGCGCCGCGATGAGATCGACTTCGTGAGCTTCAGCACCTGCAGCAAGAGCCACGCTTCGAGCATGAAGCGTCATGTGTCCGCGCTGAATGCCTTCCGTCGACAGCGCGCGCAGCGCTCCCATGTTCTGTGCGAGACCCACCGCGGCCATGACCATTCCAAGTTCGGCGGCGGAGCCCACGTTGAGGATCTTTCGCAGAACGCGAATCGTAGGATGCACCTGGGTGCTCCCGCCGACGACGCCGACGGCCATGGGAAGCTCGATGCTCCCCATGAGATAGCCATCCTCGCGCCACCACTTTGTGAGCGATGTGTAGCGACCGTCACGAGCAGCATACGCATGAGCGCCTGCTTCGATGCTTCGCCAGTCATTGCCCGTCGCGATGGCGACGGCATCAATGCCGTTCATCACGCCCTTGTTGTGCGTCGCCGCACGATACGGGTCCACGGCCGCAAAGCGGTACGCCTGAACGATGCCCTCGGCCACCTCGGCACCTGAGTAACCGTTGCCTGCCAAATGCATCTCCGGAACGCGGCAAGATGCGCGGGCGCATCGACGGTCCGCAAGATTGGAGAGGATGCGTAGGTTCACGCGTCCTTGGGTCAGCTCTTCGATTCGACCCGCCACGCCTTCGGCCATCGCATTGACCGCGTTCGCGCCCATCGCTTCGCCGCAGTCGACAAGCAGGTGAACAACGAGCATCGGGTACTCATCGTCGAAGCGACGGATTTCAACGTCTTTTGCTCCGCCGCCGCGCTTCTTCATGTTGGGATGAACGCGGTTTGCGAGATTCAGGAGCTCCTGCTTGGCGCCTTCAAGGGCCTTCACTGCAGCATCCGTGTCCGGCACGTTGAGCACCTGGATCTGACCGATCATCACCGACGGGTCCGCGGAACCGGTGAAGCCTCCCGCTTTGCGAACGGTGCGGGCCATATTCGATACGGCCGCCACCACGCTGGGCTCCTCGACCACCATCGGGACAACGTAGTCTCGGCCGTTAAGGTGAAAGTTGAGCCCGAGACCGATAGGAAGCCCGAAGACCCCGACGCAGTTCTCAACCATTTTGTCCGCACGGCCAACACCGAGACGCCCACCATCGCTCAGAACATCGAGGTCTTCGCTGGTGAGTCCAAAGCGCTTTCGCAGCTCTGCGTGACGCTCGCCCACTTCGAGGCGGTAGAAGCCGGGGATGCGTGACTCACGTCGTCGACTGGAGGAATTTATCGTTTCTTCGGTCATGCCGACACCTGGTCTTCCGTGGACTTTTGGGGCTTCGCGCTGAGCTTCGTGAGCCCTTTTTCGTCGAGGTATTCCTGCCATTTGCGAATCGTCAGGTCTTGAAAGGACTTCACCACTGGATTGATTTCTGCGAGGGGTTCGTCCCAGAACCGCTCCCAACCCCTTTGTTCTTCCTCAACGGCGACACGATCTTCCTCGAGGAGGGGTTTGATGGTGAGTTCGTTGGCGACCTGCATGAATGGACCCATCAACGCCTTGGGAATCCGTGCCGATGTGAAAGGCACCTTGAAGCTCTTGAAGCAGAAGAGAAAGAATGCACGTGTCGTGTGTTCGTCGATTGGAACCACGAAGAGCCAGTGCTTGATCTGGTCGTCCGTATTTGAGAACTGGTACGGGTATTGGTAGCCGAGCTTCATGCTGCTCGTGTCGATGGATTTCCGGTCGATGAACAGACCGCTGAAGCGACCCGTTCCGACCTTCGTGTCGTATTCGAGGAACACGGTGTCCCCGACGGTCTCGTAGCTCAGGAGCTCCGCGTCCGTGAAGGGCCGAAAGCGTCGATGAAGATACGCGTGCGTAAAGTCGCTCACGTTGTCCATGATCATCGAGTGGTGAGCCTTCCACGTCGCGTCCACGGGAACGCAAGTCCAGGCATCCGGTCCTTCGAGCTCTGGAATGACCGGCATGGGTACGCTCTCGGCACGGTCCGCGTCACCGAAGAACACCCAGATGAGGCCATATCGCAGCTTCGTTGGAAGGTGCGGCACCTTGAATTTCGGAAACTTTCGGCCGAAGAGCGAATGCGGAATATCGACCACGCGCCCTTCTCCATCATACGTCCAGCCGTGGTAGGGGCAGACCAGATTGCAGCCGTCCACGTGCCCTGTGGAGAGACGAAGCTGACGATGGGCGCAGCGGTTTTCGATAGCGCGAACGACGCCGTCCTCGCCGCGGAATACAGCGATGGACCGCTTCCAAAACACGACCTCTTTTACTTCGCCTTTGGGCAGCGCCTTCTCGTACTCGACGGCATACCAATAGTTCGGGTTCATTCCGGCGGAGCGGACTTGTTGCCGAACGTTCTTTGATTCTTCAAAGGACGGTGGCGGGGTGACTGTTCGAACGTAGGGGTCTCGCTTGCTCATAACGTCGTCTTCCTACGCGTGAATCGTGACGTGAGGTACGCTCGCCACGGTCGAAGCCGCTGGCTGAGGCGCGCGTGCGCTGTCGTTGGTGATGCCGCCTCGCGCCCAATGGAATGCGTAAGCGTCGGCGAAAGCGTTCTCGATGGATGTGGGGACGAACCCAAGTTCGTTCTTTGCTTTGGACGTATCGGCGTGGCGCATCAGACTCAGTCGGCGAATCGCGCCTGGCGTGAGCAGCTGCGGCGCCTTGGGCCGGAAACGAGTCATGAAGAAGCTCGTCGCTTCAGCGATGGGAAGCATGAGCTGGTTCGGCACACGAAAGCGTGGACGAGGCTGGCCCGTAATCTTTTCGAAGATGGCGAAGATATCGTCGAGCGTCATGAACTTCGTCGCGATGATGTACTTCTGTCCGGAGCGGCCCTTCTCGAGAGCCAGCAAGTGACCCTGAACGAGGTCCTTCGCAGCGACGAACTCAAAGCCGCCGTTGACGTAGGCGTTCAATTCGCCGTTGGCGAAACGACAGAGCGTTCGACCCATGCGTGAGGGCAAGTAGTCATGGCCCCCGACGACGGCACAGCTCGTCACGATGAGTGCATCCTGCCCTTCAGCGACGGCCTTCAGGACCTCATGCTCCTGGAGCACCTTGCTTCGCTCGTAGGGCATCGCGCGGTGATACGGATAGAAACCCATAGTCTCGTCCGCAGGCAGGTCCGTCTGATCCAGATCATATCCGACGGCGGAGAACGAGCCCGTCACAATGGTTCGCCGGACGTCATTCTCGCGAGCGACGCGCAGCAAGTGGCGCGTGCCGACGACGTTGGTCTCGTAGATAGTCCGGCGGTGCGCGGCGTCTCCATCGATGGTGGAAACCATGGACGCGACATGAATGATGTCTCGGACACCTTTGATGGCGGGCGCGAGCGTCGCGGGATCACGAAGGTCCCCGTAGGCCCGTTCAACGGGAAGCGAGTCAACGGCTTCGTTGTTCTCGCCCTGCCGCAGGAGAACCCGGACGCTCTTACCTTCTTCGACGAGCTTGTGGACGATGTTCGCGCCGACGTGGCCAGCGCCACCCGTCACGAGAATCGGAGCATCTTTTTGGGGTTGGGTCATTGGTCTTCTCTCAGTTCGCGCTCGCGCTACGCACATGTTCTTGCGCAGGCAGTTTCCATAGCTGGTCGTAGTGGGTACGGAGCGCCGCGTCGTCGCCGACACGTGCCATGCACTCGCCGATGAGACGTTCCACTTCGTCCCGTGCAATCTTCACGGGGGCGCCCGCGACAAACATATTGTCGTTGCCACGTCCGTGGACGAGCGTTCGCACGGCCATCCACAGCGGGAGCAAACAGAAGAGCCGCACCGAAGTTTGTTCCTTCGGAATCGTCAGTGTGTATTCGAGCGCGCGGTCGAGGTGCTCTTGGGCCCGGTCAAAAAGCGGAGCGACGGCGGCGTGGGCGGCGTCTCGTTTGCTTTCGTCGACGAGGTTTTCAATCGTCAGCCCCGCAGCAGCACAAGAGGTCCGTGGAACGTACGAGACGTGACGCGTTCGATCGTCGGTCACGTCCTTCAAGATGTTGACCAGCTGAAGCCCCAGGCCAAACGCCTCGGCGTTCTTGCGTAGATCGAGCTCCAGCGAATCGTTCGTGCCACCAAATTCTTCGACGAAAAGGTCCGTCAACATGTGACCGACGGTGCCCGCGACAAAGAAGCAGTAACGCTCGAGGTCCTCGACGGTGTGCATCGCGTTGAAACCGTCGGCTTCATTTCCGCGATGTGAGTAGAGTTGCATCCCGCGAACCATCTCTTCGATCCAGCGCGTCGCCTTGCGCTGCATTTCGCTTGGAATCGAGCGATACACGCGCATGACCACGGACAAATGACGGGCCAAATCGGCCTCCGTCTCGTCTCCGCGAACACCGTCGAAGAGCCGCTCAAAGATCTGCACTTCCTGGCTCTCAGGCGATGCCTGGAGCGCACTGAGGAAGGACAGATAGCGCTCGTCACGTTCGGCCATCGTGAAGAACGCATTGTCCTCGATGGTGTCGGCGATTCGGCAGAGGAGGTACCCGCACATCACGGCGGAGCGAAGATCTCCGGGGAGCATCTCAATGGGGCGCGCGAAACTTCGCGAGACCGCCAAAAGTGCGTCGTGGCAGTAGGCGTGATCGGCGGCGCTAGCTCGCTCCGCTTTCTGTTTGCCGGGAGGCTGGAGACGGGAAGTACGTGCGTCGCGGTAGAGCCGCAGTGCTTCTCCCGCGACTTCGTCCAGAACATCTTCCCCTTGGAGGGAGAGTAGACACGCCGCGGCGGCGTCAACGTAAGGCGCACCTGTTCGCAGGATGGCGCGCGCGACGAACGATGTCGTTTGAACATCGCCTACTCGACCGCTCTCTTGCTGGGCGACCGCGACGTGGCGAAACGCGCGGCGAATACGCGGATGGAAGACAGGCATACCTGTGATGACGAGACACTCAGCAGCGAGGGCTGTTCGGCGCAAATCGCCGAACGCGCCGCTTGCGTCTTGCTCACGCTCGAGTCGCTCTCTCAACGGAATCAGCGCGGACTGCAAGAGACTGGCGCGCAAGCCCGGCAGCTCCATCGCAACCTCGGAGAGGACGAGCGCAGCGCTGCATGCGATCTCAAGATCGAGCGCGTCTCGTGATGCGACACGAGCCGCTAGCCCGCGGGCCACGCTCTGTGCGAGCCCGACCGTCTCGCTCAACGCTGGCCCTCCGAGAGAACGCCGCAAGCGTGTTTCGTCGTTCAAGATCTCGCTGGATTCGCGAACCCGCGCGATCAGCGCATCCACATCGACTTCCACAGCCACCGCCGCTGGCGCCTGTCCACGCTCCGGCGGGGCGGGGCGAATGCCAAGGCCCGCCAGCGGATGGTCCGCCGAGCTCTTGTCACGAACACGCCGGCGAAGGACCGAGGGCAGCAGGCTTGCAGCTGGCCACTGTGCGAACTCCATGAAAGTGCCGAGCTTCTTCGCTTTCCCCGAGGTGATCTGCCCAGCGGCAGCACCGACCGCGACGCGGACAAACGCAGCACCGAATTGGCCCAGTCGAAGTTCATCGCCCCCAAGGATCCGCATCGTCCGGTCTCGTTCGGCGCGGCTATTTCGCCACGTCGAGTACACGGACTCGCGGATGGCCACGGTGGCCTCGTCGTCACGATTGAACACGTGGAAGAGAGCGTTGGCGAGGAGCTCAGGTGTGTAGCTGCGGGGTTCGCGCTTCGCTGCGTAGCTTGCAGCGTCTTCGCTTTCCACGAGCGCGGCGGCGTCTTTCAGCCCGATGGTGATCCCGCTGGCGGTCAACGGATGGTAAAATCCGACCGCATCGCCCACGAGCGCAACATGGCCTTCGCCGTACGCTGCACGTGGCGAGAAGCGATTGCAGGCCCAAACGAGACGCTGCGTCTCCAGAGCCCGTCGAAATGCGTTCCGAAGAGAAACGGGAAAACGCTCGCCAAAGGCTTCCCAAAGGTAGCGCGCGTCGCGGCGTGAACCTGGATAGTCGACGGGAACGTCCAAGCAGGCTCGGACACGTCCAGGAGCGATGCGATAGAGAAGAACCGGTCCAGGACCGCCGAGCAAAACGTGGCCAAAACCCTCAAAAGGAAGTTCAACGTCCTCAAGTTCGAGCCCCGCCATGTACGAGACGATGTCTGCCTTCGTGGGCCCGTAGAGGCTCTTGCGGACCACCGACGAGCGGCCATCAGCGCCAACGACACGCCCCGCATGGACGGTGACCTCGTCTTGGCCTTTCCGCTGAATCGTGACGTTGTGGCCATCGATCTTCGTCACCCGAACACCCTCGAGGTACTCAAGACCGGAAATCTCGCGGGCTTGCGTCCTGAGGCCCGTGACCAGCTCACCGTGCTCGCAGGTGAAGCCGAGCTGGCGATCGGTGTACTCCAAACGGATCGGATCGGTGCCGTCGTCGGGGAAAACAGCAAACCCCTCGCACGCCAGGTGACCGGCGGTGATGCCGTGAGGGGTCAGTTCGAGCTTCTCAAGGGCTGCAGCCCCCGCAGGGTGAATCCACTCACCCGCAAAGCGAAAAGATGCCTTCGGGTTTGCCTCAACGAGGAGAACGCTCGCGCCGCGGCGTGCGAAACCGGCGGCGGCGGCGACCCCTGCAGGGCCAGCTCCGGCGACCAGGACATCGTAGTGTTGGGACGTGCTCATAGGGTAAATCGAGGGTGAGGGAGGGCCTTTGGCAAGGGCGCAAAAGGGGTTATTCCCAATTTGCTACTAGCATTGGGCCTCTCAATTGGAACGTGTTTCGGCTGAGCTGCGCTGAGGCATCCCTGAGCCGTTGTGCTGGATCGGTGAACCGTGTTCCAAAAACCACGCCTCGTTTCCGCTATTTCCTAATAGTTTCCAGCTCTTATCGTAGCTGCCACGCACAACTCCGGGTCTTCTAGCCACGATCGCTGCTTAACGGAAAGAGGCCATCCCCACGTCGGGAACGGCCTCACCAGTCTATTCGCTTTTGAGGAGCCTAGAGCTCGGGACGGTAGCTACGACCAGCCGGGCAGCCCAGCTCGACGTTGGTCGCGCCATTTTCCGTTGCGATGATCTTGAAGACAACACGACGGTTCTGCTCCCAGGCCGTTCTGTTGCTTCGCGTATCCAGAGGGCAAACCTCGCCGTAGCCAGCGCTAATGAGCCGGTCTCGCATGACACCACGCTGAACGAGGGCTTCCACAACAGATGCCGCTCGGTCTCGGGTCAGCCGGAGATTGTACTCGTCGGCGCCACGCTCATCAGCGTGACCTTCAACTTCAATGCGCGTGATCTGCGGGTTGCCGTTGAGCGTCGCGGCGACGGCGTCGACGATGGAGTAACTGACCTGCTGAATCACGGCGCTGTCGGTCTCGAAGAGAATCTTGTCGAGGATGATGATCTGGTCATCTTCCACGATGACCGTGCCGCGGTCAGGACAACCGTCTTCATCTTCGAAGCCGTTGTAAGACTCCGGGTCCACCGGACAGGAGTCATCCCCATCTAGGATGCGGTCGCCGTCGTTGTCGGGGTCAGGACAGCCGTCCTGGTCCTGGAAGTTATCCACGTCCTCGGGATCATTCGGACACAGGTCGTCGGTGTCGAGGATGCCGTCGTTGTCGTTGTCAGGATCGGGACAGCCGTCCTCATCCTGGAATCCGTCACGGTCTTCTGGGTCGTCGGGACACTCGTCAACCTCGTCGAGGATGCCGTCGCCATCGCGGTCGCCGCTGTTTCCTTCAGGACAACCGTCTTCGTCGGCGTCGCCGTCACGGTCCTCTGGGACAAGTGGGCATTCGTCGTCGTCGTCGAGGATGCCATCACGGTCATTGTCGGGGTCAGGACAGCCATCTTCGTCGGCGAAGTTGTCGAAGTCCTCGGGCTCGTCGGGACACGAGTCCACGTCGTCCTTGTAGCCATCGCCGTCACGGTCGCCGATGCTCGGCTCGAAGATGAAGCCGGCCATCGCGCGGAAGTTCGCGGACTGGAAGGCGTTGAACGGAGGGAGGTTACCGCCAGCGGCGAGCACCAGGTAGCTCGACTGCTGAACGAAGATCTTCAGGCCCAGAAGTCCTTCAATGCTCAACGCTTCG
>JBLHKB010000305.1:0-8467 GCA_047619315.1 Polyangiales bacterium
GACTCCGGGAGCGCAGGACACGCCCCCCTGATCTCGGTTGCACGTGTTCGAGAACGTCGCTCCCATGCTTCCGCGTGGGTTGCAGGTTCCGCTCGCGCACGAGGAGACAAAGGGTACGAAGAGTTCCGACCCGACTTCGCCGCAGGTGCCAACGAATCCCATACAACCACCACCCACGGGTGCGTCGGGTGCGGCGGCGCACCCCGCGCCGTCGGTCGATCGGTCGCAGCGGTCTCGGAGAGTGGTCTCGTCGACGTCCGTAATGCAGGCGCCGGCCTGGCAAATTCGGCGGGTGATCGTGCGTTCTCTCGTCCCGTTGACAGAGCAATCGTCGTCCGCGAAGGCGCACGGGGTCAGATCAGTGATGCCCGTGCCACACAAATCTCCGTCGTCCTTCGCGCAGTTCATGACGGGATCTGGGGTGGGCTCACCTGCGTCACAAAGGTTCCCTAAGCAGGTATAAGTCGTTCGCATGGGCGTCACGGAAGCGGAGCACTGCTCAGCGCCGATGGTGCAGACGTTCCCCTCGACGTCAGGCGGACATCCGGCGTCCGTCAGGCACCCAACACATTGATCGGCGTCCTCGTCGCACTCTTGTTCGCACTGGGACGTATCCACACAGCTGCCTTCGCCGTCGCAGGTCCCAAAGCCATCGCAGAAGAGGCCATTCACGAAACACTCAGTGCCACGGGCTAGGGGCTGGGTTCCGCATTCGGTGCCTTGGCAGACGTTTTCGACACAGGGCATGTCAGGGAGCACTGCGCATGTCGCGCAGCCGGCGCCGCAGCACCTCTGGCCAGTCGTGCAGCTGGACACGCTTGCGCATGCATCTCCTTGGCACTCACCGACAAGACAGCGTCCGGGATCGCCACCGTCGGTCGGGCATCGTTCGGCGTCGCAGCCCTCTAGCGGGACGCACTCTGTCCCGTTGCACATGAAGCCACCGTTGCAGCCGGTAGAACTGCACATGCCTTCATTGCACGCATACGTCCTACACGGTTCCATGCGATCACAATCGGTGGGACTTGTGCACTCAACCACCGACGCATCAATGTCTGGACCAAGGCCAGAGTGGTCGACGGAACAGGCGCTCAAGAGCATCAGAATCAAGACAGGTAATCGCACCTCGTCAGGCTAGCGCATTCAGGCGCTTTCGTCCTAGTCCCGCACTGTGTTCAGCGACACCATTCTCGTCGAGGGTGAGGTTTGACCTGCCAAGCCCTACGTCGACGGAGCCAGGCCCTTGGTTCAGGTGCCATCGGTCCAACCGCGCGGCGGGCTTGGGCGGGGGTCGTAATGGGCGCCGTCGGGCGATCGCGTCGCGGAATGTGATGAAACACTCGGCTGCCGACGGCTTCGACTTCGGCGATCCGCCAAGGATAGTGGGGGCGCGCGTCCGCGCAGCGCTCGGACCGCGGGTGGCCAATGTCATCGACGGGACAGAAGAAGCGAAAATGAAAGTGATCGTCATGAGGCGCGGAGGGCTGGCAGGTCAACATCTCGAAGCGCTCGATGGCGTGGGGCTCACCGCCATTTTCGCGTGCGTAGTCCAGAAGCATCGTTCGCACATGTTCGACGAGGAAGATGCGCTGTAGTGGAATGCCCTCTGTCGCGGAGGTCTCCACCAACGCCTGAACGTACGCCCAGGTGCGCGGTACATCGACGTGCAAGAGAACATCGTCTTCGCGATCACGCAGGTCCGCGAAGTCCACGCAGTGCCCCGTTGGGTCCACGAAAGCTCCGACGCCGGCATGGGGCTCCTCGTTTTCGTCGAGTAGATAGAAGAGAACGTCGACGTCGCGGCCGGCGCGGTGCGAGCCGTGGTGCGGAATCGGTCCCCCTTCGACAAGACCGAGATCATTGAATGTCACTTCGCCGCCCATGTCCTCGTGGACGCGCATCGCTGCGCGGATCAGCGCCCGGACCATGCGGCCCGTGCCGTAGCGCGCGTCCCTCGGCCGTCGCGAGTTGAAACGAAAGCCGGGGCCGCTGTCGGGCATCGCCACGGCGTCTTCAACGCGCCCATCGTTCGGACCCCCAATGCTCCGACTCCGCTCGGCGTCCGGGGCTAGGAGCGCAGTAAGCTCTTCGCTGAGCGGCTCCGGTTCCGGCTCTTGTGCGGCCCGGACAGGCGCGTGTTCCTCGAGGACCTCGTGCTCCGCAAACGCGGTCTCATCTTCCGGAACTTCTGCCCCTGCCGGCGAGGGTTCGACGGCTCGCGCTGGGTCCGGAGGCGAATCGCCACACGAAAGACAAAGGGTAATAAGCCCAAGGGCACACATCTTTGGGAAGGTCGCCACCCGCTCATCCTAGGTGCCACGTCGCCATCACGCACGTTTGTGACGACAGTCTAGCGCCTGGGCAGGAGAATGCGGGTCACATTCACATCGCGCTCGTCCTCTTCGCCTTGCACCAGAAGACGCGCTCGAGAATCCACGGGCCCACGGAGCCGCGCGACGGACTGCCGAAAGCTTAAGGTGCCGACGAGGACGCCATCGATCTGAACGATACGCTCGCCGATGGCGAGACCGGCCGCCTCTGCACCGCCACCATTCATAAGCCCCTCGATCACGAGTCTGTCCCCTACGGCCCGCACCGCTGCCCCAATTCCGGCAAGCTCGAGTTCAGCCGCCTCGCCTGCCGTGACTTCGTTGAGCGTGATGTCGACTCGATCACCGCCGGTCTGGGCCGTGACGATTCGTGCATGATGTCCGGCTCCAGCCAGGGTGAGGAAGACCTGCCCTGGGCTAAGCCCGTCCACTCGGAACGCTCCTTCGGGGTTGCTTTGAACCTCCGTGCTGAGCGGAAGACCGCTGCCAGCGATGGCGCTCTCAACCAGCACGCGCACGCCGCTGAGAGCGGCGCCATTGGCTCCTCGAACGAGGCCGTTGAGCACAGCCCCTCGGCGAAGGCGAAAGTCTCGCAACCGAGCGCTGTCGCCGCGGGAGAGGAGCACCTCACGGGTGAGCGGCGCATAACCATTCGCAGCGACGCTGATCGTGTAGCCGCCCGACGACAGACCACCGAGGCGAAACTCGCCGCGCGCGTCGAACCTGCCGCTCTGTGCACGCAAGTGTCGTGCCAATTCTCCGACATGAGCTTCGGCAAAGACGAAGAACGACGGGATCGGATTGCCTTCTTCGTCGACAACACGACCCACGACGCTCGCCTCTTCGCTGAGCAGCAAAACCACCGGGGCGTCGCGTGTGGCGCGGGATCGCGACTCTGTCGCGAAGCCCGCTGCTTGCGCCCAAACCGAGAATGGACCTGATGCGTCGCCTTCGTAGCTAAAGTGACCATCTTCGCCCGTGATCAGTTGGGCGATGAGCGTGTTGCCCTCCCGGGTTTCGCTCTCTACTTCCACTTGCGCGCCGGAAATAGGCTCGCTTCCGAGGAGGGACAGCACCTGGCCGCGGAGCACCGTGTCATGCGTCGCGACGGGACGTGCATGGATATGAAGCACGCCCGTTAGAATCGACGAAGCGTTAAGGCGCGCATAGCCGAGCGTCCGTGGCGAGAGACTTGTCGCTTCGAGCATCGAGTCTTCCCGCGCGCGAACGAAGGCCTCACCGACTGGCGCGTCGTAGAGCTCACCGTCTGCAGCACCCAACACCCGGATCTGCGAAGAGACGAGCGCTCCATCGAGGCCGTGCACAAGGACCCGAAGAGCAGCCACCGCTTCGAGTCGAATGTGAACGGCGTCGATGCTCTGCTCAGCCGACGTGACGAACACCATGTCACCATCGCCAAACGCGGATACGTAGCTGAAATAGCCCTCCGCTTCAGCGAGAGCGAGGGTGAAGGCTCCTTCATTGGGCGCGCTGAAACGAAAATGACCGTCGTCATCCGAACGCGCATCGAAGAGCTGTTCCTCTCGTCGAAACGTGAGTCTTGCATTGGGAATCGGTGCACCCGTCACTTGGTCTTCAACGCGGCCGCTGATTTGGCCGTGGACGGAGTCGCTCGCGCTGCGCACTTCGGCGGGGGCCGGCGGACCGAGCAATCTGCCGCGCCGCGGCGTCGCAGAGCGTCGTTGAGGCAGCTCAACAACAACCGGCTCGATGGAGTCGACGGCCTCATCCTCCGTCTCTTGAGAGTCGTCATCCTCTTCGCTGTTCACTCTCGGACGTGGCGTCCACCCCTCGGGGAGCAGGCCATCTTGCCGCAGTGAGAACGCTATCGCGCCCATGATCAAAACGCTGATGACCATACCTAGGCGTCTGTTCACCCCCACGTCATGACCCCTCGGACGACCAGGCTCAGACCGCTCAGAGCACATAGGAACAGGATGGACCGTCGAAGCCAGACGCCTTCGACGGCATCGTGTGCGAATCGGCTCATGAACACACCCAGTGTTACGGCCGGAATGGCCAGCAGCCCCAAGAAAAGCGGAGATGAATCGAAGGGCTCGACGATGAGGCGGATGCCGATGGCCATGAGATTCCCGACGAGGGCGATCAACGCAAGGCTCGCGCGCGCGACGGCTCCCTTTTCGTCCTTGTAGAGGAGGGCGATGGGCGGGCCGCCGATGGCGGCGACGACGGCTCCGGCGCTGGATGCCGCGCCCGCGACGAATTCGCTCACGGGTGAACGTCGAATCGGCCGCCCAAACCCGACGAGGAGGACGGCGACGAGGACGAGGCCTCCAACGACCAGGTCGAGCGTCGCTTGGACTGCTACCAGTAAGAGGAGGGCGCCCGCCGCGCTTCCAGGAATACGTCCCACGCTCGTCCAGCGAACAGCACGCCAGTCCGCGTGTTTGCGCTCCCGGACAAACACCATCACGCAAAGTACGACGGACGCGTAGAGCTGAGGCACCGGTGCCCAGGAGGGATCGATGAGCGCCAGGATTGGCACCGCGACGATCGCAAACCCAAAGCCAAACGTCGCCTGAACGAAGGCCGCGATGGCCGTGATGGCCGAGAACATGGCGATGGACGCGGGATCCACACGCTGTCGTAGCAGAAGCCAGCGCGTGCTCCTAGGCCGGGCGGCTCTGTGGCTCAGCCGTGCGGGATCCGGCGTTCTGTTTTACCCTCGCGCGATGACAGCTGATCCGAGCCTACACGTCGCAAACCACGGTCCAATCCAGGTTCTCACGATGAACCGGCCGAAGTCGAAGAACGCTTTCAACATCGAGCTTGCGACGCGCATTCAGGACGCGCTGAAGCTCGCCGCCGAAAGCGAGGATGTTCGTGTCGTGATCCTCACGGGAGCCGGCAGCGCTTTTTCCGCCGGCGCCGACGTCTCACTCTTCGCGGCGATGGCGGCGGGTCCGGCTCCCGAGGTGAAGATCGTCGATGCGTTGCCCCATTCGATCCGTGCATTCCCAAAGCCGATCTTCGCGGCGGTGCAAGGCGTGGCCGTTGGAATGGCCGTGACGATGCTGCCCTTCTTTGACTGCGTCTATGTGTCCGACAGGGCGAGCTTCATGTTGCCATTTGTGCGTCTGGGTCTGGTGCAGGAGTTCGGGAGTTCCCAAGCGCTCTCCGCGCTCATCGGTAAGTCGCGAATGGCTGAGATGCTCTTGACCGCGCGCAATATCGACGCGGCGACGGCGGAGCGCTGGGGTCTCGCGACACGTGTGTTCGAGGCCGAGAATCTCCTCGACGAGGTCATCGCCGTCGCCTCCGATGTGCTTCTCGGCACCCCGACGGCGGTCCTCGACGCGAAACGACTGCTCAACTTTGGCGCGGACGCGACCTTCGAGGACGCGCTCGCCGCGGAAGACGAGGTTCTCGCGCGGCGCTACGGCTGCGAGGAGAATCTCGCGGCGGTAAGCGCCTTCCTGAGCCGCAAGAAATCCTAGTTTTTATCGCCCAAAGAGGACGATTTTTGCAAGAGCGGCGCCCTGCTTGAGCTTGCCCGTCAACGGCAGCTTCTCCCGCAAAGGCACGTGACCAGGGAGAGTTCCGCCCTTGGCGAGCGTGGAGATGCGCGCTTTGACCTTCGGGTTGAGTCCTCCGAGGGTTTCGACTTCGCCGAAAGCCGTGAAGACATTGCCCAGGTCGAAGAAGTCGCGCTGCCATTGCCACTTGAAGTCGCCGCCGTATTGGAACCAGCTACCGCCGCAGCCCGCAACCTCAACGACCGAACCATCCGCGCGCTTGACGGGCGCGACCTGTCGCCAGAATCCAACCATCTCGCCGGTTTGGTCGTCGATGACCCAGCGATCGTAGGGATACGCCCAGCCGTCGAACCCATCCATCTGAATACCCACGGCGTTGTCGCGAATCGCCGCGGCGCCGTTGGCGATGAACTCTTCGTTGGGGCCGATGTTCCATCGGTAGATCGCGGTGTCGTGGTACATCGCGCCGAGCGTTGAGACCCAGTCGCCGGTCTGTTCTGCGCGAACGTTGGCGTCGAGCCATCGCCGCTTCATCTCTTCGAGTTCTTCCCTCGGCCAAGCTTTGCCAGGGAAGGGCGATACGTTCGACATGGGGTCCGGCGCAGGCTGAAAAGTGTGCTTCGCGTCGTTCTGTGTCTTGTTCATCATCTTCTCCTCATTGTCGCCGTTTATCAAAGCGCTTAGCTCACGCTCTTCTGGTTTTGCTTGAACGCGATGGCGCTGTTTGGGCAGTGCCGGTAGGCGCGTTCCAGGAGCGGATAAAGCTCGCTTCGCACAGCCGCGTCTTTTCCGTAGATCGCTGCGCTCATCGCCTCGGGAAGCAGCTCCGCTTCGCCTTCTTCGCTGATGCGAAAGACCTGTGGAGCTTCGCTGACGCACACGCTGTGTCCCTGACACAGCTGGGTGTCGATGAGTACTTCGACGGAGGAATCGCGAGAGAGAATTTCTTCCACCTGGCGGGCCTGGTATTCCGTTGTCACCTCGGCATCCGCGAGGCGCTTTCGGTAGCGAAGTTTGAACGGCTGCTTGGGCATGATCGTCGCCTTCTCATAGTCATCTTCGTAAGTCGAAGACGGCTGCGAAAGCGAGAAGTCATACTGGTGCAAAAGCGTCGCGGCGATGGTCTTCAGCTGGAGCAGTCCGAAGGCGTTACCCGTGCACTTGTGCTTGCCGCCGCCGAAAGCGATCCAGGCATAGGGATGGATGTCGTCACGCGCGTAGCGGTCGGGATCGAAGACGTCTGCGTTTGGGAAAATTTCTTCGTCGCGGTGGCTCACGCCTGGCGATGCGCAAACGAACGCGCCCGCCGGAATGACTTTGCCGCCGTGCTCGAAAGGACGAAGTACCTTCCGGAAAAGGAAGATGAGCGGAGGGTGCAGCCGAAGCACTTCCTTAAGTACATCGTGAAGCAACGTCATCTGACGAAGCCCCTGGTATGAGAGCTCGCCATCCCGTGCGAACACGGCATCCACCTCGGCGCGAACACGTGCCAGCAGGTCCGGACGTCGCGCCAACTCAAGAATAGTCCACGCCGCGGTCCCCGCGCTGGTGTGGTGGCCAGCCATCATGATGGCGATGAGAATGCCCGTGACGATGTCGGGAGAGAGAGAGTCGCCATCCTTATAGCGAGCATCGAGGAGTGACTGAAGGCCGTCGTCGGGTGTGTTGCCGGACTTCTGCCGACCTTCGATGATCGCGCCCACGCGGGCGACGAGGCTCTCTCGCGAATGGTCTCTGCGTCGAAAGGAAGGCAGCGGCGCGTTGGGGTAAATATAGGCGAGAGGGTTGATGCCCTTTTCCAGATGTCCGTAGAGCTCATGAAACTCTTCGCTCATCCCCGCGCGGAACTCGTCCCCGATGAGGCAGCGGCTCGACGCGTAGATGGTCGCTTCTTTCATCAGCTCGAGAATGTCTTCTTCGCCGCTCTCTCCCCAGTGGGACACGAGCTTTGAGAGCTCGTCGCTGATGATGGGCGGGTAGCCGCGCATGCGCTGGTCTCGGAGCATCCGCATGGACATGCGGACCTGTTCTTCGCCACGCTTTGGCGAAGCGTCGAAGATGACTCCCTCACCGAAAATCGGTGTCATCAGTTTATACGCTTCGCGTCGGCAGAGCTGGTCATCCGGCGCGCGAAAGAACGCCTCGTGGGCCTCAGGGCCGGACACTAAGACGATGTCCTGGTGAAGCAGGCGGAGAGTGATGAGCTCTTTTCCTTCCCCTTGGGCCCGCTTGAGAAGCTCGAAGGGGTTGCGGACAAACTCCGCCATATGACCAAAAACCGGGTACTCGCGACTCAACCGAGCCGGCGCTTTCTCTTCAGGGCGCCGCGGAAAAAGCGAGCTCTGAAGCACCTGGGAAGCCGTCTCCATCACGCGCATAGCCAAGGTTCTTGCACGCTTCAGGCTTAGAGGCGAGTCGTGCTTAGCGAGATGTCACGCCGGCAGTCGCGCGTCCAAAGACTCCAATGAATTCGACGGGTTGAGGTAATCGTCGACCTTGCGGGAGACATAGCGTTTGGCTCCGAGCTTCTCCGCTAGAAATCCGGCATCAATGTTCGCTTCCACTCGTCCACCACCGATTTTGACGGTGCCAAGGAACCTCACGCCCTTGATTCGTCCA
>JBLHKB010000306.1:0-8458 GCA_047619315.1 Polyangiales bacterium
CTCGTGAACCCGGCCCTCGTGAACCCGGCCCTCGTGAACCCGGCCCTCGTGAACCCGGCCCTCGTGAACCCGGCCCTCGTGAACCCGGCCCTCGTGAACACTGTCGTGAACGAAGCGCCTTCGGCCAGCGATGACCGGACGGTATCTCCGCTGGAACATGCCGTCGCCGCGGCCTCCGCGGTCCGCGTCATCGCCAGAGAGCCCCTAAACGTTCTTCCCGACGTAGACACGCTGCTCCTCGATGAGCTCATCGCGCGCGCCCGCTCTGTGACACGACCCACGTTTCCTTTACGCCGGGCCGCGCAAGACGAAGACTTCGTCTACATCTACACGTCCGGCACGACCGGGTTGCCCAAGCCCTGCCGCGTCGGCCATTCGCGCGCCACCATGGCGGGGGCCGCCGCCGCTGAACTTGGATACCGATTTCGCCGAGGCCAGAGCGACCTCCTCTATTGCGTGCTGCCACTTTTCCATGCGAACGCGCTCCTGCTCGGTGCCGGCGCCTGCATCATGAGCGGCACCCCGATGGCGATTCGGGATGGGTTTAGCGCCCGCGAATTTTGGCCGGATGTTAAGCGCTATCGTGCGACTGCCTTCAACTACATTGGAGAGCTCGGACGCTACATCGCGGAGAGCGAACACGCGCCGGATGGGGAACACACGCTCCGTGTCGCCTTTGGGAATGGGCTGAGGCCGGCGGCATGGGCCACGCTCAAAGAGCGCTTTGGCATCGATGCGATTCGCGAGTTCTACGCCGCCACGGAGTCCCCTGGGGGTCTCATCAACTTCAGCGAGCGGCCAGGGAGTATTGGGCATCTGCCGCTCCGCCAAATCGGCTGGCTACGTCTGGCACGCTATGATGTCGAGCGCGGTGACCTCGTCCGCGACAAGCGGGGGTTTCTCGTCGAGTGCCAGCGGGGTGAAGCAGGCGAGCTTCTCGTCCGCATGGGTCCGACGCGCGGTGGGCCCATCGGAGACGCCACCAAGTTCCGTGGATACACCGACGAAAGCGCCACCCGCGCCAAGGTGATGGAAAACTGCTTTCGCCAAGGAGACCGCTACTTTCGAAGTGGCGATTTGCTTCGCTATGATGAGAACGACTTCTTCTACTTCGTCGATCGCCTCGGAGATACTTACCGGTGGAAAGGTGAGAATATATCGACGCAGGAGGTGACGAATCTCTTTTCGACACCGGCGCTCAAGTCCATCGCCGTCGTCGGCGTCGAAATTCCAGGCCAGGAAGGACGCGCAGGGCTCGCAGCGATCGTTGCAGCCGTCGCAATAGATACATGTATCGAGGCGATGGCTTCCGTGGAATGTCCCCCGGCAGCGCGGCCGCGTTTCCTTCGCATTGTCTCTGCGACGGACGCCACGCCGACGCACAAAACAAAAACCGTCTTGCTACGCCAAGAAGGCGCCGACCCATCGAAGGTCACAGACCCGCTCTACTACTTCGACGGCCGAGGATACCAACCGCTCGATGCGAGGGCGTGGGCCAAGATCTGTTCCGGCGAGATCCGGATATAAAGAAAGCAGGGAGCCTCAGCCGACGAGTGCAACAAGCGCGGCGAGGAGCAGCGTCACGCTGGCGACGAAGATGCTGGAAGCGCGGATGAACATACCGACTTCGTCTTGAGGGCGCAGCATCCCGGGCAGGGTTCGGTAGCTTAAACGAGGAGCGCCCCACTCGTCCGCGACGGATCGCCACTCAAAGCCGACGTCACGATAGGGCGATGCTTCGTCGGGTTCGAGAAGCGCAAAGGATGCAACGACTTCGATCTCTTCACCCACGCGTAATCGCCTCTCGGCGGTGAGCCCTTGGTCTTCGTGGAGGACCGCAGCTTCAATGACGCTCTGGAGCGGATCGACCCGCACCCTGCCCGTTCCGTCATCTACGTAGAAGCTCCTGCCCTCCGTCCAGCGTTCCGTTTCGCGCACCAAGAGACCGGGTCCCAAAGTCGGCGAGTAGTCCGCGTGCTCAAAGAAGACACAGGGCGAACCGTCGTAGGGGCTCGGGATACTGCGGTCGGACACGATGGTCCCCGCAATTCGAAAACGCCCGGTCTCTAACTCCGCAATGCTCGTGGTGCGAATGCCCTCCAAGGGCGGAGGCTGATGAGCGCGCCTGGCGACGAAGCCGAGGGCAGCGAGCCCAGCGGAGAAAACCCCCATCGCGACGAAGAAAGCGGTCATGACCCTTTCAAACTTCCTGCCGTAGCGGCCTGGTGCAAGGGCCAGGGGCAAGATTTATCCCTCTTGGAGGAGAAACCACTGCTCAGGGCGACCCGAGCACTCAAACAAGCACTTACTTTCGCAGTTTCCCTTGGACGCCAGCGACCCTCGTCGCAATACTCGCCGCGTGTCGTGCACATTGACGATCGGGAACTTCGACGGGGTCCACCTCGGCCATCGGGCTCTTCTTCAGGCCAGCGCGGGTGCTCCCGAACCTGGGCCCGTTCGCGCGCTCTTCTTTGACCCTCACCCATCCGACTTTTTTGGACGACGTACCGAGCCCTTGCTGACTTCGCCCGGCAGGCGAAAACAGCTCTTGCTTCGCTTCGGCGCCGATGATGTCAATATTCAGACGTTCGATGAGGGCTTCGCAGCTCTCACACCGGAAGCATTCGTCGCTCAGGTGATCGTCAAAGAGCATCACGCCTCCGTCGTCGTCGTCGGGTCGGACTTTCGTTTTGGCCAGCGCGCCGCGGGGAACACCGACACGTTACGCGAGCTGGGCAAAGAACATGGCTACCGTGTCGTTGTTGTCGATGCGGTGAACGACGGTGGAGAGGCGATTTCTTCGACAAGGATTCGCGCCTCGCTCCTCGCCGGCGACACCGCATCTGCCACCCGCCTTCTCGGTCGAGCGCACGACGTGGACGGCGAGGTGGTACGCGGTGACCAGCGCGGTCGAACGATCGGGTTTCCGACGGCAAATCTAGGCGCCCTTGAAGGGCTCATGCCATCGGACGGCGTGTATGCCGTGGTCGCTCGTGTCGGCGACGAGCTTGTTCACGGCATGGCGAACATCGGGACACGACCAACCTTCGGGGCGGGGCGCTCCACAGAGGTGCATCTCTTCGATTTCAACGAAGACATCTACGGCGCCCGTTTACGTGTGGCGTTTGTCGCCCACCTACGCGCCGAAGAACGTTTTAGTGGTGTAGACGCACTCGTGTCTCAGCTAAACATCGACAAAGCGACAGCCGCGCAGGCATTGGCCGCGACGAACGAGGACGTTTGGGGATGGATCTAAAGCACACGATGGATCTCAAGCGCATTGAAACGTGGGACCGAGCGAAGCTCGAATCCGAGGCACGACGAATTGGCGTGTGGGCACCCCAACGAAAGGAATCCGCGGAGCTGATCCGGCGAATCCGAACACATCACACAGCACCCCTCCGGCGGGCGGGTCGCTTTCTGAAACGCGCCGCGAACTTCGCGCTCTCTTTGCGGCCTGCGCTTCCGGCGACCGCTTCGGACGCTCCGCGTCCATCGCCGAAGACGCCATCACCCCCACCTATCGCGAAGTCCGTAGCGACGATGACGAAGACCGAAGAGAGCGACGCGCCAGCAGGCGAGACCGCTCGTCTGGCTCCCAAGAAGATCATCGCTGACGCCACACTCGTCAACGAAGACGAAGGCTTGAGCCAAGAACCGATCGCGACGCGGACCATGGCGCGATTGCTCGCTGCGCAAGGGCACCCCCGCCGCGCCATGGCGATTTACAAAAAGCTACTTCGGGAACAACCCGGAGATGCTTCCCTCGAAGAAGAAGTCGCGACGCTCAGCGGCAAACGCACTCGAGCATCGAAGAAAACAGCAGCGGCGTCCGAGGAAGACGACGACAGCCACGCCACCGGCGAGGTGGTGTTCGTCCGCGGCCCCGAAGGCCAACTCATCGTGGCTTGGTCCCTGCCCAAAGCGGCGGCGGAACGAGCCCAGTCGATCCTCGGGCCCCAAGGGCGCCCCACCGCGCGCGTTGTGGTGGTTCGAGCTTCGTCCAGCGGCGGGGTCCTGCGCGAGACATTCGATCTTCAGGCCGGAAACGAAGCGCTCTTTGAAGGCGAAGGGAGTATTCCAGCGCCTCCGGGATCCCGCGTCACCGCGGCCATCGGCTTGCTCGCTGGGGATCGCTTTGTCTCAGTCGCCCATGCTGAACCACGACGGGTCTAGGTCGCCCTCTTCTTCCGGCGGACGCCGGCGGATTTCGGCGTAGCGCGAGGCAAAGACTCTTGAAACCTGCGGTTCTGCGGGTTCTGTGTACGGACCACTTTCTGCACTAACGGGACGCATGCGTCTGAAGTGGCGAATTCTTGGGTGCGCTCTTGCGCTGGTCTCGTGTTCTTGTGGGACGCTGGCGCCTAGCCTGGCGTTACGCCTCCAGTGGACCCGAGAAGGTCAGCCGGAAGCGAGGGCTTGGGCGAGCGCCGTCTCACTTGGGTTGGGTCTTCGAGCACGCAGAGACTCCGCAAATATACCGAACGCTCCCTCCATCGAGCACGCGCCGCTTGAGCGCTCACAGTGCCTCAGTCGTGCACTGTGCCAGTGGCAACTTGACGCAGAAAGATCGGCTCAACCATGAATCGCTATTGCTTCCTTGTGGTCTGCCTCGGCTTCTCTGCGACCGCCGTCGCTCAGGTACCCGTCGTTCAAGAACCTGAAGCCAGCCACGCCGCCGCAGTACCGTCCCCGACACAAGTACGTGCTGCGCTTCGTCGCTATCATCACGAAGCGAGCATCGATGCGATCATCCGGGCAATCGACGAGCTTCCTGAGCTTAGCGCCGAGACCATCGCTCGCCTGGTTCGAAGAGGCCGATTGGCAGCCCTCTTGCCTCAGATCCGCGGGCGAGCTCGTCGTGGACAGGCCGTCGACTTGAGCGAACGCGTCGACGACCTTCGCTACTCGACGGACGACTCTCTCTCAGTCGAGCTGGCGTTGACCTGGGACCTTAACCGATTGGTTTATGGTCCGGACGAAGTGGCGTTGTCCCGAGAAGCGGCGCGCCGGCGCGAAGCCAAAGTTCAACGGAGTCGGCTCATCGTCGGCGTCTACTTTGAGCGACGCCGACTCCAACTAGAGCGAGACCTCCTTGGGGTGGTCGACATGGTGCACGAGCTCCGTATTCAGGAGCTCGGGGCGATGCTCAACGCGCTCAGCGATGGCGCATTCTCGAGACTGAGTGGGCTACAGCCCGAATGAAACGCGAAGCGGCCGAGCGCGAGTGCTCACCCACGCGCTGACAAGGGCGACCAGGAGCGCAAACGGCACCAGTCCAAGCTCTACCCCCTCAGGTGGCGCCAGGCGAATGCCGGCGAGGGAGAGCAACGCGATGCCGAGAACGCCGCAGAGGAGGATGGCGGAGCGCAGCGGTGAAGCTGGCAGCGGAGGTGTTGCGATGCCGACCGTGAAGGCAAGGGAGCAGACGATGAGCGCGTTCGGCGACGTAAAGGCAGCCACCAAAGCGGTCAGCGCCACGGCTCGAAACGCACGTTCTAGCCACTGAACGGCGGGCGAACTCTTGCCTTGGTCGGCGCTCGCCACAGCAACAAAACCGAAGACGAAGAGAGCGAGCATCAAGGGGTCTCGGACGCAGGGCCAGGTCTCGGGCGCGAGCGCCCCATTCGGCACAAGGCGCGACGCGTAGAAAAGAACGCCGACAACCGGCGACGCGTGAAGTGATGCTTGAAGGGGCGAGCTTCGGGTCAACGCATAGATGAATGCAAGGACCAGAACGACGACCTGAAGGAGGTCGTAGGAAAGTGCCGCCAGCAGCGCCGCGGCGAGGGCGAGGAGCCCCTGCGAGAACATGCCCCCTGCGCTCCAGGCTTCCCGCAGAGACCAGCAGTAGCGACCTAAGGCTCTCGCCGGAAGGCCCGCCAAAAGCAGAACGAACATCAACAAACCAAGTGCTGTCCAAGGCACCGCCAATGGGGGCGTTGCTGTGCCGGGGAGCTGAAGATGAACGAGCCCCCGGACGCCCTCACGCGCGATGGCGATGGGGATGGCGGCCCCGTCCGGTGGGAGGCGCAGGTCCGAATGAGCGTGGACTTCCACACCTGCGAAGGAGACGATGGTGTCGCCGGGGCGAAGGCCCGCAGCTTCGGCGATGCCAGATGCCTCGCGAAGAACAAGGCCCGTGTCGAGGGATTCATCCGCGGGCTCGATGCCGAGCTCTTGCGCGGCCACCGCACCCTGTTCATCCAACCGGTCCGCGAGGACTGCGCCGCGCGGCTGAAAATCGAGCAGGACATCGTCGAGGGCGCCGCGCAAAACGGCGCCGCTTGCTTCAGCGGCGAACTCCACGCTCGCTCGGCCGGAAAATGTCCCGCGTCCTCCGAGACGCTGGAAGTCCGCGGCGCCCACGCGAGCGGCGACCCGCGTCGCGGACAGTGCATGGGCCGGGAGATGGTATTGAACTCCCCGGGGCAGCTCCCCTGGTCGAGCAAACGTACCGCTTAGAACGACTTCGCCATCTTGCCCCGCTTCAAAACCAGTGCCCTCGACGACGAGGGACTGACCTTCGCGCACGCCGGGGGGGCCCACCGAATCGATGGCGAGCAATTCCGCATCGAAGGCTGCCGATTTACAGCCGGCGAGCAAGAGCGCGGAGAGGCAGAGGCTGGCGAAGACACGTTCCAACGTAACGAACGTCGCGCGACGGGAACAAACGGTCAACTTTACGGGGAAAGCCAGTGTCTAGGCCCGAGCCCACGCCAGCCGGTGTGACTACTTCCCCTGAAATTCTGCATCTCGGCGTTCCATGAAGGAGCGAACGCCTTCCTCGGCGTCTTCCGTCTCCATAAGACCCCGCGCATCCACCATAAGCGTCGCGAGGGCCGCAGCCTCTCCCGCTTGAACCGCCTTCTTGGCGGCAGCTCTCGTCGCTCTCACGGCCATCGGCGCACAGCGCCCGATCTGCTTGGCGATGGCGAAGGCCCGAGCTTCCAGTTCAGACGGGTCGCAGGTCTCCTGCACGACGCCCATTCGAAGCGCCTCTGACGCGCCGAATTCATCACCCGTGAGCAGGTAGCGCATCGCGTTGCTGAAGCCGGCCACCTGAGGAAAGCGAATGGTGGCGCCGCCGAAAGGCATGATGCCGCGGTTCACTTCCATTTGGCGGAAGCGTGTCCCCTCTGCAGCAAGGGCGACATCGCATGCGAGGAGCAGCTCGATGCCGATGGTGAAGCAATAGCCCTGGACCGCACAAACCACGGGTTTCCTTCGCGCCTCCCCGAAGAGGTCGAGAGGGTCAGTGCACTCTTTCGGGAAGAGCGGTTTCGCGGCTCGCACAGCCGGACCCACTTCGGCGAGGTCGAGACCTGCCGTAAAATGATCGCCATGGGCAAAGAGGAGAGCGCAGCGGGCGGCTTCGGTGGACTCGAAGTAGGTGTAGGCTTCAGCGAGCTCGCGAAGCATCTGCAGGTTGAAGGCGTTGCGCTTGGCTTCGCGGTTGAGCCCGATGAGAAATACGTGCTCGCGTAGTTCGGTGCTGAGTGTTTCGAATGAAGGAAGGTCGCCGTCGCTCATGCACCGACGATTCCGCAGTTGGGCGCCGCTGTCGAGGCCGATTTCTCAAGCGTGAAGCCACCAGGCGAGCGCCAAAAGTGTCAGGGCGATGGCGCTCGCCGTCCAGCGACGAAGCCGCTCTGGTCCCATTCGGCCAAGGGGCCATACTTCCGCCGCCAGAAAATTGCGCGGATAGTTCTCCGCACCCGGAAAGCCAAGTCGCGACGGGACATGAGCGGGCATGTACGCCGTTCCGAAAAGCCAATCCCAACAGCTAAAGATGATTCCGAAGTTCTTGGTGTTCTTCGCGTTTCCCTCGTAGTCGTGATGCCACAGGTGCATGTGCGGACTGTTGAGAAGGTAGCGAAACGGGCCCCACGTAATGTTGAGGTTAGCGTGGTTAAGGTGGCCGATGAGTGTCCCGAAGATAGCGTGGAACATTATCGCTTCCATTCCGAAGCCCATCCAAGCTAGCGATAGATAGAGCACCAGCTTGTAGACGACGACCTCCGTCCACTGAAAGCGAAACGCCACGACCCAGTCCATCTCGCCGTCTTCGACGGAGTGGTGACAGCGATGAAAAGGCCACAGCCACGGGATTCGATGTAGTGCGTTGTGGATTCCCCACTGAGCGAAGTCGATGGCGAAGAGCGCCACCAGGATCTGAAGCGCGACGGGCCAGGATGAGGCGATGTTTGCGTAGAGTGCGTCGGCTGAGCCGGCGGCGGCCACCCAGGCTTCGAATGGCGGAATGATCCACTTTATGGCGATGCCGTAGACCAACACGCCTAAGAAGTGTCCGTTGAACGCCAAATGGACCAAATCCCAGCCCAACCCACGCCGGAGAAAGGGCTGATCCGGGCGCCTTGGAAATAAACGCTCCAGCCCTCCGACGAAGACGGAAATCACGAGGAGCGAGGCGGGATAGAAGTAGGCGTAGTTCCTC
>JBLHKB010000307.1:0-8457 GCA_047619315.1 Polyangiales bacterium
AGTCTACTGGCTCGACGGCCGCGGCACTCTGGACGACGGCGGTACCACCGCCGTCTACTCGACGCGTGTTCACGGCGAGGATGATGACGCCCGTGTGGATGGGGCGACTCCCGTCGATCCGCGCGTATGTGACTGCTGCCAAACCGATGCGGCCACGACGGCGGACGGCCCTTTGGTGGCGTACCGCGACCGAGAAGACGGAGAGATCAGGGACATCTCCATCGTTCAGGGGGTCCCAGGAGAAGCTCATGAGCTCGCCGGCCGCATCGTTCACCGCGACGGGTGGGAGATGCCCGGCTGCCCCGTCAACGGACCGGCCCTCGCCGCTACGGAAGAACAAAGCGCCGTGGCTTGGTTCAGCGGCGCCGAAGGTGGCGCGGTCTACGTGGCGTTCCGAGCTGGCGGTGATGACTTCGGCCCACGCTTCACCGTGGACGCTGCGCAGCCCCCAGGACGTGTGGACGTGACGCTCCTTGAAGGCGGCGCCGCCGTCAGCTGGCTCGCCCGCCGCGATGCAAGCTCGGACAGCGAGGCCGACGGAGTCGTGCGAGTGCGTTTCGTTTCCGACCAGGGCGTGCTCGCTCCGGCGGTGAGCGTCGGCGACACGGGAACCGGGAGTGCCGCCGGCTTCCCGGTCATGGAGGGGGTCGGGGAACACCTCTACGTCGGCTACCGCGACGAGAACGCGCTGCTCCGCGTAAAACGCATGCGCGTCGACGAGCTTCCACGCGGCGCTGCGCCGGCACGGGATGACAACGTCGCGCCCTTGGAGCTGGGAGCGCGCCTCCCTGCGAGCGCCGAGCTCCTCGACGCCAGCGGACAGCGCGTTCCCCTCGAGGCCCTCGTCGCGGTGGCGAGCGCCGACGAACCTCTGGTGCTGGCGTTCTTCGCCCGCTGGTGTCAGCCCTGTCGAGAAGAGCTGGCGGCGCTCGAAGCGTTGCGTGTGGCGCACCCGAACTGGACGATCATCGCCGTCAGCATCGACGAAGGCTCCGGCGCTCGCGTCGAAGCCGTGGCGCGCGACTGGGGATTTCAGGGTTCGGTGCTCCGTGACGCTGGTGCAGCCTCGGCGCTTCGTGTCCCGCCCCTTCCAGGGACCTTCGCTTGGACGGACGCGGGCCTCGTGTTCGTTTCCGCCGGCGAGGTCTTCCAGTCCACGTTGCTCGAGGCCGCCCTCACCGAGTGAAGGCTTTGTGGACACGCCGGCCAATCCAAGCGGCGAGGTATGTGTTCTCGCTATCGCGCATATGGGGAGTCGGCATTTGCGCCGAAACCGAAAAGAGCGTTCCCTGAGAACATGGCCCACTCGCCCAGCGGCTTCGCATCGATGCGAAGCGTTCTCCTGATCGTGCTGAGCGCCTGCTCCACCTCGAGCATCGTCGACGACGACGCTTCCATCTCGTTGGATGCCGGTCGCTTCGACTCCATGAGCGTCGACGTCGCAACGCCCGATGGTGGCGTGAGTGTGCCGAGCGATCGATGCGCGACTCCGCAGATGCTGACGTTCATCGACGGCGAAGTCAGCGTTCGTGGCGACACCTCCAGCGCCACCGACGAGTTCTCGGCCCTCGACTGCCAGAGCCGCGGGACGGCGGGTCCGCTGAACGGGCCTCAACGCTACTACGCGCTCTCCGTGACACGCGGCGCCACGTACTCGTTTGTGTTGAACGCCACCTTCCACTCGGTGCTCTATGCGTTCGATGCCCGCGGCGGATGCTCCCAAGACGCTGTGCAGAGCGCATGCCGCAGCGAGGGCGCGAGCGGCTTCGCCTCGGGCCTCATCAACCCCGGCACCGGCGGCGAGAACCCCGGCGTCATCTTCGACGTACCTCCTGACTTTGCCCCCGCCGAAGACATGCCACTGATCCTCGTCGTGGACAGCGACGGCGGCGGCGGCGCCTACGAGCTGACGGTCCAGGAGACCTTGCCCTAGGCCCAAACGCCGCGCCGCCTCCAACGCCTTCATCAAACGTCGATGCCGTCGGCGCCGAGTTCCGCCGCCGTCGCTTCCCGCGCGACGGTTCCTTCGGGATGCTCATACCAACCCACTTCGCCCTCGCCGAGCTCGTTGCGGACTTTGAGCACCGTGAACATGCCGCCCATGTCGATGTTGCTGAAGGGTCCAGGGCCTCCGCGCATCGGCAGACTGTTCGGCGGCTGGGGCATCTGCATGGTGGGCATGGCGCCCATCCCGTTCGAGCCCATCGGCATATAGCCGCGGACCTGGGGGCTGACCCAGCGGCGCAATCGGTCATTGCTGGTGCCCGTCATATTGGGCACGTTGTGACCCATCTGCGTCATCGTGTGATGCGTCATGTGGCAGTGCATGGCCCAGTCGCCCGGTTCTCGGCAGACCACCTCGACGACGCGGCAGCTTCCCGTCGGCACAAGCACCGTCGTGTGCGGCTGGACCGCGGAGCGCGGGTACATGCCGCCGTCGCTCCCGACGATCTCAAAGGGCGGCCCGTGCAGATGGATGGGGTGGTTGTCCATGCCGCTGAGGTTGCCGAAGCGGATGCGGATCCGCTCACCGGTCTCGGCGACGAGCGCTTCCGTTCCCGGGAAGACCTTGGAGTTCATCGTCAGAACGTTGAAGTCGACCATCTCCAGCGGGTTGGGACGCGACGCCCCAATGGGCACGGACCATTCGTTGAGCATGATGACGTAGTCCCGCGCCACAGGCCTCGTGGGGCGCCTTGGATGCGCGATGAACATGCCCATCATTCCAAGAGCCATCTGCGTCATCTCGTCGAAGTGCGGGTGGTACATGAACGTCCCCGGGTCTTCGATCTGGAACTCGTAGCGAAACGTTTTTCCCGGAAGAATGGGCACCTGGTTCAGCCCCGAGACGCCGTCCATGCCGTTTGGAAGCACCAACCCATGCCAGTGCACCGTCGTCGCTTCGGCCAGCCGATTGGTGACGTAGAAGCGAACACGGTCGCCTTCGACGACCTCGATGGTGGGGCCCGGAGTCTGACCGTTGTAGCCCCAGCAGGTCGCGCGCAGGCCCGGCGCAAACTCGTGCTCGAACTCTTCGGCGATGAGGTGAAAGACTTTGACGCCGTCCACCATGCGGTACTCAAGCGTCGAGCCGTTTGGCGTGTGCACGGGTTGGTAGCGGCCGTCGACGTGAGCTTGAGCGCCGGCGGTTTCGCGGACGGCCTCTTGAAGCGCAGCGGCGCCGAGCAGAACGCCGGACCCAAGTAGAAAGTCTCGTCGGTCCATCAGTGACCTCCTCCAGCAGATTGGGACTGCATTTCGTTCGAACCGTTTGAGAAGCCTTCGAGGTCAACGACGCGGCCGGCGCGCAGCTGATCGATGGCGGCGTGGGCGATCCAAAGGTCACGCCGAGCCTCGAGTCGTCCCTTCTGAGCATCCAGAAGCGCGCGCCGCGCGACGAGAAGCTGAAACACACCAGCGCCCATCGCGTTGTACTGAAGCAGCGTCTGCCGAAGAACTTCTTCTTGGGCGGGGAGCAGCGTTTCCTCGAAGAACGCCAAGCGGGCCTCGGCGTTTGCGTAGCGATTACGCAGACGTCGTGCCGCGGAACGCACGCTCACGCCCATGGCTAGGTATTGATGCTGCGCGGCACGAAGACGCGCGGCGCCTGCGGCACGTGGGCCTTGGCCCTGGTCAAAGAGTGGCACGGTAAATTCAACAACGGGGCCGATGCCCCATCCGTTGTCACCTCGCTCCGCGCGGATTCCGGCGTGGAGCGAAGGGATCACGCTCGCCGAACGCACGATGTCGAGATTTCGGGCGAGCCCTTCGAGCTGTGCGCTTTTTCCGAGAAGATCGAGGCTCGCGTCGATAGCCACGGTCTCGAGCGCGTCGAAATCCGATGGCGCGAGCGGAGTGCCTTCAAGCCGCGCGCCGATTTGCCAACCCGTTGCCTCTCCGCTGAGCCCCATGAGCACTTGGAGCTTCTCCCGGCTCTCGAGCGCCGCGAGTTCAGCGCTAGCGATGACAAGACGCGCCTGCTCATACGCTGCGCGATTCTGCGCGACTTCGAGGAGCTGCACGTTGCCCGCTTCGCGGAGGGCGTCCGCCGTCTCGTAGGCGCCGCGAAACGTCATCGTCATCGCGACGACGAGCTCCACGATCTGCAGATCGGCCTGATGCGCGTAGAACGCCACGCGCGTTTCGTAGGCGAGGTCGAGGGCAGCGCCGGCGGCTTCAACTTCCGCCGCGCGAAGGCTCGCTTCGGCGGCGCGGCCCATGAGTCGCTGGCGCAAGATTCCGCCGAGGTCCAAGACGAAGGCGCCCTCCAGATCCGGCGAGCCTCCGTCGGGGTCAAAGGTGGCTTCGACTTCGACGGTCGGGTTGGGCCAAAGGCGTGCGCCAAGGAGCTCGCCCCGTGCCACCGCTAGGCGTTCAAAAGCAGCCTGAAGCATGGGGTTTTGAATGAGCGCGACCTCGATGGCGCCCTCGGCGGCCAGCGGGCTGCGCAGCTGCTCGAGCACTGCGCGGGTCTCAGCGAGCTCTTCGGGGTCTCGTTGCTCCACGCGGACTCCGCTCCGGTCGTGAATCAGCGTTTGCGCGGAATCAAAGCCGCGGGACTTTCCAACACAACCTTGTGTGGACGCGAAGACGAGCACGCAAAACAAACAGGACCTCATGGGGAAGCCTCGCCGTGTTGAGCCTGTTCCGAAGTTTCTTCCGGCGCAGCTGGCGTCGCTTCGTCCATCTGCATTCCGTGCCCGCCGTGATGCATCGGGGGAGCGGCCTCCGCCGAGGCCTGTTCCTCAAACGGGTCCGAACGGAGCGCTGCGCCAACGGGGCTGACTTCAGCCGCTGGAGTCTCCGCCGAAACAGGCGAGCCGGTGGCGCGTAAAGCCGCCGGTTGCCCCGTGGCGCACGCGGCGAGAAAGAGCACGCTTATGCCCGCCCAAGCAGGGCTCATTGAGCGACGATGCTTCCGCGATACATGTCCATCCCGCAGGTGAAGCGAATCGTCTCCCCGGTCTCCGGCGTCAGCTCGACGACGACGTCTTCGTTGAGGGGCAGGTCACGGCGGATGTCTCGGTCCGGGAACACCAGCTCTTCGCCACATCCCTCGTCCGTCGTGCGCCGAAACACGAGTGCCAAGGGCTCGCCGGCGACGGCCTCGACGCTGGGCGGCGTATATCCCATGGCGCCGACCTCAACTTCGACGCGGCGTACCGGCGCCTCTGCCGTTTCGCTGGGCTCGGCGGGCGTGTCGCAGCCGGTCCATGCGGCGGTCGAAAGAATGAGAAGAAAGAGAGGTGTCGAGAAACGCATGGGGGAAGTGAAAGCAATGCTTGTGCCAGCGTGAAACGCCTGCTTTCACCCGGTGAGCGAAGGTGCGACTCATCGGCGATGTGGCCGGACGGGTTACAAGGTGACCTTGGGCGTTACCCAAAGTGGACTCTTCGAGGCAAAAACCCCCTCAGAATACTCGTAGAAGTTGGCCCGATTGTGGCAGGACACCCCTCATGGAAGTCCAGCGAGTGCTGCTGTTCGGGATCTTGCTCACGGCGTGCGCCGGAGCGTCGGAGTCCCATCTACGGGATGAGCTCTCCCAAGCGGCCCTTAGGCTCGCGCCAATAGACGAGTCCGAGGCCAAGGCCCCGGAGATCGACGGCTCCATCGCTTCCTACGTTGGGTTCGCCCTCGCGCAGAGCCCCGCCCTCCGAGCAAGCTACGAGCGGTGGCGCGCCACCACCTTACGAATCGCTGCGACGCGGACGCTTCCCGATCCCGTAGTGAGCTACGGCTACTTCGCCCGCTCCGTGCAGACCCGCGTGGGACCTCAGCGGCATCGCTTGGGCATCCGGCAGTCCTTTCCATGGCCGTCGCGATTGCGCTCGGCGGCCACGGCGCAATCGGCCCGCGCCCTCGCCGCCCAGAAGCGCTTCGAGGCGCGCGCGATGACCCTCGTTGGGAGCGTCTCCGAAGCGTGGTGGCGCCTCTGGTGGATACGGCGCGCACGCGAAGTGCAGAACGAGCAGCTCGAGATTCTCACGGGCCTCGTCGAGGCCCTCCGCGGCGGAATGGAGACGGGACGAGTGCTCCTCGCCGACGTCTCCCAAGTCGATCTTCGACGTTCACGTTTGCGAGACGCCATCGAAGGTCTGCGTGAAGACGAGACGAGCGCCGAGGCGGCGCTTCGAGGGGTGCTCGGCACAGGCGCCCCCGCGGTTCTGCCGACGCTTGGCGAAGACGCCCTCTCCTTGCCCGCGGAGTCCCTCGAAGAGCTGTCGCAGGCGGTTCGCGAGCACCCGTTCATTCAGGCCTATGGGCAACTCGCCGAGGCAGCGGATGCCCAAGCCGACGCCCTCTGGGCGGACCGCCTGCCGCGCTTTACCATCGGCGCCGACTGGATCGAGACCGGCGCGCGGGCCGCCGCCGGCGATGAGAGCGGTGACGACGCGGTGATCGTCAGCGTGGGCCTCAGCGTCCCGCTCTGGCAAGGAGCACGCGCCGACGAACAGCATGCCGCCGAAGCCGACGCCTACGCGGAGCGGGCGGAGCAAGAGCACGCCGAAGACGGCGCCATCGCGGAGCTGCACCGCGCCCTCGCGGCGGTCCGTGACTCCCATCGCCGCGTGCACCTCTATCGCCACACGCTCCTGCCCCAGGCCCAGAGCGTCTACGAATCCGTCACCGGTGCGTATGTCGTGGGTCAAGGCTCCGTGGCATCGACGCTCCTCGCTCAGCGTGAGCTCCTGGAGTTGGCGCTCGGCGTCGAGCGCGCCCTCGCCGAGCACGGCGTCGCGTGGGCACAACTGGAGCGAGTCACGGGCCGGACCTTGGCGCGCGACGTTTCGAACGTCGTTTCGAATGACGTTTCGAACGACGAGGCGCCGGTGGGGGACGCACCCGTAGCGCCGAACGCTCCACTTCAAGACGAAAACGGAAACGAGTTGGACCATGACTAGCGAAACCACAGTTGTGCCGGAGCCTGGGCGCGGCCTGCCCCGTGGCGCAGGCGTCATCGTCGGCGGCCTCCTTCTGGCTCTCCTCGCGTTTGGAATCGGCCGCTGCAGCGCGGACGAAGTCGAAGTCGACGAACACGCGGGTCACGACCACAGCGGCGACGTCTCCGAATGGACGTGTTCGATGCATCCTCAGATCCGTCAGCCCGAAGCCGGCGACTGTCCGATCTGCGGCATGGATCTGATCCCGGCGATGGGGAACGACGATGACTCCTTGGCACCGAATCAGATCTCGCTTTCGCCACGCGCTCAGGCCCTCGCCGAGGTGCGCACCACCTTGGTGACTCAGCGAAGTGGTGACGCCACCGCCGTGCGTCTCCTGGGCCGCGTCGACTACGACGAGACCACGCTGCAGAGCGTAACTGCTTGGGTCGGGGGCCGAATCGAACGATTGCATGTGACGACGACGGGCGAGCGGGTTCGCCGCGGCCAGACCGTAGCGACGCTCTACAGCCCTGAGGTCTACTCAGCGCAACAGGATCTCATCGCGGCGCGCCGACAGCTCGAACGCCTCAGCTCAGCGTCTGACCTTGCCCAGTCCGCCGCGCGCGCTTCCCTCGAGTCCGCTCGCCAGCGGCTGCGATTACTCGGCGTACCTGAATCCGCCATCTCAACGATGGAGCGCGCGAACACGCCCAACCGTCGGCTCGCGATTCGCACGCCCTTCGCCGGTACGGTGATCGAACGCGAGGCCGTCCAGGGCGCGTACGTCGAAACCGGCACGGTGCTCTACCGAATCGCCGACCTGACGCGGCTGTGGGTTCAGCTGGACGCCTACGAGAGCGACCTCGGCAACCTCTTCGTGGGACAAACAGTCGAGATCGAAGTCGACGCGATCCCCGACCAGCGCTTCGAAGGACGCATCTCCTTTATGGACCCGGTCATCGACGCGCGAAGGCGCACCGCACGTGTTCGCGTCGCGTTGTCGAACCCGGACCGCCGACTGCGGCCTGGAATGTTTGTGCAGGCGAACGTTCGCGGCGTGGAGTCGGATGACGCGCAGCCGCTTCTCATTCCCGCAGCCGCGGCGCTCTTCACCGGCCGTCGCTCCGTCGTCTACGTGGATGTACCGAACTCTCAGCGGCCCACGTACGAGGCGCGAGTGGTTCGCCTCGGGCCACGCGTCGGGGATTGGTTTCCCGTCGTCGCGGGACTCCGAGAAGGCGACCGGGTTGTCAGCCACGGGGCCTTCGCCCTCGACGCCGACCTCCAGATTCGCGGCGGCGAGAGCATGATGATGGGCGGCGACGACACTACGGAGCGCCCCTTTGACAAAGTGATCGAAGTGCCCGCCGCATGGAACGAAGGACTCGCGCCCGTCGTCGACGCGTACCTCGAGATCCAAGCGGCCCTCGCAAACGACGACGCCGTGACCGCGAAGGCGGCGGCTGTGCGCCTAGACGCATCCGTCACAGCGTTCAGCCCCGAGGAGCCAGCGGACGCGCTCCTCGCATGGGAAGAGATCTCCAGACATCTGCGCATGCACGCTCAAAGCGCC
>JBLHKB010000308.1:0-8436 GCA_047619315.1 Polyangiales bacterium
CCACGGCGCTATGTCCACGCCCGCGCGCAGCATCAAGGGCCGTTTCACTCTCCCAGTGGGAGCGGACGCTGGGGTCCGCGCCGCCTTGGACGAGGGCTTGGACCGCTTCGAGGTGTCCGTTCTCCGCGGCGGCGATGAGCGGCGTTGACCCAAATTCAACGTGTTGAACGTTGGGGTCTGTGCCGCAGCCGAGCCAGAAATCGACTTCGTCTTTGTTGCCCGTCTTCGCTGCCTGGTAGAGCGCTTTCCAGTTGCCGCCTGCAGATGCCATCGGATGAGGTCCTTTAGTGGGGGAGGTTTTGTAGCTGGCGGGTGAGGTCTTGGAGGGCTCGGTTGGTGTCCGCGTTTCCGCCGCCGGCGCCGGCGCCAAGGGCTTCGATGAGGGGCGCGAGGTTCTCAAGGCCGGAATTCTGACCCATCAAGTCGCCCATCATGCGCTCCATGTTGGGCTCGCCGAGATCTTCGTCGCCGTGAGACTCTTCGAGCCAGCGACGCGCCAAACCACGCACGCGCTCGGTGCGGTTCCCCGTGGCCATTCGGTCGATGAGCGTCCGGGGACCCACGACGCGGAAACGGTTGTCGCTGACGTAGCCACGGATCTGACGGAAGAAGCGACGCTCGCCGAGAGCCTCTCGGAGGGCTGGGTAGAGGTAAGGCCCTTTGCCGTAGACAAGCCCCGCGTAGGCGGTGCCGTCCGTGAAGGCGCTGGTGGGTTGGTCGACGGAACCATCGGTGCCGCCCTGCATGCGCATCATGTGGTAGTTGCCCGCGACCTGGCGGTTGGCTTCACGCTCGGCGCGCTCAGCGCCGTAGCGCTCTTCCATGTAGAGCATCGCGCTGTACTGAGCGAGGCTCTCGTCGACGAAGGGGTGGCGCTGCGCATCGCTGCCGACGATGCCGTGCCACCACTGGTGCGCGACTTCGTGGGCGACGACGAACTCGAGCATCGAGTCCTGCATCTGCCCCAGGGGGTTGCCGCCGCCGGCGCCTCCGAGGAGCGCACCGATCTGCCCCATCTGACCGCCAAAGGCGGACTGATAGAACATCGTGGCGACGGTCACGAGGGAGCTAAACTCGACGCCGCCCGCGCCGCCGACGAGGGGTGCTTCGACGACCTCCAGATCGGTGTAGGGATAGCGACCAAAGCGGCGCTCGAAGATTCGGACGCTGTGAGCAGCGGCGTCGAGGGCCATCATGCCTTTGTCGCGATCTTGAGGGAGGAACCATGAGCGAACTTCCACGGGACCCACCTGTTCGGAAGCCACCTGCATGTCGTTGCCAATGACGATGGCGAAGTTGCGCGTCATGCTCGCCACAGCGACGGTCTCTTGGTAGCCGGCGCGGTCTCCTTGGGCGAGGTAGCTCTGGTGTTCGGTGATCTTGCCGGTGACGGCGACCTTCGAGCCACGGCGGGAGTGAATGCGCGCCCGAAAGTGAGAGATGGTGTCGGCGCCGAGGTCACCGAGGGTCGCCTCGGAGCGGACCCAATCGCCGTTTCGAAAAGGCGCGACCATCGCGTAGAAGTTGCCCATGGACGCGATGCCGCTGCCGTGGGCCAAGAGGCCATAGTCTCCGTGCTCGCTTGCGCCGCTGCCGGCGAGCCCTTCCATAGCCTGCGCCATCATATTGTTCCGGCTCGGGTCGATGTGCTGCAGCGTCCCGCGAAGCTGGAGTCGAACATGAAGTCGTCCGTTCGGCGGGAGAGGCGTCGCCGGACGGACCTCGAAGACGCTGCGGTTGTCCCAGCGCACCTGACACGAGAGGCCAACGCACTCGCTGCCTGAGAGGAGCACCTGGGCGCTCTCTCCCACGGCGTTGGCGTAGAGGCGAAGGACGAGGGACGTCTGAGGGACGCCGGTGGTGTTCGTGTAGTAGATGTCCTCGACCATTTGGAACGTCGCCTGGTCGTCCGCGAGGGCAAGATCGAGGTCGTAGAACGGAAGCTGGTTGAGCTGCAGCGGCGCCACGGCTTCCGCCGCCGCGCGCCGGTCTTCGCGGCGTAGGTTATCGAGGAGCGTGTCCGCGTCGTACCACGCAGGAGCGCTCTCGGTGGCCTGAGCGCCGGCGTCGTGACAGGCAACGACGCAAAGAAGACTAAACGAGAGAAGAACGCGCATGGCGGGAGGATAGCGCATCATGTTGATCCGCAAAACGGACGTAGAAAGCCTGTTTTGCCAGCACTGCGTAGCCTAGCGCTTAGGTCCTCAGTCGCGGCGGCGTTTTCCCCGTCGACGACGAGGGAGCGCGTCTTCCGCCGCCGCCTCATCCGCAGTGGTGATGAACGCGCGAATCGCCCGCTTTTCGGCGTCGCTCCAACCCTGGGTATCGAGCTTCGCGAGAACTTGCTCGTAGTCTCCAAGGCCTGATGCCCCGCCTTCGTGCTGCGGCGGCGATCCAAGCGGGCAGCCCACGACAATCAGTCGCCGCTCATCGTGGTGCTGCTTCACCACCGCGACGAAATCACGCTGCGTTCGTGTCGCGCGTTCGCCCGCCTCGCAGATTTTGTGCGTGATGATGGACCCCTGTTGACCAAAGTACGCCAGGAGTTCCTCGCGCGTGTCCTTCTCTCCTTGGGTGAGTTCACGCTCCGGGACGCGCTGCCTTGCCATGCGTTGAGGGTCTCATCCGCACTCCCACCTCGCAAGCGACACCCTTAAGCGCAAAACGCCCAGGCCGGAAAGCCTGAGCGTCTCGTCGCGGAAGCGAAGGAACTAGTCGCGGTGTGACGCGCGGCAGCCCTGAATCTCGCCGTCTTCGCCGGCCCGCTCGAGACAGGTGGCGGAGAAGCGCTGGAGGAGGTCAAGCGTTGGGAGGTCGCAGGAGCCGTCGGCGCGGGTGACGCTGATCCACTTGATGGCGCCGGTGCGCCAAGCCCACATGGACGCTGGGTCGAAGGATGCGCGGCCACCTTCGCTGACGTCCTCGGCCCAGTTGTACATGGTGCCGCGCCAGCCGGAGCCGTTCAGGAGGTCTTCAAACGCTTCGCGACCGAGAAGGTTGCCGTCTTCGTCGGCGTAGTTCCAAAGCGCTTCGAGGCGAATCGCCGAAGCCTGGCTGCAACGCTTGCCGTAGTCGGTGCCTTCATTCCAGCTGAAAGACTGCGTCGCGCCGCCGTCCCATCGCTGCCACCACTCGGCGCTGCTCAAGGAAACGGGGCCTGCGTCGGGTCGCCGAAAGCTCACAGGAATAGGCGTCGCGTCGGTGAACTCCACGTGGTGAAGGTTCACGTCCTTAGCGCCGGCCCATGGGTCTTCGCTTGGAGGAGGCTCTTCGCCACAGGCGACGCCGCCGGTGCAGCGCGCGAGGAGGGCGAAGGTGCCGTCCTGGGTGTTGCCATAGCCGGTCACGACGACGGTGTATGTGCCCGCTTCGATCTCGGTGCGAAGGTTGGAGAAGTAGTTCTCTCCGCCGTCGTCATCGCTGCCGATGTCGTTGCCTTCAGCGTCTTGAACGTTGATGATCGTGTCGAGACCTTCGTCACCGCTCGTCTCGAAGGAGAGCTCCGCGGCGGCGTCGACGGTAACCGTCCAGGAGAACCCGAGGTTCGCTTCGAGGACTGCTTCGACGGATTCGCCCAAGGGCAGAGGGCCCTCTTCGATAATCTCCAAGGTGCCGTCAGCCTTGCCGGAGCGGAGGTCCGAGTCTGCAGGGGCCTTGTTGGCTTCGGCCGTACAGGCGCCCACGAGGATGGCAGCACTAAGGATAAGTCGTTCGAATCGTCGCGTCATGTTGGGAGTTCCTTCGGAGGGTTGCCGGACGTTAGAGCAAGATCAGTGCCTATGCAAAACGTAGGATTAAAGGGTGCTCTTTGACAGAAGTGGCTCATTGGGTGGCCACTGGAGGGATCCGGTGGGGCGTCTGGACCCGACGACCTGGCAAAGCTGGCTAACGAGGGCGCTTTTCCCACATAGGCACAGCGTGACGTCACTCAGACCGGCTCTCATGATGCTTCCGGCGGCCTGCGGCGCTGCCCCGGCGCTCGTCTCTGAGGCGCCGGCGGCGAGCATTGAGCGGCGATCGTTTTCCGACGAGGTCTTCGAGATCGCGCGCCGAGAGGGAAAGCTGCGACCCGGAAGTCGCGCGGCGAGTGCGCGCGAACTTCATCACCATGGCCGTCGACTGCTCGATGAAGCTGCGAGTCGGATTCGCCGCGCGCTGCGGCGAACTGCGCGAGACGACGAGCGCGCGGCGGAGCTGTGTGACCTCCTCGCGTCGGCATCCTCGCGTGAACACCGCAGACCGCCGAGCCCATTTTGACCGAATGGAGCGCTACCCCCGTGGAGCGGATCCAGCCGCCTGTGTCCGCACACGATGTGCTTGTTCGCCGCCCCTTTATGACGCCACATCGGTGAGGGCGGCGCTGCTGCGAGAGACCGACGCCGCGCAGTGCGGCGAGCATGACGGCCCATAACGAGGCGTTGAACCCCTGGGCAGGCCTGCTATCCGCTCTGCGCCATGTCACTTGTTGTCCTCGAAAACCTCTCGCTCTCCTTCGGCGGGAAAGTCATCGTCGATGACCTCTCGCTTCGCATCGCCAAGGGCGACCGCATCGGTCTCATCGGGCCCAACGGCTCCGGCAAGACGACAATCATGCGTTTGGCGAGCGGAGAGCAGCTGCCCGACGGCGGCACCATCCGCACGCAAAAAGAGGCTCGCGTCGCGTACCTTCCGCAGGACGTCGCCGTCGATGGCGGCCGAACGCTGCTTCAGCTCATCGTCGAGAGCGTGCCTGGGCGAACCGCCCTTGAGGCGCGTCTGGAACGCACAGAGGCGGAGCTCGACGCGAGATCTGCGGACGTTGACGCGCCGGACTACATCGAGGTCGTGACGGAACTCGGGGGCCTCGTCGGCGAGCTCCATGAGCAGCTCATCGACTTCGACCGGCTCTACTCAGAGCATGAAGCCAAGGCCATCTTGGCGGGCCTCGGTTTCAAGACCAGCGACCATGATCGAGACGTGGGCGAGTTCAGCGGTGGTTGGAAGATGCGTGCGGTCCTGGCGTCGCTCCTCTTTCAGCGCCCGGATCTCCTGCTCATGGATGAGCCGACAAACCATCTCGACATGCCTTCCGTGGCGTGGCTCTCGGGGTTCCTAAAACGGTACAACCGCGCGTTCATTCTCATCAGCCATGACCGCGAGTTTCTCAACGAGCAGATCGACCGCGTGGTGAGCTTCGAGCCCGAGGGCGTCCGCATGTACAAGGGCAACCTCGACCGCTACCAGGCGCAACGCTCCGAGGAACGCATCCTGCTGCAAAACCGCGCGCGAAACGTGGCGAAGGAGCGCGACCGCTTGGAGCGCTTCGTGACGCGCTTCAAAGCCAAGGCGTCGAAAGCCGGCCAGGCACGGAGCAAGCTCAAGCAGCTAGAGAAGCTCGACAATGTCGAGCTCCTCGGCGAGCAGGCGTCCATCAGCTTTCGTTTCCCCGAGACGGTGCGCGCAGGCAAGACCATCCTCGAGGTGAACGACCTCAAGAAGAACTACGACGAGACGCAGGTACTTCAGGGCGTCGACCTTCGCGTCGAACGTGGCCAGCGTATCGCGCTCCTAGGCGTCAATGGCGCGGGTAAGACGACGCTGCTGCGGATTTTGGCCGGCGAGATCGAGGCTACCGAGGGCGGCTACGAATTCGGTCACAAGACGAAGGTCGGCTACTACGCGCAGCATCACGCTGAGACCCTCGACCGCAAGGCGACCATCTATGAGTCGGTGTCGCGTGTGGGTGGGGACAACATCGGGCACCAGCGCGTTCGCTCCATCTGCGGCGCGCTTCTCTTTGGCGAAGACGAAGTCGACAAGTCGGTCTCCGTGCTCTCCGGTGGTGAGCGCGCCCGCGTGGCCCTCGCGCAGCTCCTCATCGATCCAGGCAACGTCCTGCTCATGGATGAGCCGACCAATCACCTCGACCTCGACTCCAGCGAACGCCTGGCGGATGCGCTCAGCACCTACGACGGCACCCTGCTCTTCGTGAGTCATAACCGAAGCTTCATCCGTAAACTCGCGAACGCTATTTGGTTCGTTGAAGACGGCAAGGTCAGCCACTACCCCGGCAGCCTCGACGACTACATGGCGAAATGCCGTCTCGAAGGGGAAGCGCCAGCGAGTGCGACGAACTCCGCGTCCATCGAGGGACGCGTAGAGCGTACTGCACCGGGCGACGTCGCCGGGAAGAGCAAAAAGAAGAAGAAGAAGGAAAAAGACGCGGCGCCAGAGGCCAAGGCGAAGGCCAAGGCCACGCTCAAGAAGAAGGGGCGCAACAAAGGCAACGACAAGAAGCTGCGTCCCCTCGAGGGACGAAGCGGCGACCTTGAAAAGCGCATCGCAAAGATCGAAGGCGAGCAGGCGAAGCGAACCGAGGAGCTCTCGGATCCCGCAGTGTACGCAGACGCGAAACGACAGGCGGACCTCCAAGGTGAGTATGAACGCGCCCAAGTGGAGCTTGAGGTAGCCATGGAGACGTGGGCCGAGGTTCAGGAAGAGCTCGAAGGGCTTCAGGGCTAGTAACCAGTTCGCGGTGTAGTGCTCTCATCACACTCGTGAACGCGGGCAACTGTCGCGGAGCACTCGACTCCACTTTTGTACTTGTATACGCATGGCATATGGTTTGTTGTTCTGGTTGCCATGACCCGAACCAACACAGCGACACGCTACGTCTGGATCCTGGCTCTTGTAGTGACCGGGTGTACAGCCAGCTCTCCGCGGTGTGTTCTCGACACGGACTGCGTCGGCGCCATGTGCCTCGATGGCGCCTGCGTTCCCGTCGAATGTGAAGCCAACGCCGACTGCCTGGATGATAGAGTCTGCAATGAACGCGGGGCGTGCGTCGGCTGCTTTGAAGACGCGGAGTGCGATGCTGGGTTTTCATGTGATCGAACGCGATGCGTGAGCTCGGCGGGCGTCGGCTGCTTTGAAGACGAGGATTGCCCAAGCCCGACAATCTGCCGCGCCCGGCGGTGTGTGCCGCTTTGCGAGGATGGGACAGAGTGCAGTTCAGGCGTTTGTACGGACGGTGCCTGCGACGCGTGCGGCGCCGACACCGACTGCGGTGAGGGTGTCTGCGAAGCCTCCACCTGTCGGCGCTCGTGCGAAGCAGACACGGAGTGTCGGCCGGAGCAGCGCTGCCTTCGCGGCCGCTGCGCAGCTGCGTGCGACGGTTACGATAGCTGCTGGGAAGTGCTGGGACCAATCTTGGCCGACGAATTTGACGCTGAGAGTCTGCGAACGCTACCGCGCTACGCTGCCGCAGGCTGTCAGCTCAGCGGAGAGGCGTTCGTGGCGGGAGTCTGCGACGGGGCTGACCCGTACGAAGGCCCGCGCCTTTGCGACCCTTGCCTCGCCTCCGTCGGCGGCTGCCTCGGCGCGTGCGAAGGGGGAGATTGTCTGTGTGAGCAAACCGATGACTGCCCCGCTGGTCGAGTCTGCGTAGAGGGCACGTGCGCGCCATGCCAGACGAGCGACGAGTGTGGCTGTGGCCAGTTTTGTAGCTACGGCCTCTGCCGCGACGCTTGCGCTGATGACTCCGCCTGCGCGCCCGGCTTTCAGTGCATTCAAGGCCAATGCAATGAGTGTGGCGGAGAGCTGTCGTGCAGGGTGGGGGGCTGTTACCAAGATGGCTGCGTGTCCCCGTGCATTGATGGAGACGACTGCTCGCCGGCGGGGCGCTCGTCGGTTTGCGAAACCTTCGAGCTCTTCGACGAGGTTCGCCCGCGCGAGTGCGAGTGACTCAGGCGCGGCCGAAGCGGTCGTTGAGCCACGCGGAGAGGGGCGGGACGCGTTCGTCTGCTTGGCGCGGCATCACACGCCAGCGCATGAGGTCACGGGCGAGGGGAACATGCGCCCAGCCTTTGCCGTCCTGCAAGCGGATCGTTGGTGGCGGAACAAAACCGTTCTCTTCGGCCTCGCTCGGCGCCCATTGCACAACGCGGCCGAGCTCTTTGACGGCGCAGACGGCGACGGCGTCGCAGAGGGCCTGAAACGTGATGGGCGGAATCCAGTGGACATGACCCGGTGCTTCGAGAGTGACGAGCTGCTCCATCACGTCCAAGGACTCGGACTTTGGCGGTAAGGCGCCGGCGCCGGCCTTCTCCAGGACATCGTTGAGTGCTGCGAAAAAGAAGCCTGGCTGTTCACCGAAGGCGTGACCGTCCACGCGGCTTCGCAGGTCTTGCTCCAGAGCGTACGCGTTCTCCGCCATCGAAAACGAAGCGCGCCACTGAGAGCTGGGTTCGTCGACTTCAAAACCGAGACGGCTGGCTTCTCCGCGCACCTGCGCGACGCAATCCGGCCAGTCTTCAGCGGCTTCTTGAAGCCCGAACGCACGAAACGCATCGTCGACGCCGGCCACCTCCGCAAAGAGAAGGACGCGTAGCTCGGTGACGTGGCGAGCGACATCGTCTTGCAGGAGCTCACTCGCGGGACGGCTGAGTTCCGCCAGGA
>JBLHKB010000309.1:0-8347 GCA_047619315.1 Polyangiales bacterium
ACCAAATCCCAGCCCAACCCACGCCGGAGAAAGGGCTGATCCGGGCGCCTTGGAAATAAACGCTCCAGCCCTCCGACGAAGACGGAAATCACGAGGAGCGAGGCGGGATAGAAGTAGGCGTAGTTCATCACGCTGTTCACGGGGCGCTCCCTTGACCGAGCCGGCGTCGCCCCTCTAGAGTTTCCGTCGTGGCGGTCCAAGACAATGCTCTTTTAACCAGCGACACGATTTGCGTCGTCGGCCTCGGATACGTCGGTAGCGTCGTAGGCGCGTCCCTCGCCGCCCGCGGTCGGAACATTATTGGCGTCGATATCTCGAGTGAGGTCGTCGGTCTGCTGAGCCGGGGCACGACGCCCATCGCCGAGCCGGGTGTCGACGAACGGCTTGCCCGTGCCTTCGAGCTCGGCACCATTCGCTGCACCACTGACCTGCGCTCCGCCATCCCCGAGTGCATAGCGTCGTTGGTGTGCGTGGGCACCCCCCTCGGGGAAGACGGACTCCTCGTGGAAAGCGGAGTCTTGGATGTGTGCGAAGCGATCGCTCGCGCCGTCCCCAAGGACCAAGAACACGTCATCGTGATTCGCAGCACAGTGGGAGCTGGGCACTACGAGCGAGCCATGGCGCGAATCCAGCAAGCCGTCGGCGACGATGCTGGCACGCGCATCACTCTCGCGCTGAACCCTGAATTTCTCCGCGAGGGAAGCGCCATCGCGGACTTCGAGAGTCCTGAACTCATCGTTTTCGCCACGGAACATGACGCCGCGACACGATTCATTGAAGCGCTGCACGCCGAGAAAATGGACCGGTTGGTCAAGACGGACCCAGCGACTTCGGAGATGCTCAAGCTCGTCAACAACACCTGGCATGCGCTGAAGGTCTCCTTTGCCAACGAGGTCGCCCGCATCGCCGGGCCTGCAGGCGTCGACCCTTTCGCCGTCATGGAGCTCCTCTGCCGGGACAAACGCCTGAACACGTCGAGCGCGTATCTTCGTCCAGGCATGCCTTTCGGCGGCGCATGCTTAGTGAAAGACGTGGCTTCACTTTCTTCCCACGCGGCACGTCGTGGCGCGGACACACCAGTGCTCTCGTCGATTCTCTCGTCCAATCGCGCGCACCTCGAACACATCGTCCAAGCGGTACTCGTCCACAACCCAAAGCAGGCGGCCATCGTGGGCGTGGGCTTCAAACCCGGCGCGCCGGATCTTCGCAACTCAGCCCCGGTGCAGCTCATTCGCGAACTGCTCGATCGAGGCATCCACGTCACCGTGGCGGACAGCATGGTCCTCGACGAAGCGAACGCTCCCCTGGGTCTACGCGCCTTCGAGGAAGCCCTCGGAGATCCACGGGCAACCACGGCTCCAAGCGTTGCCCATGCTGTAGCCGGCGCCGACGTCGTCGTCGTGGGCCACCCTAGCCCCGAAGACCGCGCCGCCCTAGTTGCCCTCTGCCCGGATGTTCCTGTCTTGGACGCCGCAGGAGAACTGAGCCGAAAACTCAGCGACGAAGAACGGCTAAAGCTTGCACCGCTCGTTGTGCTGGCCAGCACCGCACCACCAGCCAACGCCTAGCGTGCGATTCCCAGAGACTGAAAGAGCAGACATGCGAACCGACTGGAAGACACTCATCGTCCCCACGCACCCTGGGGTCCAGTATCACTTTTGCCGCGTTGGATTGCCGACGTACTTTCTAGGGAACTGGGCTCAGTTTCACTACTGGCGCCCACAACCGGAGAACGTGATCAACGTTCTTCCGGAGTTCGAAGACGCCCACCTGGACTTCGGCCCTGCCGACTACGCACGGCTCCTCGACGACCCCAAGACCAATTTTCCAGCCGGCTTCGACCTCGCATGGGTCATGTTCAACTGGCAGATCAAGCTCTTCAGCGAGCGCCGCGACATCAAAAAGCTCTACCGCGTGTCCAAGGTGCAGGAACTGAGCGACCAGGAGTGGGACGAACTTTTAGGCCGTGATGACTTCACCGTGGCGAGCTTTTACATCAACACCGTTGAGTGGGCGCGGGAAAAGAAGGGCGTGGAGATCCCGTACATTCCTTTGGGTCTCGACCCGGAGGCGTACCCCGTCGGCACAGGCGAAGATGGAACGATTCTCTCCATCATTCACAGCTACAAAGACCGCGGCTGGAGCTACCACCTCTACGAGGAGGCCATGCAAGGCCTCCCGACGCTCCACATCGATCACCTCGACCCGGAGCAAGAGGTGTATGAGTACGCCGATCTGCAGAAGGCTCTTCAGCGCGCGCGTCTGTACCTCCACGACGGCGAGCAGGAGTACACGATCACGCTCATCGAAGCGATGATGACCGGCCTCCCTTTGGTTAGTTTCCGTATCCCTGGAATCGAGCGCTACGTCGTGCACGGCGTGAATGGCTTTGTCGGAGAAACCGCCGCAGAGATTCGCGAGTACTGCCAGATGCTGCTCAGCGACGACGACCTCGCGGAGAAGATGGGCAAGGCCAGCCGCGAGATGGCGCTCAAAGATTTCCATGAAGAGCGATGGCGTCGACAGTGGTTTGAAACCATCGACGCCTACATGACGAAGTAGCCGAGTGACCGGTGAGCGCGCCCGCAAGAGCTGATACAAAAAGCGAGCGCCTTGCTTGGCTCTTTGCCGTCGCGAGCATCGCAGCCGCGACGGTGTTTCTCTTCGCGCCGATGGCGTGGGGGGTCCTGAGCGGTGCGCCGACGTTCTTCGAATGGGACGTCCCTGAGCAGTACTGGCCGGACCTCGTTTACCTCTGTGATTCGCTCCACGATGGCGTGGTTCCGTTTTGGAATCCCTACGACCGAGCGGGTTACCCGTACTACGCGGACCCACAAGCGGGCATGTACCACCCGCTGAACTGGGGAATTTGTCTCGCCGCTGGCCCCAGCCCAAGTCCTGCGTGGGCGCACGCGCGGGTGCCCCTCATGTTCTTCCTCAGTGGCGTGTTCACACTGCTCTGGCTGCGGCGGCTCAACCTGGCGTGGAGCGGCGCGATCCTCGGCGCGGTTGTGGTGATGGCGGCGCCATTCATGCGCCACAACTGGGAACTCAACCTGACCATGGCGCTGGCGTGGATGCCGCTGATGCTCTGGGCCGCTGAGCGCGTCATCGTTCTTCGGCGCATCTCCGACGGCGCGCTCCTCGCGTTCGCCACAGCTCTCTGCGCGTGGATCGGCTCCCCACCGGCGCTCTGGTTCGCCAGCAGCTTCACCCTTCTGTACGCCCTCGCGCGCCTCGCCTCCGAACACCGAATCCACGGCCCCAAAATCTGGCATGGTGTGCTTCGAGCGTGCGCATGTGCGGGTGTTCTCGGCGTGGGGCTCATCGGCGTTGTGCTCATCCCTGGTCTCACGTTGGCCGAGCACTCAGTGCAGCAGGGGCGCAGCTTTGAGTCCATCGCGTCCGGCGCCATCGAACCGAGCGGCCTCGTGGCGATGCTCTGGCCCCAGCCCGGCAACCATCTCTATGTCGGGTGGGCGGTGCTTCTTCTGGCAGCCTTCGCCCTCGTCCTCTCGCGCAAGGAGCGCCTCGTCGCGTGCGCAATGTGGCTCGTCGTTCTTTGCGCGGCGCTACTGACCCTCGGCGGCGAGGGCCCGCTCTTTCGGGCGGCCTTCGAGTGGGTGCCTGGTGTCTCTCTCTTTCGTCTGCCGCATCGCTACGAAGCATGGTTCGGGCCCGCCTTTGCCTTCCTCGCAGCACTTGGGCTTCAAAGGATGAGCCGCCGCTCCGTTCCAAAGCACACTCTGTCACTCGCCATCAGCGCGGGAGTCGTTGGAACTGCTCTTGCGGTGGCGAACCTCTGGACCCCAGCGTTCTTTTTCGTTTCCCTCGCCTGCATCGCCCTCGCTGCCAAGCGCGCACAACTTCGCTCGCCGCTTGTCGGACTGGCCCTCGCCTCGCTCTTCCTGGCCGATGTCTCCCAAGCGATGCCCGCGGATCGACACATGCGGGGCGGAGACCATCCGGGTATCGGTGAGCCCGTACAACGGGTTCTGGACGAGGCCCCCGACACGGACGCGCACTATCGCTACATGGACGAGTTCGGCATCAGCTGCCGCTCCGGAACGCGTCATCGGCGCCGAGACTTTCGGGGCTACCAAGATCCACTTTTACTCAAGAGCTACGAGCGAGTCATCGCGGCGCTCCGAGAGACGCCGGAGCTCGCGGCTCAGTTCAACGTTCGCTATGCACTTCAAGGGCCCCACTTCATTCATGGGTGGGACCGCCACTATCTTCCGCCGCCGGACGAGTTGAATGCGCTTCCCTTCGTACGGGCAAAGCGCGAAGGAGTGAGCGAATTCCACCACGCGCTGCCCCTTGTCTACTTCGTCCCGAATGGATTCGTCACTCACGCCGTCGATCGCCCCGCCGCACTTGGCATGGTTCGCGAGTTCGCTCCGAGGCGCCTGGCGATCCTCGACGGCGCCGTTGACCCTGCCGGCGCGCCGCCCTTCGAAGGCGATGACGACATGCGCTCGTGGATCAACGACGCCGAGCAGCTCCGCTTCGACCGTGATGCGCTGAGCTTCCATGTCGAGGCTGCCGCCGAAGGCATGCTGGTGATCAACGAAGCCTGGTATCCCGGCTGGGTCGCGACCGTCGACGGGCAGCGCGTACCCATCTATCGGGCAAACGCGTTGGTTCGAGCCATCCCCATCTCCGAGGGCTCCCACGACGTCCTGATGCAGTTTCGCCCCGCGGACGGCATTCTTTGGCGCGGGATTCTCTACTGGAGCTTCATGCTCATGCTCCTCGCGCTCCGCTGGCCGTGGTTGTCCCGGCAGTTTCGAAAGCGACGACGGAAACGACGTGCTCCGACGCAAGAAGACCTTGGAACAAAGTAAGCGCACGCGGTAGATACGCACGTGCCGGAAGCCCAGCCCCCCAAACGCATCTCGCGGCAGATCGCGCTGCTCACGCAAAACGTGCGGCGCTCCATCGGTCTGGCGTTCGGCGTGGAGCGCGGCCTGACGACGCGTTACGTCCTCGCGTCGATCATCAATGCGCTGCTGCCGGTGTTCATCGCGTGGGTTGGCAAAGAGATCGTCGACGCCGTCGTCGCGGCCATCGCCGCGCCCGCGCACTCGCCCACAGAGACGCTTCAGTGGGTCGCCGTCGAGCTCGCGCTGATGCTGTCGGCGCACATCAGCGGTCAGTACATTGGGTACACGGCCCAACTCCTGCGGGCACGCCTCGCACTTCACGTCGACTCCATCATCTTCGAAAAGGCGCTCCGCCTTTCAGTGCACCACTTCGAAGATCCCGAGTTCATGGACACGCTGGAGCGTGCTCGAAAGGAGTCGAGCTGGCGCCCCCTTGAGATGATCACGCATGGGCTATCACTCGGCCGAAACCTGCTGACGCTCATCGGGTACAGCCTGCTTCTCATGCAGTTCAGCGGATGGGCCGTCATCGCTCTTGCCCTCGCCGGTTTGCCCTTCTTGGCGGAAGCCCGATTCGCCGCCGAAGAATACAAAATCCATGCGGCGCGCACAGCGGACGAGCGGCATCAGCACTACCTCTCGCAGCTGCTGACGAGCGACTACTACGTCAAAGAGGTGAAGCTCTTCGCGCTGGGCAAGATGCTCCTTGGCCGCCACCGCGCGTTCCACGAGAAGTTCTACGCGGAAGACCGGCGCTTCGCTTTCAAACGCGGTCTCGCCGTCACACTCCTCGGCATCGCCAGCATGGGCGTGTTCTACGGCATTTACATCGTCATCGTTTCGCAAACGGTCATCGGCGCGATCACCTTGGGTTCAATGACGCTCTACCTGACGGTGTTTCGTCAGGGACAGGGCGCGTTTGAGAGCGCGATGAGCAGCATTGCGCGCGCCTACGAAGACAACCTCTACATCAACAACCTCTTCGAGTACCTCGGCATCCCCGACGACGACATCGCCGAGGTGGACCCCGCCGATATCAAAGAGCTCCCCAGCGGGGGTCCCGCGATCCACTTCGACAACGTCAGCTTTCGCTATCCGGGGTCCGAGCGCCCTGCCCTCATCGATGTCCAGCTAACCATCGAGCCAGGCCAAACCATCGCCCTCGTCGGCCCAAATGGCGCCGGCAAGACCACCCTTGTGAAGCTGCTTTCGGGCCTCTACGCCCTCGACGAAGGAAAGATTCTCCTCGGCGACGAGGACATCTCGACGTTGGATCGAGGGGAACTCCGCTGCCGCATTGGCGTGCTCTTCCAGGACTTTGTCCACTACCACTTCAGCGCCGCAGACAACGTCGGCCTAGGCTGGCTCCCGATGATGGCCGACCGCGAAGCCGTCAAAGCAGCCGCCACCGCCGCCGGCGCCGACGACATCATCAACGCTCTCCCGGAAGGCTACGACACGACGCTTGGACGTTGGTTCGGCGGTGAGCAGCTCAGCATTGGTCAATGGCAGCGCATGGCGCTGGCGCGTGCCTTCATGCGCAAGAGCCAAGTGTTGATCCTCGACGAACCGACGGCCTCCATTGACGCCGAAGGCGAACATCAGATCTTCGAGCGCTTTAGCGAACTCAAGCAAGACGCCACGGCGATCCTTATCACGCATCGCTTCAGCACCGTAAAGATGGCCGACCGAATCATCGTTCTCGACGCGGGTCGCATCGTGGAAGACGGGACGCACGCAGAGCTCATGGCTCAAGACGGCCTCTTCGCGCGCATGTGGAATCTACAAGCGGAGACGTATGTAACTCACGACGCGGAGAGCAAGCGCGTCGCCGCCGAAGAGAACAACACGGGCGAAAACACCGTGGAAGAACAGGACACGGAAGCATGAGCGAGTGTGCACAGCATTACTGTCTGCACTATGTGAGCGAGGGTCCATCAAGCCGTCGCTTGGCCATCACCCAAGACGAACTTCGTCATCTCGTTCAGGCGGAGCGAGATGCGGGTCGTCGCAACGCAAGCCTCGCGGATGTTGCGAATATTGGCGCGGCTCAGTACTCCATCTCCTTCGACGATGCGCACCGCTCCGTTTTGGATCACGCCGCACCCGTTCTTCAAGCGCTTGGCGTCGCGGCTACGCTCTTTGTGCCGACCGCCTACGTCGGCACTTCGCCGGAGTTCTTGAACTGGGACGAGCTTCGAGCGCTCCGAGACCTCGGATGGACACTGGGCTCACACAGCGTGTCCCATGTTCGTTTTGGACAGCGCATCTATGACGAAAACGAAGCCGCCCAAGCGCAGCGCCTTCGCGAAGAATGCGAAGGCTCCCGCGACGCGATGGACAGAGCGCTCGGCGTCGCACCGGCAATCTTCGCTTACCCCTATGGGGAGGTCACCCCACTCGCACGAGCCGCCGTCGAGAGCGCAGGGTTCACCGCAGCTTTCAGCGTCGCGACGAACCTCGATTGGGACGGCGACATGCTCGCGATTCCCCGTCTCGCCGGGGAAGGGTACGCGCGCGACAAAGCCGCGGCACCGAGCGAAACTCCGGTCTCCATCAGCGTGGTCGTCCCCGCCTACAACCGCGCGCACATCCTCAGTGAAGTCGTCACGCGCCTCGCTTCCCAGACCTATCCTGAAGACCGCTACGAAGTCATCGTCGTCGATGACGGCTCCGACGACGACCTTTCACCCATCTTCGAAGAGATGCCCGACAACGTCCGCTGCATTCGCCACGGCGACACGAACTTTCGCGCGGGCCAAGCCAGGCAACTCGGCGCCGACCACGCGAAACACGAAGTGCTCGCCTTTCTCGACGCAGACATCGTCGTCGGCGAAGACTACCTGTGGCATCTCGACTGGATTCACCGAACCACGCCGGACGCCGTCGTGCTGGGCTATCTCAGTGGCTACAACCTTCACTCGATGGGTCATATCCACGCCATCGAATCCATGCGCGGCGCGAACCTTAGCGAGGTCGCGATCATCCCCGACCGCTCCCGCGAACCAGTCCTGCGGACCTGCCTGGACAACGTCGAGTGGCTCGAGGACCCATGGCGCCTTTGCTACACGGGCAACGTCTCGTTCCCCAAGGCGCTGCTCAAACGCATCGGCGGTTTCGCCGAAGGCTTCGTGGGCTGGGGCCTTGAAGATGTCGACCTTGGGTATCGACTGCACCAAGCCGGCGCTGCCTATGTGTTTTCGCGCTACGCCCTCGGCTACCACGTCGAGGACGAAGAAGAACCCTCACCGAACAATCCGTTTAGACGAGTAGAGCCCGAAACAAACGACTTCGAAGGCTACCTGCGAAACCTCAGTATTCTTGGGCGGCGCCATGACGACGAGGTGATGCGCGACTACGTTCGCCAGAACATCGTGGACGTGGAGGAGACGTGCTCGCGGCCTTACACCGTCGGCATCGAGTTCGGAGGCTCCGCCAGCATCGAAGGCCCCTTCCACGAC
>JBLHKB010000310.1:0-8338 GCA_047619315.1 Polyangiales bacterium
CGGAAACGTCTTCGATGAACGCTTCAGTGGGTTTGCGCTTTCGAAGTTTCGGCTGAGCGCGGGCGTTGGTATCGCCGCCGTATCGAAGCGCGACCACTTTTTTGAGTTCCTTGTCGGCTTTGGCACAGACACCTTTGAAGCCGGCGCCTCCGTCGACTCCGTCCGACTCATCATTGGAGCACGCCGTGAATTCTAGCTTCTGGCTTCGGCCCCTTATTCTTGCTCTCTCGCTGGGCGGCTGCGCCCATTCGCTTCGCCCCTTTCCGTTGTCCGAGCCCATGCGCGTCGACGGGGACCGCCGTCCCTTCAGCCCAAGGCCCGCCGATTACTTCTCCGGCTTCGCCTGGGATGGCGCCGACCAGATGGTGTTTCGCCCCGTGGCTGACTTCTTCGCCGTCGACCCGGGGGGCGAGGCCGTTAACGTGAACGCCATGGACGAAGTACCAGACTCGAGCTGGTTTCAGAACCGCCTCGGTCGACGCGCGCTATCGGAAGCGGAGATTCTTCAGGCCGCGTGCAGTGACTCCGCCATCGACCCTGCGGGGCCGTGGATCATCAGCGCGGCGAAGCCCAACGGCGCGAACCCTGGCTTCATCATCGAAGACGCCGAAGGTCGTAACTACCTGCTGAAATTCGACGGGCAATCGGAGCGCGCGACATCGGCGGACGTCATCGGCAGCATCCTGTATTGGGCTGCGGGCTACAACGCGCCGTGCAACCGCCTCGTGTTCTTCGACGAGTCGATCTTGAGCATCGGCGGGGACACCACCATCGAAGTCGATGGCGTCGAAGTTTCTTTGAATGCCAGCCACATAGCGCCGGTGTTTGCGAACGCGCTTCGCCTCGAAGACGGGCGAATGCGCGCCACCTCAAGCCAGTTTCTGCCGGGGCGGCCCATCGGCCCTTGGCGCTATGAAGGCACGCGAAGCGACGACCCGAACGATGTTGTTCCCCATGAGGAACGCCGCGAGCTGCGTGGTGGCTACGTGATGGCAGCGTGGCTCAACCACTTCGACTCGCGCGAGCAAAACACGCTGGCGATCTGGCACGACGAAGATGGAGTAAATGGGTACGTCGAGCACTTCTACATCGACTTCGGCGACACTTTTGGAAGCATCTGGCCCGTCGAAGGCATCACGCGACGCCTCGGGTACTCCGCATACTTCGATGCAGGGCATGTTTTCCAGGACTTCCTGACGCTGGGCCTCATTCCGCGACCCTGGAACCAGGTTCGCACCGCCGAGGCGAGCCCCACCTTCGGCTACTTCGATTCGTACCGCTTTGAACCCGACTCCTGGCGGCCGGGGTACGCCAACCCGGCCTTTGATCGCGCCAGCGAACGCGACAAAGCGTGGATGGCGCGCATCATCGCAGAGTTCCGGCCCAGCGATATTCAGGCGGTCATCGGCCTGGCTCACTTTGCGGAAGAACAGACGTCTCAGGACCTCTACCGAATCTTGATGGAGCGACGGCAGCGGATCTTAGGGCGCTACCTCCGCAAGCTCTCCCCACTCACCCGACCGCGCATGGAGGAGCGTGCGGACGGCGCACGCTTATGTTTGGACGACCTCGCGGTGCAAGCCGGCCTCCAGGCGTCCGATGCGCGACCTTATTATTCGCAGAGCTGGGCTCTCGAAGGGGAAGACCTCGTGCAACAGGGCGCAGGCCTGATGACGCGTCGGCTTCCAGCGACGGTCTGCACATCGGTTCCTCCCCTCGACGTGAGCGACGGCGAGGCGCGCTACGCCATCGTGGACGTCACGGGTTTGACGAGCACCGAAGACACCCGCTCGATGCCGGTGCGCGTTCACCTCTATCGCCGGCCCGACGGAGTGCATCAAATCGTCGGGCTTGAGCGACCGGACTCTCGCAGCGCGCCATGAGCAACGACAACACAGAGGGCGCAAAGGATCAGCGCTCATCCCTCGAACGGGCCCTAGGACTCGTCACGGAGGTACGCGCCGGCGAAGGCGTCACAGCGTTGCTGCTGTGCCTCAACGTCTTCTTGCTGCTGCTGGCCTACTACCTCATCAAACCCGTGCGCGACGCGCTCATCGTCGCGATGCCGTCGGGTCCGGAGTACAAAAGCTACATGGGGGGCGTCATCGCCGTCGCCCTCCTCTTCGCGGTGCCACTCTACAGCCGCTTCGCGCAGCGGGTTCCGCGCAACCGTCTCGTCGTCGGCGTCACCCTCTTCTTCGCGTCGAACCTTGTGCTCTTCTACGGGCTCAGCCTCGTGCCCGCGGCGCGGGAGTGGATCGGGCTCATCTTCACGGTGTGGGTTGGCATCTTCAATATGATGGTCGTGGCGCAGGCCTGGGCCTTTGCCGCTGACCTCTACACCGAAGAACAAGGCCGGCGGCTCTTTCCGCTGGTTGGCGTCGGCGCATCGTTCGGCTCCGCCGTCGGTTCCCTCGCGGGCGTGGGCTTCGCCGAGTCCGTGGGCGTGTACTTCATGCTCCTGCTCTCCGCGATCTTTCTCTTAGGCGTCGCCGCGGTGGTGCAGATCATCCACAAGCGTGAAGTCGCACGAAGCGAGGCGCGGGCTGAACTCGCGAAGAGAACTGCGGTCGAAGCCGGCGAGAAAGAAGCCGCAGCAAGAATCGAAGAGCCGTCGAGAGACGGTGCCTTCGCGCTGGTCTTCCGGCATCGCTACCTGACGCTCATCGCCGTGTTTTCTTTGGTCTTCACCATCGTGAACAGCAACGGCGAGTACCTTCTCGGGAAGTTCATCAAGGCCTTCGCCTTGGAGACCGCCGAGGCCGGGCAGCTCCCCGACGGGATGGCGCTGGAGGACTTCATCTCAGCCCAGTTCAGTCAGTTCTACCTCTACGTGAACATCGCCGGCGCCGTGCTTCAGCTCTTCGTCGTCTCCCGCCTCATCAAGTCCTTCGGCTTTCGCGTGGCCTTCCTCATCTTGCCCGTCGTCGCGCTCCTCGACGCGAGCATGATGGCGGTGATCCCTGCGCTGGCGATTCTCCGCATCGGTAAGACCGTAGAGAACTCCCTCGACTACTCCCTAAACAACACGCTGCGCAATATGCTCTGGCTGCCGACCACCAAAGACATGAAGTACCGCGCCAAACAGGCCGTCGATACGTTCTTCATTCGGATGGGCGATGTTGGCTCGGCGATTCTCGTGGCGGGGCTCATCGGCTACGCCGAGCTCAGCCTTCAAGTGTTCGCAGGCGTGAGCGCCGTGCTCGCCTTGGTGTGGCTCGTCGTCGCGTGGATGCTGCTCAAGGAACGCGACGCGCGACTCGCCGAGCGCGAAGCGCCGGGCTGAGCAGCGACTCTGCTATCGTCCGCAGATGTTGCGTTCCTCCTCCCTGCTGGTCCTCATCGCCTGCGCCGCGGCGCCTACCCCCGTCGCCGAGTACCCGGCCCTTGCCCCCGAACCCGAAGCGGTGGCCAGCGTCCTGGACCGGATGCATCTGGCCGCGGGAGAAGCCGACGAGGAGACGTACTTCGGCTGCTACAGCGAAGATTCGATTTTCATGGGCACGGACGCGACGGAGCGATGGACAAAGGCGGAGTTTCAGGCGTACGCCCACCCATTTTTTGCCCGTGGCAGCGCGTGGGCTTTCCGCGCGGTCCGTCGTGAGATCATCTTCAGCGAAACGAACGCCCTGGCGTGGTTTGACGAAGACCTCGAGACCAACGCGTTAGGTCCAGCACGCGGGAGCGGCGTGCTTCGCCGCGACGCCGATGGACGTTGGCTGGTCGTGCACTACAACCTCGCGCTGACCATCCCCAACGAGAGATTCTCCGAAGTCTTCACGCTCTTGTCAGGGAGCGGCGACACGGCCGATGAAGAGAATGAGGCCGCTTCGGACGTCGCGAACGAAGAATAGGAACGGCTGGTCGGCGCGGACGGTGAACGGCGGCGGAGGCGGCGCCCCGGACTCGGTGGCCATGACGACGGCGGTGGCCGCAGCGGCTTCCGTGCCCGCCTCATCGACGCGGATGAAGGCGCGATGAAGAACATCCGACACGTAGAGCCCAGCGCCGCTGGGTAGACGCGGAGCCATGCCTGTGAAGTCCGCGCTCGCCTCGTCGAAGGCAGACTCGACGCCCAGCTGCCGGAGCGTCTCCACAAGCGAGAGGCTGGGATCGAGGTTCATCTCGAAGCGCGGGAGCAGCAGGCTGGCAGGGCCTGAGGCCAAGGACGCCATCCAGCGTGCCCACTGAGTGGGCGAGAGACGCGCTTCGATGTCGGCGAGGCCGAAGCGGGTCTTGGGAACGACGATGACCATGGAGAAGCGCCCGCCTGCATAGGGAAGCTCCACGATCTGCACGCCGTCGCCGTCCGCATGAGCGAGTTCCTCGTTGATGAGCATCATCGGGACGTTGGCGTCGTTGCCGGCGGCCATGGAGAAGGGTCGCTCCGTCGTCAGCGCGCCGTCGAAGGGCGTCTCCCAGACGCCCAAGAAGTACGCGGCGTTGACGAGGATGAGACGCGTCAGATAGTCGACGGAGGCATTGGGCAGCAGGTCCGTGATGCGCCCGTTTGTTTGGTCCGTCACCCACTGGTTGATGCGGAGGCGAGCGGCGTTCGAGCCGCGGCGAAAGTCCACAGGCTCCACGGGAGCGGCGTAGCGAGCGCGCATGAGTTCACCAAACGGTGCTTCGAAGGGGTGGGTCTCTTCGGCGTAGAGACGGTTGGCCAGAGACAAGGGCGATCCCGGTGCGTTGTATTCGCGGAGCAGCCCGGCGACGGCTGCGTGGGTGTTGGGGCCAAACCCCGTGCAGGCGGCGAGCTCGGCGGCGGTGGTTCCGCGAGCGCCGGCCCAGGTCATGGCCAAGGCCAGTGAGATGCTCCCGCTCCCAAGGACGATGTTGCCGCCGGGGCGATGGGCGAAGAGACCGAAGGAGAGCGCGTTGCTGCCGACGGCGAACTCCGCTTGGGCCTCGGCGCTTGTGCCGTTGAAGTCCGTCGGCAGGAGAGACACGCGGGTCGCCGGAGACGCTGCTCTCGACGCTCCCGGCATCGCTCCGTTGGGCACCGCTTGAGCGGGTGGCGCTTGGTCCGGCACGGCGACCGGCGTGGGTGGGACGGCTTCGGCGCCGCATGCGACGAGGCAAAGTAGAGCGAGGTCCAGGGGCCGGTTCATCGGGGTGAGGCTACCGTAGTTCGACGGCCGCGTCGTCCGGACCAGCCAATAATGTATCGTCCCGCCACCCAAGAGCCAGCGTCGCGTGCGGCAACGACATCATCGCGTCATCATCGTGGCAGCGCTGACAGGGCAAATCGGAGAGTGGCGTCGGCGTGCCGAAATCGAAGACAAATGAGTCCGCGCCGCTGTCCGGGACATGCTCGACGACGTGGGTTTCCTCGAGTTCAAAATCGCGACGGCTCAGCTTCCAGACCCTCGCTTCACGAAGCTGCGCCCCTTCGAAGCGCAGCCACTCGATCTCGCCCACCACGGACGTCAGGTGCCGACGACCGGCGTCGTCGACGGCCACGAGGCGACTGAAGAGCGCTCGAGTGCTCGGTCGTTCGATGACGTGTTCGTCCGAGCGGAACGCGAGGCCAAAGAGTCGGCGCAGATGATACGCGCGCTCGTGCTGGAGCGTCGGCAGCTCCGATGCGCGTTCGACGAACCCTTCGAGTTCAGGCGGCAAGGTGCGCTCGGTTTCAGAGAAGGCAGACGCGGGCAGAGCCAAGCGCGTCACGGCGGCCCGGGCGGCTCGCGTGAGCACGCTCGTTTCAGGGCCAAGGCGATCGAGGAGCCCCCAGACATCATTCTGTATGACGATTCGCTGTGTGTGAGACATCTGCGCCGCGTTCAGAGACTCCAGCGCAGAGACGAGTTCGCCTTGGTGACGCCGCGCGCCAAGCCCGAGCCGAAAAAGCGCCGGGTCCTCTTCACCGCCGACACGGTAGAGCGGAGCCCTATCATGCTCCGAAACCGGTGGAGGAGGCGCTGTCGACGGCTCCGAGTCGCCGCAGGCCAGCCCTGCAGCGCACCCCAGCATCATCATCGCGACGGTCCGCACGCACGGAACGTAACACGCTGCGCAGCCTGGCGACGCAGCTATGCCTTGAGAGTGTGCTTCCGACGGGGAGCTCGGCTGGGGCGCAGCACTTGAGTCGCGAATCGGCGCTGAGCTCCCGGAGCTTCAATGGTATCTTCGTGGCGCTCAGACCTTCATTTCATGCCGGGAAAACGCTGAATGGACCAACGCCGTAGATTTCGATGGATTGTGGCGGGCTCGCTCCTCGCCGGCTGCATGGGCCCCGTGGGTGACGAGTCGCCCTTCGAGGAGGAAGTCGGTCAGGTGACCGCCGCCGTCACATGCCCGCCGCGAATGACGGTCTTTCCCGTCGGAGCCGAGCACAACATCGGCTACGATAATCGGTCGTGTGGCTCGGGCACGTGCGAGATCAGCTGCCCGGATCGCAACGCGAACTCGGACTGGATGAGCAGGGACCATCAGGGCATTGACGTCTTCGCGTTTCGAGGGGCGCCCCTCGTCGCCGTCGCCGATGGGACCATCGTGCGCGTGGGTACTCCAAGCTCCACGTCGGGCATTCGGGTCCGCCTTAGCGACGACTGCGGGTGGGAATACTATTACGGCCACATGGACTCCGTGTCGGTCGTTCAGGGCCAACGAGTCAGCGCCGGTGACGTCCTTGGCACGATGGGCAACACGGGAACGGGTGGCGTCCATCTGCACTTCAACATCTCGCCCGACGGCGAATACAACAACGACATCAATCCCTTCGCGCTCCTGGAGAGCACCAGCGGTACCGCTTGCAGTCAGCCGCGCTTTGGTGCCGAGTACGCCAACCAAACCTTCCCGTTCGCAGCCCAGGATTTTATTCTGGCGCCGGGCGAGGAGCGCGCCGGATACATCGAGATGCGCAACACGGGCACGGAGACCTGGCGGCCTGGCGAGACGTTCCTCGCCACGACGGAGCCGCGGGCTGTGGATTCAGCGCTCGCCGCCGACGACTGGATTGGGCCGACTCGACCGGCGAGCATCGACCGGGTCGTCGAACCCGGCCAGACGGGACGCTTCGAGTTCACGGTTCGCGCACCATCGCGCATGGGCGAATATCCTCAGTTTTTCGGCTTGGTCCAAGAGGGCGTCGCATGGTTCTCCGACGCCGGAGAGGGAGGCCCCCCTGATAATCTCCTTCAGATCCGAGTCACCGTGCAGATGGACGGTGCTCCCGACGCGGGCAGCGATGCCGGCTCAGACGCAGACGCCGGGGCCATGGACGCTGGCACGACGGATGCTGGCATCATGGACGCCGGCATGTCCGGAATGATGGACGCGACACAACCGGACGCCGGCACCGCGGATGGGGGAACAATCTGTCCTGACTCAGGCTGCGACGAAGGTTGCAGTTGCGTCATCGCCGGTTCGAAACGGCCGCCACCCCTCGCACTCTTCGCGTTCATCGCGCTCGCCGCATGGCGACGTCGGGTCAGACGCTAGGCCCAAAGAAGCGATTCGCCGCGTCGCGAAAAATGGCCCATCGAATGTTCGGGGGCGGCGACGTCTTGGTACTCCACCATCCGCCGCCCCTTGCGCTCGATCTCGAATCCCGCATGACACAGGTGGTGGCCTCGTTTGACGAAGAATCGCTCGCTTTGCGCACACACGACGTCGAGCTCCGTGGGACGCTCTATGCGCCGGCGGAGCCTCAGCGCTGCGTCCTGATCGCCCCGGCGATGGGTGTTCCGGCGACGTTCTATCGAGCCTTCGCTCGCTACCTTGCGGGCCGTGGGCATGCTGTGTTGACGTTTGACTACGCTGGCAGCGGCGCATCGCCGGGCCGTTCGAAGTGCACCCTCGCCGACTGGGCGGACCACGATTTCCAGGTCGCACAAAGCACCCTCAAGGCGCGATACCCCGCGCTTCCGTTTTCCCTCGTGGCGCACAGCGTCGGCGGCCAGCTCTTCGGGCTGCTCGCCGAATCACCCGTCGAGCGCGCACTCTTCGTCGCCTCCCAGTCTGGCTACTGGCGTTGGTGGAGCGGTGGATGGCGGGTGAAGATGCTTTTCCTTTGGTTCTTCGTCATGCCGCTGCTGGTGCCACTCTTTGGCAAGCTCCCAAGGTGGATGCTCGGCGGCGGCGACATCCCCAAGGGCGTCGCGATGCAGTGGGGAGACTGGGGACGTGACCCGGACTACGTGCTCGGCTTCGCGCGGCGGCGAGCCGCCGAAAGCGGCTTCGACCGCTACTCCGGAGCGCTGCGCTGCGTCGCGTTTTCCGACGACCCGATGGCGCCGCAGCTCGCCGCCACCAAGCTCCATGACTTCTACACGGCCGCGGACAAAGAGTTTCAACTCGTCACGCCTCAGAGCCTCGGCCTCTTCAAGCC
>JBLHKB010000311.1:0-8330 GCA_047619315.1 Polyangiales bacterium
TCTGCCGCTGCGGGAAGTGCCTTCGTGAACTCAATGGATTCGGCGAGTAGTTCGGCGACGTCGAGACGACGCATGTCGTCGTCCTTCTCGGCGGCCATGAGACCGGTGGTCACCATAGACATGCAGAAAGGGCACGCCGAAGCGACGGTATCAGCGCCTGTGTCGTAGAGCTGGAGCGCGCGCTTCTTTGGAACAGACACGTGGTTGGTCTCTTCCATGAAGTACTGAGCGCCACCTGCGCCGCAGCAGAGGCCCTGCTCCTTGTTCCAGTACTCAACCTCTTCGAGCTTGACGCCTTCGATGGCCAAGAGCACCTGACGGGGTGAGTCGTAGATCTTGTTGTAGCGACCCAGGTAACAGCTGTCGTGGTAGACGACGGTCGCTTTGACGGGCTTGCTCGGTGTGAGCTTGCCAGCGACGAGCAGTCCGTGGAGGAAGTCCGTGTGGTGGACCACATCAAAGTGGCCGCCGAAGTCGGGGTACTCGTTGAGGAGCGAATTGAAACAGTGAGGGCAAGCTGTGACGATGGTCTTGCGATGCTGTGCGTCTTCGCCGCAGCCGATGCCGTTGAGGGCCTCGACGTTTTGTTCAGCCATCATCTCGAAGAGATACTCGTGACCGATGCGGCGCGCTGGATCGCCGGTGCAGCTTTCGCTGGTGCCCATGATGGCGAAGTTGACGTCAGCTTCTTGGAGAAGCATCGCGAAGGAGCGAGCGACCTTTTGCGCGCGCTCGTCGTAGGCGGCGGCACATCCGACCCAGTAGAGAACATCCGCGGCGGGGTTTTCGTCGATAAGAGGCACGTCTAGGCCCTTGGCCCAGTCGGCGCGATCCATGGCGCTCTGGTTCCACGGGTTGCCGTTCGTCTCAATACCGTTGAGGGCTTTCTGAAGAAGTGGCGGGAACTCCGACTTCATCATGACCTCTTCACGGCGCATGCCGATGATCTTGTCGACGTGGGAGATCATCACGGGGCACTGCTCTTCGCAAGCGCGGCAGCTGGTGCAGCTCCAGATGACATCGGGGTGAAGAATGTTCGGGAGGATCTCAACGCCGGCTTCGGCTTTGAGGAAGTACGCGCCCTCCGGAGCCTTCGGATTCGTGTGAATCTCTTCGCCCTCTTTGAGCATGCTGACGTCGGGACCGATAGGCGCTTCGACACCGTCACCCGCGCTAAAATTGGCGCCCTCGGACGCGTAGAGATGGTCGCGAAGGGCGAGGATCAAGTGCTTCGGCGAGAGCTTCTTGTCCGTAATGTACGCGGGGCAGTTATCACTGCATCGGCCGCACTCGGTGCACGTGTAGAGGTCACTGATACCCTTGTAGGTCAGGTCATTGATGGTCTTGACGCCCAGCGCTTCTTCTCGCTCGACCTTGCCTTCGAGATCCGCGATCCTTGGAAGCGCATTGGGGTACATCTCGTAGAAGAAGACGTTCGGCATCACGGTGATGATGTGGAAGTGCTTCGTGTACGGGAGGATGTTCAAGAAGAGCAAAACCCAAGCAGCATGGTACCAGAAGCCGATGTGCTCCACGACCGTGATGGCGGAGCGGGACATGCCGCTGAAGCCCATCGCGAGGACGGAACCGATGGGCTGGTACCAAACCCAATGCGGGTCGGCGCCGGTGGCTTGCCACATGAGCGCTTCGCGGCCGCCGACGTAAAAGAAGTCCGCGATCATCATCGAACCGATGATGAAGAGAATGAGCTTCGGCTCAAAGCCGATGGTCATTCGTGGCCGGTCACCAGCGGCCTCGGGGTCGGCGCTGTCTTTGCCCTTTTTACCTACGCGCAAGTATAGAAAGCCGACGACACCTAGGACGGCACCAGCAGCGGCGAGCTCTTTGCCGACGCTGTAGAGCTGCCCAAGAAGGTGAGTCTCGGCGAGGGAGTCAAAGAAGAAGTTCCAGTTCTCGAAGTAGCCACGGCCCCAAAGCAAGATCGAGTTGAGCAGAAGAACGTTGAAGGCCGCGAAGATCAGCACATGGGAAAAGCCCGCGATGGCGTAGCCGGTCTTCTTGACCATCTTCTCCTGGCCCAGGGCCACGAGGAGGACCTTGCCGGTGCGCTTTGCGAGCTCGGCAACGTTAAATTGAACGCGGGCATCGGGGACGCCAAGTTTAACTTGTCGCCAACGCCGAAACATCGACCACGAAAAGAAAGACAGCGTGCTGACGAGCACGAGCGTCATCGCAATGGGGCTCATGAAATATTACCGTTCAATTGGGGTGCCTCGGCGAGGCGAAAACCGTTGTTTTACTTAAGCGCTGTTGACTGCGGCAACGCTACTTGGGCAGCTTGGCGTCGAAGAACGCCTTCAGCTTGATGAGGTTCTTCTCTTCTCGAGAGAAGCTAGGTGCATCGTACGACTTGGCAAAGCCTCCGACGTCGCTCACGAAGTCGCGTGTGATGTCCGAGTCGGCGAGAATGTCAGAAACGGAACGGCCGCGGGCAGCACCGTTGCGTAGACCCACCACGTAGCTCTCGAGTCGGCCATAGTCGTCCCCGAGAAATTCGCGAATGAGATCGCACTCGTCGGCGAGTCGACGAAGTGTTTCAGTCTCCTCGTCGGAGGCTTCACCGAGGCTCTCTCGGCAAGCGAGGTCCGCGGCGACGCGAAGGACGAAAGCATCGTCTAGGTAGCCGATATCGTCGATGCCATCCGGGATGAGATCGAGGGACTTGAAGAGATAGTTAATTCCCCCGGCGATGGCTTCACGCGCATCTTCGGCGATACCACTCACCTGGAGAAGACCAACGATATCCTCGGCTTCGAGGGCGAGGTTTCTCAGCCAGGTTGGAAAGGTATCGAGGTACTTGCTGACGTCGCTGCTCATGCTGTCTCCTCCTCGGTCATTGGACCGTAGGCGGGCCGAGCATAGAGGAGCATCGAGGTCGGTTCAATGATCAGAAGAGGTGATTTTTCGTCTGTTTACCGCGTTTTTGAGGACGTTGGGAGCGGAGATGCCCTTTCATGCATATAGGAGTGCCCATGAGCGATTCCCCGGAGCCCGAGGCACCCACGAGCGTGTGGCCAGAGCGGCTGGTTCGTATCCTGGATGATGGTCTCAAGATCCCTTTTACCAAGGGAATCGGACTCGACGCGATCGTCGGGTTCTTTCTTCCCGTCGCCGGTGACGCCCTCACCGGGATGGGGTCCCTCGCCCTTCTCGGCCTCGCCATCCGACGGGGGGTTCCGACGCTGATCTTGGCGCGCATGGTCCTCAATATTGGCGTAGACGTTATTCTGGGCGCTCTGCCGGTTTTGGGAGATCTCTTCGACCTCATCTGGCGCAGCAACCGGCGCAATCTTGAGCTCCTCGAGGAGCACGCGGGAAAGAAGAGCAGCGCGACTGCCGGCGACTATCTCGTGGTGGGCTTAGGATTTGTGCTGGCCATCGCCGCGATTGTCGTACCGATCCTCGTCCTCGCGTACATCGGCGGAAGCCTCCTTGAGTACTTGCGGGCCTTTTAGTTTTAGAGAGCGCTCAGTCGACGGGGATCAGACGAACGCTGTCGGTGCGGTGCGAGCCACTTAGTCCATATCGCCCGGGAGGAGCATCGCTGGCCCGAACGACCACAATACCCTGGCCGCCGCCGCCGCCGCCGCCGTTCGACCCGAACACGTTGTTGCTTTCGCCTGGGCCCGCGGATCCGTCTGCGCCGCCAGCTCCGCCGTCCGATGAGATAGCCCCGAAGCGGCAAGGACCAGGAGCGGCCACACCACCTGTGGGTGCGTTTCCGGGACGTTCGGGTTCACCATTCGTGCCGTTCCCCTCGCAGTCCGCGCTCCCACCGCCGCCGCCGCCGGATGCAAGGATGCGTGCGTTCAATCCAACGACGATTTCGCCGCCGGTTTCCAGAAGGAGCGAGCCGCCACTCCCGCCGCCACCGCCAGCGCCGAAGTCACCGGTTCGACCAATTCCGCCACGGCCGCCCGAGCCGCTGATGTCGATGAAGCCGTTGAGAATGATGTCGCCGCGCGCGAGGAGCACCAGCGCGCCCCCAGCCCCACCACCGAAGCCTGCGCGATCCCCTCTGCCACCGACGCCTCCGCCACTTCCCCCGTGAATGGGGTCAAGGACGTCGGCTGCTCCGACGAAACTGCTCGCCCCTGGTTGGCCCGCTTCATTGCCGGCTCCTCCGGTTTCGCCCGGTGTTCCGTTGCCGCCGCCGGATCCCCCAGCGTCGTCGAAGTCACCAACATGACCGCCGTTTGGCCCTGGGTGCGGACCCGTCGCACTGACTGTGGTCGTCGCGCCCGCTCCTCCGCCGGCGCCACCAGGCTGGCCGATTCCGTCGGCACGGATCGTCGCTCCCGCTTCGAGGGTGATGGTTCCACTGGCTACGATGGCGACGCCGTGGGCGCCAACCAAGACGAGCTTGCCGTCGATGGACACATCCTGAAAGGCGAGGACGCAGAGTTGCGTATCGCCACCGGGGGGACGATGCAGGCCCTGGGAACCTGGAAGCATGTCGCAGTTGTCCGTGTTGAACTCCACGCCGCCGGGCGCTTCGTAGTCTGCGACGATCGGGAATTCGAAGTTCATGATCGAAGTACCCCGATCGAGGAACTCCCCGAGACCATTGGAGGGGTCGAGGTCCATGCAACGCAGCCCCTCGGCTTCATCGCATCGAACCGGGCAGAGGGTTGGCGTGATGACTCCACCGCTGCAGGTCTCGAGGGACAGCCCATCGCTGGAGCATTGCTGGAGAAACGAACATCCCACGTCAACGTTGCCTGTGTCGCGGCCTCCCGTGTCGGTGAGTCCGGTGTCGCGAGCGGCGTCGAGACCAGCGTCTCGACCGCCGTCGGCTGCATCCGGCGAAATTGCATCATCCAGCGAGGTATCGCTGAAGGCGGCATCTGGGCCGTCGATGGGAGAGAGACCCGCGTGGTTTACGCTGCACGCCACTAGGGCGCCAAACACAAAGTAGACCGCGCGGCTCATGCGACGACGTTAGCACGTGATGCGAAACTCCGCTGGGGGGGTCAGATGTTAGTCGGCGTCACGAAAGCTTGGCTCAGCGTCACGGTAGACACCGCTGTCCCCGTACGGGTAGCCGTCGAAAACAGAGGCGCGGATCACGATGAGTCCGGCGCCACCACCACCACCGCCACCGTTTCCTCCGGTGCCGCCCCCATCGGCGGTTTGATTCTCCCCATTCTCCCCCGGGATGAAGAGGCCGCCATCACCTCCGTCGCCGCCGTTGGTCCCATCGCAATCATCATAACCGTTTCCACCCGCCGCGACTGGATCGTCAGGGCTGGCGGGAATACCATTTGCTCCGCTCTCACTGCAGCCGGCGGCTCCGCCGCCCCCGGCGCCGCCGGCCAAAACGATGCCGCCTGGAAACTGAACACTCCCACCGCTTTCCAGAAGAAGCGAACCACCTGAGCCGCCGCCGCCGCCCGCACCCCAGTTGCCGGAGCCCCGTCCAGCGCTTCCGCCGCTTCCAGTCACGTCGATATAGCCACGGACTGTGATGTCGCCGCGCGCGACCAAGATGACAAGGCCACCCCCGCCTCCTCCAGCTCCGGCGCTTCCACCCCTGCCGCCTTCCCCGCCGCCGCTGCCGCCGTGGGCGGGTTCGAGCATGTCGGAGCCAAGCGCGCTGCCACCCGCTCCTCCCCCGTTCGCCCGGTCACCCCGACCGCCAGCGCCGCCGGCGAGAGCATTGCCGCCGCCGCCGCCGCCGCCGTCCTCGAAGCTATCATTCGTGCCGTCGCCTCCGGGGTAGTAGCCCTGGCCGAAGGTGCTGCTCGTGGCGCCATCGCCTCCTCCAGGACCGGCAGGTCCGCCGCGAGCGTCTGCGCGAATTGCCGCATCTGCCTCGATGATGATCGTGTCCGTGGCAACGATAGCCAGCCCTCGCGAGCCTTCAACGACGAGCATCCCGCGCAGACGAAATGTCGACGCGGCGACGACGCAGAGTTCAGGTCCGTCGGTCACCTGGTGAATGGGTTGGCTCCCTGGCATGTCGCAGCGATCCGTATTCCAGCGCATCAGCGACGCGAAGTCTCCTTCCGGGGGATTGTATGGCGCGGGCCAGGCGCTCACGACGTCGACGGCCGACGCGCCATCGAGAAAGAAGCCGCCGAGTTCATTGGTTGGCGCCAAGTCTTGGCAACGCGCCGGACCCGGTACGCATCGCGCATCACAGATTTGACTACGGGTCACTCCCTCGGCGCACTGTTCTAAGGCCGTACCGTCGGGCGTGCATCGACTGGTGAACTCACACGTATCGCCGGGGCCCGAATCGAACCGAGGTCCCGAGTCAACGTCCGGACCGACATCAAGAGTGGGACCCGAATCAACGCCAGGACCCGAGTCAACGCCAGGGCCGGAGTCGACGCCAGGACCCGAGTCGACGCCAGGCCCGGCGTCGAAGCCAGGAACATCTGGCTGAGGACCCACGTCCATCCCGGGACCGAGTCCCGAGTGATCGACGGCGCATCCGAACGCGAAGAAGACGAAAGCGAGAGCGAGAGCACCGCGAGACATCACAGCAGCATAGCACGGACTTGCCGGTGACTGGCTAACGCTGGCGCGCTCGAAGCCGAGTCATCTCGCGTTCGACGGCACCACGGTCCGCGGCGCTCGGGGCAAGTCGAATGTACTCGCGATAGTAGCCGACGGCTTCCTCTGCGCGGTCCAAACGCGCCGCCGTGACGGCCATATTATAGTAGATCTCGGGAAGCTCGCGAAAGCCCAGCGCCGTCCCAAAAGCCTGCATGGCGGCGTCGAAGTGGCCGCGTTCGTACATCGCGACACCGCGAAGATAAAACGTGCGGGCTTCCCGGCTCAAGGCATCACTGCCTGGAGGTGCAGTAAACACTCGATTTCGTCCGCGACGCTTGGCTGCGCGAAGAGCGGTGATCCGTGAACCAATGTCCGCCCGGACATCGGCAGGCACTTCGCGCGAACGAAGGTAGATTCGAAAGTAGCGAATGGCGAGGTCGTACTCGCTCATTCGCTCGTATGTGCGACCGATGTTGAATGCCAAATCTGGCGACGCCACGAGTTCGTAGGCTTCGATCATCTTTGTGGCAGCGCGCTGAAAGTCCCCAGCCTCGTAGGCCTGGGCACCTTCTGCGAAGAGCGCACGTGCACTCTCTTGTTCGGTCTGAGCAGACGCCGGTGCGTGAAAGCACATTCCGGCGATGAGGGTGCTGATGAACAAAAGAACACGCATATTCATCAGACTACGGGTCGCACGAAGGATTCACCACAATCTAGCCCTCGACTCAGAAATACGGGAGGGGAAGGTGAAGGCCGATTCGTTCAGACAGAGGCATTCGGTGAAGGAATATCAGGATGTTTCGACGACGAACAACGTAACGGGGGGCGAATCGGACGATCAAGAGGCTGCCTATTGGTGAGATGTGCCCTAGAATACCCACCATGATTAAGGACCTACTGATGAAACGGGGCGTTCAACTTCTCCAAGATGAGCGTGTGAAGAAGCTAATGGCGGACCCGCGCCTCATGGAGGGCATGATGGGCGCCCTTCGGCTGCGCGGACGTATTCAGGAGTCCGTCGACCATCGCGTCGGCGAGATTGCCCATTCTCTCAACTTGGCGACCAAAAGTGAGATGCGCGAGCTCAAGCGCTCTCTTCGAAAGATGGAGCAAGAGCTAGCTCGTGCGAAACGGGCGGAGGCCGCGGCGAAAGCCGGAGCATAAATTCGACTTGGTGGGGGAAACGTCGGCCTAAGCTGGGCCGCCGAGAAGACGTCGCGCTCGGACCATTAGCGCCAGCGCTTCCTCGGAGTCCCCCAAGGCCCAGGCGCGTCGGCGCAGATCACAACCTAAGGCTCGCTGCGCACCCGGCTCATCACCCTCGAAGGCGCGTTCGAGGAGTCGCGAGGCGAGGGATTCAAGGCCCCGGCCGGCGGAAGCCTTTGAGAGACGAAGCCAGCCGCGACGCGCCGGCGAGTGCTCGACGAGAGACTCCGCAAAACGGGCCGCTTCGCTCGCGCCTTCGGAGAGTCCGAGAGCGCACAGCGCAAGGGCTGGAGCACCGGCGCTCGCGGACCTTGCAGTGAAAGGAACAAAATCAACGCTCTCGCCTCTGCGCAGCTTGATGATCGCGTCGTAGGCATCGCGGGCGGCTTGTCGTTGTGCCTTTGGCCATGCCCACTCATCGGCTCCAGGGTCGAAGGATGTGCTCTTCGAAGCTGCCCCGAAAGAATTGTCCGAAATGGAGCCTGTCGAAGTGTCTTTTGAAACCGCGGTAGCCGAGAGCGCAAAGCCCGCCTCCTGAGCCAGCGTGCTCCCGCCCTCTTTGCCTTCGCGAAGCGCTCGCCACATTTCGAAGCGGCGTT
>JBLHKB010000312.1:0-8319 GCA_047619315.1 Polyangiales bacterium
GGAGCATTCGGCCGTAATCAATTCGCTCGGGCTCCACGTAGTGGTCCTTCACTTCGAGGATCGCCCGATTGAGGACCTGCAGCTGCGTCAGATCGTAGGGGGTCTGATTTCGAGCGGCCTGAGCGCGCTGAGACCCATCAATGTCGATGTCGAGGCCGTTTTGGACAGGCCAACCGAACGTGATCGTGAAGGCCACGATAACGGCAGAGAGGGCCAAGAGTGGCTTCCAGAGCCGGGAAAGGAGGTCCATGTGTTGATTTTGCTTCGGGAAAGTCGACGTGGAAGTGAGCGAGCCCAACAAAGAGCATAGTCACATGCATCCTCGCCGGCTACCCCGCAGAACTGTGGATTCTCCTGAACCAGACAACGGAACCCCAAGACTTGTTCCAGGCCTGGCCGAGACCTCAAAAATAGTCAAAATCGCCCAGTATGGCCGTTGAGGGCAAGCTGTCCCTTGAGGAAGAGGTCAAAGCCCTCCGCAAAGGCACGACCAAGGGGCGCCGACTTCTGCTTTTGGCGTTTGTGGGGCATGTGCTGATCCTCGCCGCTTTGGTGGGCCTCCCGTATTTGCGGGGTCGCCTCCGAGCGGAGCATGGGAAACGAGCGCTGGCGAACTACGCCGCTTGTTTGCTCGGAGGCCAACCGGCGGCTGCTCCAGGGCTTGCTCTTCCGGATGACGCGCTGGAGCACTACGCGGATGAAGCCCGTTTAGGACGTATTCAGGGCTGCCTTTCTTCCTTGGAGTCCCTCGCGCCAGACGATGCGTTCTGGCTCTTTCCTTCGACACGGCACGCCGAGAGCGAAGTGCGCCGGGCCGTTGCTATGGCCGCGGGTGAGCTTGAAAACGTGGCTTCGGCGCCTGCTCATCACAGTCCCGAGCGGCCTTGGCTAGCGCTTCAGCGCGTCATTGCGGCTCTTAGCCTGTGGATGCAGGCAGCCGATGTTCAGGGAAATATCTTCGAGCCTTGCGTGAGGTTTGAGGCGGACGCGAGGAGCCTTCGGCCTGAGCGTGTCCCCCTCCAAGCGGCGAGCCACGCGGCGCTTCAGATGCGCACACATGCCGATGGCATCGCTGTGCTTGCCCTCGATGAGCGAGGAATATCCTGGGTGCGCGTCGCCGCCGGAGCTCTCGACCCGCGGCGTCTGCGTCGCCCCGCACTTGTCCGGGATGTACGTTTTTACGCAGGCGAGCCCTGGATCGTTTGGGCCACACGACACGAACGATGCACTCCCCGATGCGCCCAGCGGACGATGGGCGTGGCGCGCCTCGATGATTCCGTGGTGGTGACTCCCGAGCCTGTCTATTTGGCGGCGCATCCTGCGGGCAGCATCCAAACAAGCGTCCAGAACTCTGAGGACTACGTCTGGGTGGCTGCTCGACGTGAGAACGGCGTGGGGGTTGTCCGTTTTGAGCGTCCGGCGCTGGACGCGGTTACCAGCGCCGATGGCCCCGCGAGCGAGGAGGACGTGCGGAGTCCCCTCGTCGGCGAGGTTGTGGCCCCAGCGCGTGCGCTTCGCGTCGCACATCTTCTCCGCGCCAGCACCGACGGGCTGTGGGGGATCGACTTCGACGGACGCCTCGTCGATGGCGCTGGCAGAGCTCGCGCAGAAGACGCCGAGTGGCTTCTTCCCGCGGGGCAGAGTGTCTTCGCGGGTACAAACACAGGTGTCGTGCACGTGCGTGGCGCGTCCTCAGAGCACTTAGAAACGCCTCCCATGACCGATGCCCAGGTCACCTTCGACGGTGAGCGTGCCGCCCTGGGCGGCATCGCCGAAGGCACGCTCCATCTCATTCGGTGCCATTCGGAGTGTGAGACTCTCACGCTCCCCGATGTAACGCTCTTTCGACTGGCTTTCCTCGAAGATGGTCTCGCCGTGGCTCATTCCATGGGGGGCGAGATTCGCGTGCAGATCTGGAATGGCGACGGTTTGAGCCCAGTGGCTGTGCCAGCGCCTTGTTGGAGCGAGAGCGGAGGTTTTTGCACCCCCATGGTTATGACCTCGAGGGACGGCCGTGTCGTACTCGGTGGTCGTGATGAGCAGGATCTCATGGTCGTTGAGACGCACGATGGGGTGGCCTGGAGACGCCTCGTGGGATTGCGCTAACGCACGCTCTGACAAGCGTCCTGACGCGTGTGGGATACGTCGTACACATGCGAGGGGTGGGGAGCGACATGAAGAATAAACCGAATTTGGGTGCGGCACTGGTGGGGCGCGGACCGGAAATGCGCGAGCTTGACGAGGCCTTCGGCCGGGCGCTTGCCACTGAACAGGCGCAGATCGTCACGATCATCGGGAGCCCTGGAATCGGGAAGACTCGTCTCCTCGACGAGTTCGCCGCACGGATCCGCGCTCGCGAACGCCGTGTGTTGGTGAGTCGTTCTCAGTGTCGCGATGGAACGCCAGCCCTGGGAATTGTTCAGCGTCTTCTCCGCGCTCGTTTTGGGATCTTGGAGGGCCAGTCCGTGGAAGCCGCCAGCGCGCGCTTTAAAGAGTCCGTGGAAGAGACCCTTGGAGTTCCCGCGAGCGTGGACTTTCTCCACTTCCTCGGCAGCTACCTCGGCCTCCCCTTTGAGGAGTCGGAGTTCACCAAAGCGGTGGAGGATGACCCTCTCGGTTTCGCTACTTTGAGCCGCTCCGTTCTTCGTCGTTGGTTCGAAGCCGATGCCGCGAAGCGACCCATGGTTCTGCTTATCGAGGACCTCCACGCAGCGGACGAGAGCTTCCTCGACCTGATGGAGTACCTCGCCTCGGCGCTGAAGGGAGCGCCAGTCTTGATCGTGGTCTCCACGCGCCCGGACCTCGTGGCGACGCGCGCGACTTGGTTGAGCGCTGGTGGCGCGCGGCACACGCGCATCGATCTGGCGCCGCTCTCTGGAGATGACGCCGCGAGCCTTTTGTATCGCCTCCTGGAGCCTTTGACGCTTGGCCCCCAGGGTGAGGTCCCCGGGGAGCTCGTCGACACCGCCGTGCAAGCCGCCGGCGGCACACCGTATCTTCTCGAACAGTTCGTTCACGCCTACCTCGACGCGGGCGTATTGGCCATCGACGGTGACGGAGTGTGGAGCGCCAGCACGGAGCGGCTTCCAGAGGCGAGCCTTCCGCTGACCGTTGAGGACGCCATCAGCGCCCGTATCAGCGCTCTTTCCCCCGCCGAGCGCAGCCTCCTTGAGAAGGCCGCCACCATGGGCGGAGTGTTTTGGCTTGGTGGCCTCGTCACTCTTTCACGCGTTGGCTCACCCGCGCCGGAACTCTGGGGAGGCCACGAGAGCCTCGTGACCTACTACGAGCAGATGCTCGTGGACTTGGCACGACGCGATTATGTGCTGGCGCTGCCTGGTTCGTCTCTCCCAGGAGAAGTCGAGTTCGCTTTCAAACACAACCTGGAACGGGAGACTCTCCGCAAGCTAACCGGCCGCTTGGAGGTCAAGCGCCTGCACCGAGTCGTGGCGGAGTGGCTTGAGTTTCGCGTCCCAGAGCGTGGTGAAGAGCAGCTCGCGATGCTCGGCCACCACTACGAAAAGGGTGGCCAAGCCAGCCAAGCCGCCGCGTGCTTTCTCGAGGCCGGTGGCCTCGCTCGGAGTCGCCACGCCAACGAGAAGTCCGCGGAGTTTCTGGCGCGTGGGCTCGAGCTTCTTGACGAGGTCAATGACGTACGGGGTCGCATGCAAGCGCTCCACGCATTCGGCGACGTTCTGCAGCTAGCGGGTCGCAACGAAGAAGCTCTCGTGCAGTTCCGACACATGCTTGAGCTCGCCTATCGCCTTGATCTGAAAGCGAAGGGGGGCGTGGCGCACAATCGCATCGGACGTCTCTTTCGCAGCACGGGTCGCCTCGACGAAGCCATGCGGCACCTCGGTACGGGGCAAGCGCTTTTCGATTCGAGCAAGGATGAACGAGGCGTCGCGTCTTCCATCGATGACATCGGCAAAGTCCATTGGATGCGTGGAAACTACGACGCGGCGGAGCGCTTCATGCTGCGCTCCCTCGAGCTGCGAAGAGGCTTTGTTGAGTCAGGTCTCAGTGGAGCAACGCGCTCCCTTGGCCTGAGCCACAACAACCTTGGACTCGTGTATCAAGACTCCGGTCGTTTCGCCGAGGCCAAACAAGCGCTCCATGACGCTTTGGTTCTTCGTCGCAGTATCGACGACGTCGCGGGTGTGGCGCAGACGCTGAGCAACCTTGGAACTATCCACCAAGATGACGGCGACCACGCCGGGGCGGGGGAGCTCTTCGAAGAGGCGCTCATCCACGCCCGCGCTGTGGGTGACCGAATGCGTGAGGCGGTCATTCTGACCAACCTCGGTGAGAATCACTATCGCACCGGTGCACCGGCAAAGGCCATCGCCGAGCTCCAAAAGGCAGAAGAAGTGTCTGGCAGTCTCGGGGATCGAATCCTCGAAGGCGAGATCCTCCGCGGTCTCGCCAAAGCCCACATGCTCATCCATGATCATGCGAAGGCGCGTGAGTATGTATCGTCGTCGATCCTTCTTTTTGAGCAGGCCCGGGCGAAGTCATTCTTGGCTACGGCTCTTCGTACGCGCGGAGAGATCGCGGTGAGCGCTGGCTGGGGCGGAGAAGAGCATGAGAAGGCGCGCGCGGCCTTTGGGAAGTCGATCCAAATCTTTGAGGACCTCGGCAACGAGATCGAGTTGGCGTCTTCCTTGGAAGCGTACGCGGGTCTCCTCGTTCTCGATAAGAGCGCGGCCAGTGTCGAAGAGGCGCACACGATTCAGAAGCGCGCGGAAGCGATTCGCGCACGACTCCGAGCGTCGGACTCGACGGAGATACGGCTCGATGACGAGAGCGGTGACGATTTTGACGCGGCCTCGACGCTGACCAGCTAGCGATGCGCAATCTAGCGGGCCGTGCCATGCTTTGAGCGCTATGAAAGAGTTTCCCATGAGCGATGTCCCCCGAGGCGTTCGCGAGGTCACCCAGGGCCTAAACGAAGCGGGCTACCGCGCCTGGATCGTGGGCGGCTGTGTTCGTGATCGTCTCATGGGGCGAGCGCCATCGGACTGGGACATCGCCACCTCGGCGACGCCGGAACAGGTCACTCGCGCGTTCCGCAAAGTGCTTCCGACGGGTATCGACCATGGAACCGTCACCGTTCTCCACAAAGGAGAGGGCTACGAAGTCACGACGCTGCGAGGGGAGGGCGCCTACAGCGATGGTCGCCGCCCCGACGAGGTCTTCTTTGTTGAGGATATTCGCGACGACCTCGCGCGACGAGACTTCTGCGTCAACGCTCTCGCCGTGGATGTGAAGGGTGCCATTGTTGATCCCTTTGGCGGCCTCGAAGATCTGGGAGCACGCGTGATCCGTGCCGTCGGTGATCCGGCGGAGCGCTTCGCGGAAGACGGGCTCCGAATCCTGCGGGGCGCGCGCTTCGTCGCGACGTTGGAGTTTGAGCTCGCACCAGAAACCGAAGCAGCGTTCAGACCTGCGTTGCCGGTGTTCGCGAAGGTGAGTCCGGAGCGCGTTCGCGAAGAGTGGATCAAGACCATGAAGGCGAAAGAGCCGAGCCGTGCGTTCGTTGTGATGAAGCGAACCGGGATTCTTGAACACACCTGCGGCGCCCTCGACGGTCTGAGTGAGGAGCAGTGGGCGATGTCTCTGAGCATCATGGACCGCTCGGAAGCGAAGGGTGCGGAGCGCCTCGCTGGCCTCTTCCGTGACGTGAACGCCGGAGTCGTCGAGTCTTGGTTTCGGGATTACCGCTTCAGCAACGATGAACGGAAACTCGTGCTTCATCTCCTCGCGATGACGGTTCCGGAGGCGCCCTTGGCTGGGGTCGAGCTTCGGCGCTGGCTCGCGGAGGCGAAAACACACTTGGAACCATCACTTCGCTATCTGGGCGCAGTTTATCCGGACATCATCAAAGCCTTCACGCTCGCCGCGCGAGAAGAGCTCGGGCGGAAGCCGCCGCTGAGCACGAAGGAGCTACCCGTCGGAGGGCACGATATTCTCACCCGTTTGAAAGATCAGCCTCGCCGCCTGGTGGGGGACATCCTCAGAACGCTCCTCGAAGAAGCCATCGTCGACCCCGCGAGCGCCACCCGTGAAGCACTCCTCGTGCGAATCGATGCACTGATCGCGGAGAGCCAATGAACATCCCAAGCGACGGCTTCGTCGACCTTCACAGCCACTACGTCCCCGCCGTCGACGATGGCGTCAACACCCTGGAGGAGGGCGTGGCGCTCTGCGAAGGGCTTCGTGACGCGGGCTTCTCCATGGTTGTGGCCACCCCACACATTCGCAGCGTCATGTTCCCCAATGAGCGTGCGGGCCTGGAGAAGGCTCATGCTGATTTTTGCACCGCGACGGCGGAACGAAGTGGGATGCCTGTCCTCGGTCTTGGCGCCGAGCATTTCTTTGATGACGTGGTGTTTGGGCTCTTCCGCGACGGCAACGCGCTTCCGTATCCAGGTGGACATGCAGCCCTCGTTGAGCTTCCCCCGGAAGCCATTCCTCGGGGTCTGGAGCGCTGCTTTTTCGACATGAAAGTTCGCGGAATGCAGCCGGTCCTGGCCCACCCGGAGCGTTACCGGCCGCTGTTCAAGCGCACCGATCCCCTCGATGCGCTCGTGGACGCTGGTGCGCTCCCTCTCCTCGACATCATGAGCCTGGTGGGGCGCTACGGGCGTCGCCCCAAAGGAGCAGCTGAACGTATGCTCAAGGAGGACGTCTACTACGCCGCCTGCAGTGATGCTCATCGTCCGAGCGACGTCGCGCTGGTCAGGCAGGCCATCAAGCGGCTCGGTGAACTAGTGGGTGATGAGCGGACCCAAGAGCTTCTGGCGCAGAATCCACGAAAGATCCTCGACGGCACAGCCCAGTACTAGCGCTTGTTTGCTTTTCAGCGGCCGGCTAGGGTGCCCGCGTGTCGCGCATCACCATTGGCCATGACCACGAGAGCATCGAAGCCATCCTCGAAGCGGATGGGCATCGCTTTGCGCGGATTGACCATCTTTGCTGGCGTGGCCGCTTTCGATCACGAGACAACATCTTCCCGTTCATGGTGCACGTCGACGAGGAACGAGGGCTCATCACGATGGCCATCGTTCCTTTCATGGCTTCGCCGGAGAGCGATGACCTCTGCAAAGCCCTCTATGATCGGCTCCTTGAGCTCAACCAGGTCCTCTTCATGGCCAAGTTCTGCATCGATGATGATCTCGACGTCGTGCTCTCCGTCTCGCATCCAACCAAGGACCTGCAGGCAAGCGAGTTGCGCGATGGGCTCTCAGCGCTCCTCTACTATGCGGACGAGCATCGGGATGAACTTCTCGCGGTCATCTCGGAGGCTTCCTGAGCGCCTCTCCTGTCGCTCTGTCAGCTCTCTCAATTTTGAGTACTCCAGCGCTTGCCGGGTAGAGAAGTGCGTGGTAATACGCGCTCGTCTTCGCGGTTGAACCCATGGAGGCAGGTTCTCGGGCCTGCCTTTTTTTCTGGCCTCGGCAAAGATCTGCGATTCACGCAAAAGACGCATTTTCAGGCATTTAGTACCTTTTTCATGACCCGGCATACCAAGCTCGAACAAGAAGTTATGGCTCTCGCAGAGCCCATTTGCGCCGTTCACGGCGTAGAGCTTGTTGACGTGCGTTCTCTCTCAGCTCCGAAGGCGACGACATATCGCGTCGTCATCGACCGCGAGCGCCCGGCGGATGACCCGAAGCCAGGGAGCGCCATCTGCGTGACCGACTGCCAAAATGTGAGCCGCGACCTGTCCACCGCGATGGATGTCCATGAAGAGATGTTCGCCAGCGTCGAATATCGCCTGGAAGTTTCAAGCCCCGGCATCGAGCGCCCTTTGGTGCGCCTGGGCGACTTTGAAAAGTTCACCGGCCGTGAGGCCAAAATAAAGACCTTTGGACCAGTCGACGGGCGAAAGAGCTTCGCCGGCCGGCTTCTAGGGGTCGAGGGTGATGCTGTCTCGCTCGAGATCGATGGGAAAACCCTTTCGATCCCGCATGAGTCCATCGCCAAAGCCAACCTTGTCCATCGATTCGAACGGTAAACCAATGAGCACAAGCGAAGCGCCTCTGATGGCGGTCATCGAGCAAGTCAGCAAGAAGAAGCGCATTGAGCCCAAGGTGCTCATTGAAGCTATCGAGCAGGCGATTTTGACGGCGGCCAAGCGCCAATTCGGCGCGGAGAAGGAACTCGAGGCCACGTTCAACGAAGAGACGGGGGCCGTCGACCTTCAGCTCTACATGACCGTTGTGGACGAAGTCGACGACGAGGACACGGAGATCAGTCTTGAAGACGCTCGCCGTCATGGTCTCGACGATCCCGACAGTCCCCTCACTTCCGGTG
>JBLHKB010000313.1:0-8318 GCA_047619315.1 Polyangiales bacterium
CGCGTCGATGGCCGTGCCCAAAGCGGCATCGAGCGCGTCCGACTCGTATCTCACGTGCGCGATCACTGAAAACGAGGAGGCCGGTAAGCTCACGCGCCCTTCGACGCCGGTCGTTAGCGTATACCGCTCGGCGTCTGGCGCGCCGGACAGCTCGGTGTCCAGCCACGTGTCGAAGCTCCCTTCGACGCACGGCGCACCGTCGCACCCGCGGTCGAGCCACTGCGAAAGGCGCGTGCAGATGGCGCCCTCGTCAAGCGGGAACACATAGACGCGCGTCTGGACGCGGTCGCTCGCGTCGAGGGGGGCAGGGTCGACGAGCTCTACTCGGCTCTCCTCGACGACTGTGCAGGCGCCCATCCCCAACAAAGTCATGACGAACAAAAAGACCGGAAGTTCACTCTTCATTCGGACTCCTGAATAGGCGTTGGAGGGGATGGCGCGTTCATTGGATGAGGTGTTCATTGGATCACCAGCTCCTGCCGAGTGTCTCGGGTGAGGACCACGGCGGTGGCTGCCGCTGCGCCGGCGACGACGACGCCGATGCTCGCCCACACCCACCAAGGCACGCGTCGGCGAGCGTCCTCGGTCACGTTTAAGCGAAGGGGCGCATCCTCGGGGAAGCGAACGATGACCTGCCCTAAGCGGTCAATACCGAACACAACGCAGTCGAGGTCCCCATCTATGTTCGGTGCCCGCAGGCTCAGCTCTTGCCTCCCCGCTTCTGCGTCCTGTTCGCTGCGCGACTCACCGCACTCCCCTCGCAGAGCGCGCAGCTGACTGTCGGGATCCCGAAGGTTGACCTCCAATTCGAAGCGACGGCCCGGAGCCACCGCGGCAGGCGCTAGCACGGCGAGAGACACGGCCTCGGGCGGCCGGAGCGCTTCGCCCGCGAAGTCTGCAGCGAGCGCCGCGAAAGGCTCGGGCTCCCATCGGGTGCGGGTACCCCGCGCCTGCCGCAAGATCTCCGTTTGTCCGGGGATCCTCTCCGTCACGACCACCTGTCCTTCTTCGATACGCGCCTCAACCACGCGTCGAAGGTCCAGAGCGCGCGCGACCAGGGCGAGAATGGGCGTGGGCATCACTTCACCGCGCCCCCACCGCGCAAGTATCAATGCCGCAAGCTGCGGTCCCTCCGCGGGCGTCAAGACGACGTCGACGCGCGCCGTGCCATCGACCACCGTCACGAGCTCGGCGCGGGGTGCGTACCCGAAGCGGGTGGCGGTCACCAAGTGCATGCCGGTACCGCGCACGAGCGCCGCTTCGCCGTCCGCGAGTCTCTGACCGTCGATGTGGACTTCGGCGTCCGCGGGAGAGCGGCCGACGGTGATTCGCCCCGCCGGGCCATTGCGAAGGCTTTGGCGAGCGGCGGCGATCGCGCGGATCACGGGACGCCCGTAGCGCGACGCGTCGACTCCGAAATCAGGACGAATCGTAAGCACGCTGTCAAGCGCCGCGCGAGCCGCCGCCGTCTCCTCGGCTGCTCGCAGCACGAGGTACTGCTCGAAGAACACGCGAGCCACAGACGCGGGCTCGGTTCCCGTCGGCGCTTCGAGTGCCATTCGGAGCGCCCGGTCATAGAACTCGTTCGCTCCTGCCAGGTCGAGTCGGACGTACGCGTCGCGGGCGGCCTCGAGCGCGGAGGCGAGACGGTCCTCAAGCGGCTCGGCATCCAGCGTGGCCGCATGCCGCCGAAGTTCGAAGTGTGCGGCGTCCGGCGTGACCGCGTCGGCGTCCAGCGCGGCGGTCAACGCGACGCGCAGAGGTGCCTCGCTGGTGGACAAAGTCTCCGCGACCCAGAGGAAACGGTCTTGTCCGAGTGCAAGGGTCGAGGGGAGCAGTGCGGATGTCGACGCTGCGATGGCCAGGCATAAAGGTGCGAAGCGCGCGAGCAACACCCTCACGAGTTTCCTCGGAGCTGATGCCGTTTCAGCACACGCTGAATATGACGGCGAGTGACGCCCGCGATCTTCGCAGCCTCGGTGACGCTTCCTCCGGTGCGTCGGAGTATCTCGAGGACGTAGGCGCGTTCAAACGTCGCCGTCCATGTCTCCATGGCCTCGTGGTAGGGCTTGCGCAGTAGGGACTGAAGCAGTCCATCGGGTTCGGCCACGGCAGAACGTTCGGCGGAATCCTGCCCATGCGCAAGCGCAAGCGCGCGTTCTACGGCGTTGCGAAGTTCCCGCACGTTTCCCGGCCACGCCTTCCGCTGCAGAGAGGCTAAGGTCGACGAGCTCGGCACGGGTCCATCTAGGCCTTTGGCGATGTGCCGCACCAACATCGGGATGTCGTCTACCCGGTGACGAAGTGCGGGCAGCTCCAGCTCGACCACAGCTAGGCGGTAGTAGAGGTCTTCGCGGAACTGTCCCGTGTTGACGAGCGACGCCAGGTCGCGGTGCGTGGCGGCGAGGATCCGAACGTCCACCGACCGGGTGTGGTTCTCACCCACCCTGCGGACTTCCCGTCCCTCGAGCACGCGGAGGAGCTTTGGCTGAAGCTCCAAAGGCAGCTCGCCGATCTCGTCCAAGAAGAGAGTACCTCTATGCGCCGCCTCGAAGACACCTGCCCGGTCGCCGTGCGCCCCTGTGAATGCCCCCTTCGAGTGGCCGAAGAGTTCGGATTCGAGCAGCGAGGCCGCGATGGCCCCGCAGTCGAGCGTGAGGAACGGCCCCTCGCTTCGCTCCGAGAGCTGATGGAGCGCTTCGGCCGTCAGTTCCTTTCCGGTACCTGTCTCGCCTCGGATGAGCACGGTGGCCTCGCTCGGCGCTACACGTTCGATGATCGCGAAGACCTGGCGCATCGCCACGCTGCGACCGATCAACCGGCCGCACTGCTCGGAGGAGGACAAGGGGATCGAGACCGGCTCGTCGACGGGTGTAACCTGCAGAGTGGTTTGGCCGAGGGAGACCCTTGAGCCAGGCGCAAGCTGCGCGTCGAACACGGTGACACCATCAACGTGGGTCCCGTTACGCGAGTCGAGATCGCGGACGCGGGTCGCGGATGGACCCAGCGCGATTGTCATGTGGTGACGGGATACGGCGGGGTCTGTCAGCACGAGGTCGTTGTCCTTGGCGGTTCCAATCTTCAGTCGACCGGTTCGCGCGGTCACCTCTGCGCCGCGGTCGGGGCCGTTGACGACGACCACGCGAATCGATGGCAGACGAAGGACTTTCTGGCCTGCGATGAGTTCGGTTTGAGCTTCCATGTGTTCGTCCAAGGTTCGAGAAGATTAGCTGACGGGGTAGTTTATTGGTACCGCGCGCAGGTAAGATTAATTAAGCAAGTCGCGTACCGCTTCGCTGGACGCGCTCTTCGTGCCCTAAATGCGACTTCCGGTTCGCGCTCGCGCGCCAGCCGGAAACACGCTGCGACCGCATGGTCGCAGCGTCCGCGCCACCCGCAGCGACTCCCGACGGCCGGGAGCATACAAGAGCGGGCGCTGAGGCTCAGATTGCCGAAGGCTCGCCGGCCTGCCCTTGCGGTGCGAGGCGGCAGCAGTTTTCGTAGTCGCCGTCCGGACCGTTCGTGCCGCATGTGACTCCGCAGTTGACGGTGTCGCTGTGAAGCTTGCGCGCGCAACACTGAGCGCTAGCGACCTGTCCAGCGGGGCAGCTGCTGGGTTCCCCACACACGGTGTCATGCTCCTCTTGCGAATCCTCCGTGCACGCGAGGACCCTCCCTCCACACAGCAGGACGGCGGCTCCGGCTGCAAGGAATCCCAAGAGCGCGCTTTCTTGCGAGCCGATTCGACCGCCCATGCCCGCAACCACGGTGAGCTCTTCGACGCACCCGAGTTGCGCGCTGTACTCGCTCGACAAGCGCTCGAGCGTCGCGCTCGGCGCCGTGCTGAGTTCACCGACACGCTCTGCCAGTTCGTTGCCGGGGATCCCGAGCGCAAGGGCCTCGGCGAGGATCGCGTCTCCCTCGGCTCGTAGCTCAGCGGGCATCGAGTCGAAGGCGTCACGAACGATGTCGAGGTCGTCGAGTTGCTCAAGGCTCAGCTCCTCACCGGCGGCGGCAAGGCGCGCCGATTCGACATAGCGGTCGCAGGTCAAACTCTCCGCGTTAGCACCGGTGCTGGGCGCCTCGCCGCCAGCGCATCCAGCCGCGATGAAGGCCGCCAGCGCGGTGACCGAGAAAGAGAACGAAAATGAATGGGAGGTCATGAGGAGGTCCTTGCTTTGAATGTGAGCAACTCGGACGAGTCACCAGGAACAACCAGGAACGAAATGCCCCGCAGGTCACCTCCTCACAGTGCATTGACCGTGCCCACGGTTGCTTGCTCTGATTTGTAGGAGTTTCGTAGAGGAAGCGCGACCTCCCGGGCCCGCGAGGTCGAGTCAGGGAGGGGGCGCGCGACCGGGCGGTCGCCAGGGCCGTCCGCGCGCAGTGCGAACGATGCTCTCCGCGGACGCGCAGAAAGCCGAATGCGAAGGGCGCATTCGGCTCGTCTCTCATCGCACCGCCGACCGGCGGACCTGGGCGAATCGCGACTAGGGCTAGGGGGTCCGAGCCAGTACACGCCGTTCGACGATGTGGAGCCGACGTAGGTCCAGCGGCGCGTTCGGCATGCCACGGATGTCCCCGCGTCCCTTGAGCTCGATGTTCCGGAGTTCGCTGTCAAAGCGTGGGCTTGAGGGACGTTCGGATAATCCTGGCGCCAGGAGCGCCCACGCGCCGTCGACATCCGAATAGTCGACGGTAAGGGGCCAGCTGCTTCCGTACGTCGACGCGATGGTCTCGAGGTGATCCTGCGGCAACGTCAGCAAGCGCGTGTGCGCCTCATCCAACGAACAGAGCTCGTCGTCGAGGGTAGGATCGAGGCACGCGAAGTCTCGTTGGTAGGCAACTGTGCGCGGAACGGATGTGACCCGTCGTGTCCAACCCGCTTCGCCCCAGCTGTCGGCCCATGCGGCCCCGTCCACGCCCGCGATCGCCCGGTCGATCGAGCGATAGAGCATCGCCGTCTCGAGCGTTCCCAGAACGCTAGCGTCGCGCCCGAACTCGCGGAGGAAGCGCATGGCGCCGTAGAAACGTGCGCCCCATCTGCACATAAAGGGCTCCACGTTTGGACCCTGAGCGAGACCAGGAATTATCTGGGCGGCGAAGAGGTTGCCGGGCACGCGCTGGTCGACGCGACCGTCGCCAAGGCGAAACCACATCCGCAGGACGGTCAGAGCGCGCGCGGCGCGGTTTTCGGCGCGCGACAAAGGAAGGTCGTCACGGTCGGGGGGTATGGTCCCGCGCCGCTCGAGTTCCGTCAGTGCTTGCATCGCCCCGACGACAGCGAGGCTTGCGGAGTCCACGTGCAACGCGTGCAGCGTAGAGGTCGCGATGGGCCCCGACTGGACCAATCGTGCGAGGCGCTGGCGCAATTCGAAACTCCGGAACGTGTCTCCGCTCCCTTGGAAGCCCGCGTACACGACCGAGTCGTACCAGCTCCCGACGGTCAGGTGGTTACCGCTGAAGAGGTAGCCTTCCTCGGGGTCGATCACATGAGGGTTCCAGTCGAGATCGAGGAATTGGTCCCAGTCTTGGTCCGTCGTCGTCCCGTCGTAGGGGTAGCGACCCGTGGCGTCCATTCCCTCGATGACAAGGGGGGCGCGCTCGGGGATCATGAGCAGTGCGTGGTACCCGATGTGGGTCTCTCCATCGTCGTCGTCGACTCCTGCGTACAAACCATTGACGGTGGGACTCGACCAACGGCGTAGAGCGTTCCGGTACTGCTCAAGGTTGTGGGCCCGCATCAGCTCGATACCCGCGAGGACCGAATGGTCCCCTTGGCGGCGCGCAGCCACGTGGCGAATTGCAAACGAGCGGCCGGCGGGGAGATTGTCCAGTGCGTCATCGAACACTGGGCCGAACACCGTCTGCTCGATGACTATCTCAACTGGCGAGCCACCGCGTACTCGAATGGCTTCCACGCGCATGTCGAACCGGCGAAGCTCTCCGTCGACCCAATACGTGCGCGGGTCGTCTCCGCGCCGGATCTCGAAGAGGTCCGCAGTGTCGCCTCCTCCTGCCGTCAGAGTCTGGGAAACATTTCGGCTGTAGAACATCGCCATGCCCGGAGAGCCGGCGAACCCTACACCTCGGACGTCGATGGCTTCGTCGGCGACCACGATGTGGTGCTCGTACCATACCGATGGGGCCTCCAGCGAGAGCTGCGGCTCGCCGAAAAGGAGTGGCATTCCGCCTTCAAGGTGTCGACCCGCCACGACGAACCCCTGGCTGGCTTTCAAGGGTACGTCGGGACGCAGCTCACCGAGCCCGACTCTAGACGCGAAGGGACTGCGTCGACCATCGCCGCCAGGCGGCCAGACGCCGTCGGCCGGTTCCTGCACAACGGCGGCTTCCTCGTCAAGCGTGTAGTCCGCGCAGGTCATCGGCGTGCAACCACCGTCTTCGCAATCGTTGAGTCGGTCGATCTCAAGCTGGGCAGCGGCCCGCGACGATCCGAACTTGTTCCCGACAGAGTCCCACCCGAGCAGCGTGTCCGCGACCGTCCAGGGTTCGACGTGGACAATGCCGAACTCGTCGAAGGCGCTGCCGAGTGACCGACGCTCAGCGATCTGTGCGTTGATGCCTGCCGCGAACGACTCGAGCAAGCCGCGATGCTCGGCGCCCATCTCTTCTACAATGCGCTCCGCATGACGACTGAAGGCGAGCAGTCGCATCGCGTGGTCGGAATCGATCATGCGCGCGATCCCGTCGGCGCTCGTCGTTCCGTCCGCACGTTGCGCGAAGAACTCGGCGGTGCGCCCCTGCATCCGTGCGCGACGGGCGAACATTTGGAAAAGGCGGTCTTCCGCCTGAGCGAAACCAAGCCCGTGCATAGCGCTGCTAAGGTTTGAGGCGACGATGTGCGGAACGCCGTGGTCATCTCGCAGCAGCGTGACCTGAGCCGGCGAACTGGAAGTCGCGAGCGTACTGGGGGATGAGTTCGAGGCGTCGGGGCTTTGGCACCCCAAATTCAAGAGATCCAGGGGGAGGGCGAGGAGGAGGAGGAGGAGAGGAATATGTTTCATGGCGGCCTTCGTCAAAGTTCGCCATGTCTAACGCAAGCGGCGTGCCCATCTCGTTATCGAGCGCTTTTCGGGTTCTAGCGCGACCCCGCGGTCGCGTCGTCGGTGCGCCCACAGCGACGACGCGACCACATGGTCGTAGCCTTTGACTCGGCGCGCCACGCGAACAAGGAGCACGCCGGCGATGAACCCGGACATGCTAACAAAGAGAACGGGAATACAAATCAGCCCAGCCGCGCCGCGCTCCATGACCAGGAGCATCAAGATGAGCCGGCGGGAGCGCAGATGAACGGAGAAGAACACAGTGACTTCCTACCGAAAGAGCGGTGGTGGCACCGACAGTCTTGCAACCAGGTTGACGTCGCTTGGCTGCCGTCCGCCGGCGGCCGACGGCGTTGCGCCGGTCACGCAGACTCGTTTGTCGGTGTTTCATCGGATGATTCGCCGGCTCGCTTCGTGCGGTGCAGGTTCAAGTGGCACAGGCAGCGACTTCGACGTGCGCCGAGCAAACACGCAGCGATGGCTACGCGCCACGCCGACCTGAAGACACGCTCCTGCATGCGCTCGTGAGCGAGCACTGGCCGCGATTCTTGGCTATGACCGAAAGTTGTGCGCGGACGTGCTCGGCGCGTTCATCGACGCACTGAAGCGTTCGTTGTGTTGGCGTGCGAAGCGTAAGCTTGGGCTGCGTTCGGTTCGAGATGCGCAGACAGGTGCGCTCACGTTTGTGCAGCGCACCGACAGCGCGCTCCAGCTCAATGTGCGCTTTCATACGCTGGCCCTCGATGGAGTGTACGTGCGCGACGAAGAGGGCGAGCTGCGGTTTCGCGAGCTCGGCGAGCCCAGCACAGAGGAGGTCGCGCAGGTCGCGGCTTGGACTCACGCGAGTCTTCTCCGAGTGCTCAAGCGGCATGGCCGGAGCCTCGATGGCATCAGCGATGCCGTAGATTCCTTCACAAGTGACCAGCCAGTTCTTGCGTCGTGTTACGGCGCGTCGGCGGCGGACGTGCAGCTGCTCGGGCCGGCCGCCGGCCGCAAGACCGCCAAGCTCGTCCGTCCTCTCCGCCTCGTGCGGGGCGCCGGTCCGGGGGCCCTCGCAGAAGTCGGCGGCGTCAACATCCACGCTGCCGTCGCGGTGGACGGTCGCGACCGTCAGCGTCTCGAGCGCCGCCGTTGTTGAATAGTGTGCCGCTACATTGCGCGACCTCCGCTCTCCCTTGAGCGCCTCGAAGAGCATCCGGACGGTCGAGTACGGATACGTTTCAAGAGCGCGTGGAAAGACGGCACCCACTCCGT
>JBLHKB010000314.1:0-8254 GCA_047619315.1 Polyangiales bacterium
GTTGCCAAGACGCCCCAAGGCCATCACTTCGTTGATGGCGTCGCGCATGCGCGACTCATCGATCATCACGCCAATACGCGCGGGGAAGTCCGCCAGCGCCGTGAGCGCCGCTTGGTCTTCGGCGCTTGGGTTGATCAACTCCGGAAGCACGCCGTCGCAGTATTTGTGAACGAACTGCACCCCTCGGTTCACGAAGTTGCCGATGTTGTCCGCGAGCTCATTGTTCACGTGCGCCTGAAAGTCCGCCCAGGTGAAGTCCGCGTCCTTGGTCTCAGGGAGCGTGCGAAGCAGTGAGTAGCGAAGGTAGTCCGCGGGGAACGCCTCGAGCGCTTCGCCGAGCCAAACGGCCCAGCCTCGACTCGTGGAGAGCTTCTCGCCCTCAAGATTGAGGAACTCATTCGCCGGCACGTTCTCGGGCAACACGTAGTCGCCGTGGAGCATCAACATCAGCGGGAAAGACAACGTGTGAAAGACGATATTGTCCTTGCCGATAAAGTGCACCAGGCGCGTGTCGTCCGACTGCCAGTACTTCTTCCACAAGTCCGCGTCGCCCTGCTTCTCGGCCCACTCACGCGTGGCGCTGACGTAACCAATCGGCGCGTCGAACCACACGTAGAGCACCTTGCCATCGGCGCTGACGCCGGAGAGCTCCGCCGCGTCTTCTGGCACGGGCACACCCCAAGGCAGGTCCCGCGTCATCGCGCGGTCGCCCAAACCCATCGTGAACCACGACTTCACCTGGCCAAGAACGTTCGGCTTCCAGTCCGTCTTCGTCGCGATCCACTCTTCGAGTCGAGCCTGATGCTCGCCCATCGGCAGATACCAGTGCGTCGTCTCGCGCCACTCCGGCGTGGCGTCGCTCAGCGTGCTCTTCGGCGAGATGAGCTCTTTGGGGCTCAGCGCCGTGCCGCAGCTCTCACACTGATCGCCGTAGGCGCGCTCGTTCTTGCAGTGAGGACAGGTGCCCGTCACGAAGCGGTCGGCGAGGAACATTTTAGCTTCGGGGTCGAAGGGGAGCTCTTCGGTCTTCGTGGTAAAAGCCCCCTTCTTCGCCATGGTGCGGAACCACTCTCGCGCCGTGTCGTGGTGCATGGGCGAGCTTGTTCGGCCGTAGTGGTCGAAGCTCATGCCCACGGACGCAAAGTCCTTCACGGCCTGCTCGTGATACTCGCCGACAATGTCCTCAGGCTTCACACCATCGGCCATCGCGCGCTTGACGATAGCCGCCCCGTGCTCGTCAGAGCCGCAGACATAGACAACGTCTTCACCGCAGAGCCGCTGGTAACGCACGAAGACGTCCGCTGGAAGGTAAGCTCCTGCCATGTGCCCGAGGTGAATCGGACCGTTGGCGTAAGGGAGCGCTGAGGTGACGAGAATTCGCTGATGTGCCATTCGCGCGGACTATAGCCCCGTCCTGGCCTCGGTCCCACGGAAAGCTGCGCGAAAGAACTCAGCTCGGTCTCAAAACGCCCACTCCCTCAAGAATCAGGGGCGGCCGGTGGCGCCCACGTCGAGGACGCGCATCGTTCCGCCGGAGGTCACGTAGAGCTCCGTGCAGACGAGCGGCCCACGGCCCCAAGCAAGGTTCGCGGCGTTGGGCACACCGGTCAGAAGCACTTCTTCCGCGCCGAAGTCCGCGTCGTAGCGCAGCACTCGTCCAGCGCCGTTGTCGGTGAGGTAGTAGCGACCCATGTCATCACGGCCGATGCCGTCCAGGGCTCCGTCAACGTCGGCGACCATCTCCCGCGACATCTCCGTCCAGTCGTCGTTAAGGGTGATCCGCCAGACCACTCCTGCACCATAGGAGAGCGCCAAGAGCGTTCCGTCGTCGTCGATGAACAGCCCGTTCGGCTGACTGAACCGCGCCACCTCCGTGGGGTCTTCTTCACCCTCAGCGTGCATCACGCGGCCACCACCGAAGTCCGAGAAGAGCAGCGATCCGTCGTCGGCGACGATGAGTCCGTTGGGTTGACCAGCGCCCGTGATGAAGGGCTCGGCCGTCGCGGCCGCGGCCGTGGTGTCCACACGGTAGATCGTTCCGCCGCCGGCGGCGGGTGACGCGGCGAAGAGGACGTCGTCGGATTCACGGTAAGCGAGTCCCCACATGGTGCTACCAAGACCGGTGATCCAATCATTCTCAGCAGCCATGCCTGGCAAGATGCGGCCGATGCCGCCCGACTGAGAGTAGTAGATCGTTCCGTCGGGTGTGATGGCCAGACCTTCGGTGCCGCGGACCGCAGCGACGCTCGGCTGTTCGGCACCACAGGCTGGCGGGCCGGCGTCAAACACGTCAGGCGTGTTGGCGTCATTGCCGGCGTCCGCGATGCCCGCGTCGTCTCCCGCGTCGCCGCCGCCGTCCACGGCAATACGAATGTCCTCACTGGAGGCGTCGAAGTCCGGCAGGAATCCAGCGTCGAAGCCGGCGGTGTCGTCATCACCACATGCGACGGTGGAGAGAAGAAGGACCAAAGCGAGGGGAGTCGTTTTCACGGCGGGACCCTAGCAGAAGTGTCCATCGACACACCTGGTCTTCGGCCTTTCATCCCAATCCCCGACTTCCCTATCTACAGGTGGGCTTAACGCCTACAACGACCCATGTCTTCCAGCGAACCTCTCAAGCGAGGTCATGTCTTCTTTCGAAGCGACCTCGACGGCGAAGGCCCCATTCTCGTTCAGGCAGCGCGTGCCCTCGTTGGCCAAACCGACATGAGCGACGAGGACCTCGCCAAGGTCATCGCCTTCGAGGAAGAGCTGACTCCTATCTCCGCGGACCTCGGTCACGGCGTCGGACTTATGCGTGTGACGGAGCTCGACATCGCCCCCGCCCACGCTCTCGTTGAGTGCCCAGCCGGCACCAAAGCCTCGGACGGCGAAGACTTGATCTTCACCTGGGTCGTGTTCGGTGACGAACCCACGGACGACGTGCTTGAGCCCTTCGGCTGGATGATGCTCGACGACCACTTCGGACCTCAAGCCCTGACGGCGCGCACCGGCACAGCCCTTCGGGAGGTGTACGAGCGCTACATCGACAAGGTCGTCGACCCAAAGCCTGAGCACGAGACGCCCGTCGAGCTTCGCCGCGTCGGCGGGTTCGGCAAGGGCATCGTCGCGGATATTCGCCGACGACTGCCCCACTACGGCAACGATTTTTGCGCGGGCTTTCATCCCAAGAGCCTCGCCTCGGTGCTCTTTCTTTTCTTCGCGTGCTTGGCGCCCGCCGTCGCCTTTGGCGGTCTACTCTCGGACCTGACGGACGGCCAAATGGGCGCCATGGAGATGATCGTCGCGACGGCGCTCTGCGGCACGATCTACGCGCTCATCTCCGGCCAGCCGCTGACGATCCTCGGCAGCACGGGCCCCGTCATCGTCTTCGTTGGGATTCTCTTCGAGCTCTGCGAGAGCTTCGAGGTCGACTTCTTCATGGCCTACGCGTGGGTGGGCTTGTGGACGATGGTCATTCTGGTCGTCTTGGCGTTCACCGAAGCCAGCAGCTTGGTGCGCTTCTTTACGCGCTTCACCGATGAGACCTTTGCGGGGCTCATCGCCATCATCTTTATCGTCGAAGCTCTAAAGAACAGCTTTAAGGGCTTCTTCGATGGCGTCACTGCGTATGACACGGCGCTGCTCTCGCTCCTGCTCGCCTTTGGCACCTACTCACTCGCGAACCAACTCGCACGCTTTCGCTCGAGCCCGTATTTGGTCCGAGGCGCCCGTGATTTTTTGGCGGACTTTGGTCCCGCCATCGCTATCTGCGCCATGACAGCCGTCGCCTTCTGGCTGCATCCCGTCGACCTCGAAAAGCTCGCCGTCCCCGCCGAAGTGCAAACCACGACCGGACGCGCCTGGTTCGTCAATCCGCTCAACGCACCGGGCTGGGTCGTCGGCGCGGCCATCGGACCTGCGCTGATGATGTCCGTGCTGCTCTTCCTCGACCAGAACATCACCGTTCGCCTCATCAACGCCCCGGAAAACAAACTCAAAAAGGGAGCCGGCTATCACCTCGACTTGCTCATCGTCGGAGTCCTCGTCGGTGTTTGCTCGCTCTTCGGTTTGCCCTGGATGGTCGCGGCGACGGTTCGTTCTCTCAACCACGTACGGAGCCTCGCAACGACGGAGCGACACGGCGGCAAAGAGGTCATCACGAGCGTTCGCGAGAACCGTCTCACCGGCCTTCTGGTCCACGTGATGGTCGGCTCCTCGCTCCTGCTCTTGACCTACATCGGCGAAGTTCCCATGAGCGTCCTCTTCGGGCTTTTCCTCTTTATGGGCGTGGGCTCGATGCGCGGCAACCAGCTCTTCGAGCGGATGCGGCTCTGGTTCATGGACCCTGCCCAGTATCCACCCACACATTTTGTGCGCCGGGTACCGCGACGCGTGATGCACACGTTCACAGTGATCCAGACGGCGTGCCTGGCTGTCCTTTGGTTCGTCAAAACCTCCTTCATCGGCATCCTCTTTCCGCTCTTCATCGCCCTCCTCGTCCCCGTCCGCTTCATGATCGGCAAGTACTTCGACGAGACCCATTTACGCTTTCTCGACGCCGAAGAAGAGCCGAAAGAAGAGCACGACGCGATGCTCGACTGAGCAGGAATCAGATGTGCTCCTGCTCGGTCCATGCGAAGGTCACACCATGAAGAACATTCTCATCCTTCTCGCTGTGCTGTCCTTTGGGGCTCTTCCCGCATGTGGACCGAGCCCCGAAGAAGAGGCGGAAGCCGCCGCCGAAGCGGAAGCCGCCGCGAACGAGATGGCCCAGGAGCTTGAGGACATGATGGGCGATCCCGGCGCCGTCGAAGAGGCGGAGGCTACGGACGAGAACTCGGATCCGGCCGAGTAGGCATCCTAACAACGTTGCAATAATCGCGTTTCAGCAGAACAACTCACGCAGACTATCCCCGATAGGGGGTAAGGCCCTCGCGACGGGGTGTGGTGACGATGCCAGCAGATGGGAGCAGCGATGCCGACCCATTGGACGCAAGCTCGGGTTCCAGCCTCAATGCCGAACGTCCGGACAGTGGAGGTTCGGATGTCGGTCCTACCTGCGGTGACAACAACGGCGGAGGTAACGAAGCTTGTGGCGGAACGATGCGTGACGCGACTCCGGACATCGGCGCGTACGAAGCGCCCTAGTTTCTCACGCTTCAAGAAAGAGAAGAGCCCCCGCCCCAAACTGGACGGGGGCTTTTTCTTTCGCTTGCCGGCGTGAACGTTGAGTCCGCTTGGATGATTTGAAGAGCCTTTTAGTAGACGAGACCGATCCCGAAGGAGTGTGTCGAGTTCTTGACCTCGTCGATATCGAGATGGATGACGTACGAGAGCGCGACGTTGCCCATGTCGAACTCGACGCGGCCCATCGGGAGGACGCGGTATTCCGTGTCCGTGGTCTGCTCTCGAGCGAAAACCACCGGGCAAGGACCCGCGCTGATGTCACAGCCGTCGAAGTCCGCCGTGGTGGTCGTCGTCACCGTTCGCTGGTAGCGAAATGTCGCGCCGAGGGCGAGGACTAGGCGGCTGGCTCCGCCGAAGCGAAACGCCTGATGCAGCTGAACTTCGCCGGTCACTTCGATGGGTGAGTCGAGGGTCAACGGCCCGTCGTCGTCTTGCTCTGCGTCCGCCGCGATGCCGCCACGAAGTGCGAAGCCGAGCCGGTTGAAGCCAAGAACGCCAATGCCGAGTTCCCCAGCGACGACGGAGTTGAAGCCGCTCTGGATGCGATAGCGAAGGTCGAAGCTCAAGCGTAGGCGCCACGCGCTGCGTGCCTCAGGCGTGTCATGACGACCGAAGAGCTCTTGCGCGGCGTGCACGCTCGCGGCTTGCTCGTCGCCCGTGCAGATGCCCGCAAGACTTCCATCGCGCTGGCTGTAGATGCCCTCCCCTTCGGTGCATTGGGCGCCGAGCGTAAGGCGATTGGTACGCAGCGAGAGCACTACTGTCTGAACGTCGCCGCGTGGGTGATGCTCGTGGCGTCGATGGCGTGCTCGGAAACGAACGGTGTCACCAGCGACAAGATGCTCCCCGGCCTCTGCGTGAGCTCCGAGGTCGGCTTCGGTGCGCAGCAAAACCAGCCCCGTCCAGCGGTTGTGCGCCACGTAGGTCGCCAGCACGCTCTCTCCGTCCTCGTTGACCAGATGGATGCTTCCGCGGTCACGGATAACACGCGTGGTGGTGAGGGCGTGGTGGGAGTCACCGAAGACCAGCGCCGCGGCACGATGAGCACCACTGTGTGCCGTCCAGCCGTCGCCCTTATGCGACGTCACGTCTTCCAAAGTTTCGGGTGGGACGACGGGTGGTGGAGTCGGCGGGACCAACGGAGGCGGCGGAGCAACTGGGATGGGCGCTACCAGCGCAGGAGCCACCAATTCCTCCGCGATCTCTGGCGCCTCGGCAACAGCCGCGTCTTGGGCATAGAGGGACGGAGCCGCGAGGAGCCCGCCGATGAGGACAAGAGAAGTGTATCGCGATAGGTTCATGAGTTTTCCAGAGTCGATCAGAGCGCAAACGTTACATTCTTTCGTACGTGGCAACGTACGAAGCAGATCACTCTCCGCCGGACACATACGTAGGGACGCCGCAGCACAACGACAAGCACGACTCGATGGCAGGAACGCTCGCTGTGCCACAAAAACGTGTTCCTAAAGACACGGCGCCGCACGAAGCCACAGTCATAAGCGTTTGTTTTCATTGATCTTTATCACACATGGCTCCTTGGGCACGACCACTGCATTTCCCTGAGTCATGAACCACTCAGCCCTGCGACTCGGTCTCTTCCTCGTCATCACTCTGATCCTCTCACCGCCCTCCGCCAGCGCCTGCTGGGACGGTTACGCGGCGGTCTACGGAAATGTCACGGTCCAAGGCGGCGACACGGAGTGGAGCCCAGAGAACGCCCGCGAGCTCGCCATTTGGCTGCCGCGCCTCAGCGCTATCATCGGCGAAGAACAGCTCGAAGTCGCCTTTGGCTCCGCCTTCGTTCGCGACGCCGAGATCGACTACCCCGCCGGACGCTTCGACCTCCTCTTTGCTCGCGTCGCCCGAAAGCTCGGACTCGAACGCCAGGCACGGCGGGCCGCCATGCAGATCGGCTTCGATGCACTGACCGTGCAAGTCGGCGCCACCCGCGACCGCGCCAGCGCCGACGCCCTCGCCGAGCGCCTTATGCAGAGCGACCCCGGCTACTCCAGTGGCAGCTTCGCCGCCGAACACGGATTCTACGAAGCCGGCGGCTTCCCCGCAGACAACTCGTCGCTCCACGTCCTTGAAACCACCGACGCCCAAGGCGCGCCAGTGTTCCGAGTCGTGGTCGGCGCGTTTATGACGATGGCGGATGCCCAGGTCGTCGCCGAGGCGATGCGACAAGCTCACGGCATGAGCGCCTACGTCCGCCGCCTCTAGTGCAAGGCGCCACTTCGGGCTGTGGTACTTTCGACGGATGAAGACGCTATCTCGCAGCCTGCGTATTGCGCTGATGATGGGCGCATTCGGCGCGCTCCTCACGCCCACAGCCTCCGCCCACGGTGGCGGCCTGAATCGCTGCGGCTGCCACCACAACCGCCAGACGGGCGCATGCCACTGCCACCGAAATCGTGGCTGCGGATGCGAGTGCCAACTACGCACATGCGGATAGACGCACTTCGGAGATCCGTTGGCCTCGCCTTCTGGGGGTTCCTGGCTTGCTCGCTGAGTGCGTGCGGCCAGTCATTGGAGAGTGCGATACACCACTCCTTGGCGCGCCACACTGAAGTCCTACGCGGTTCACAATGCGAGGACTGGCAGCTCTACAAAGTGACGAGCGTCCCCGACGAGAGCTGGCTTGAGGTGCACCTAGCGGTGGCTGCTTGATGACGTACTAGGTCAGCTTCGTTTCATGTTCGCCAAAAAACGAGAGCACGCACTCCGCGAACAGCTCTGTGTGCGTCAGCGGCACCATATGACCGCCGGCGAGCACTCGATGCTCGCCACGCGGGATCGCCTCGGCGACGCGCTCTGCGGAATCACGCATCTCCAGCGGCGTTTCAGAACCACTTAGGATGAGCGTCGGCGCCGTGACGACGGCGTAGGTTTCAGCGCCTTCTTTATCACGGGAGAGCGCCAAGGCCTGGTCACACGTCTGCGTCGCCGAGCGCATCATCTGCTCGCGCGCGAGGGACGCCATACGTTCCCAGGCGCCCTCGCCGCCCCAATACTCGACGAACGTCGACATCCACTTCTCGCTTCCGCGGGCCGCCGGATCGAGGAGACCATGCTCTCTCATCTT
>JBLHKB010000315.1:0-8230 GCA_047619315.1 Polyangiales bacterium
TTGAAGAAGCTCACGAGGTGCTTCGCGCTGCACTTCTTCGAAATCAGCAAGCTGGCGGACGGAGACGATGCCAGCATCGTCGTCCTCTTCGTCCACAGTGACCGCGACCTTCACGGCGCCGCTTCGCTCGCCCAATTCGATGACGTCGCCGCTGAGTAGAGGAAGTTCCCGTCCCTGCTGCTGCGCGAGTTCTACGACGTCAGCGCCACGCTCCACACGTGTTCCGTTTGTGCTGTGATGATCGCGAAGAACGTAGCCCTGACCATTAAAAACAATGGAGGCATGCTCGCCGCTGACGTGATGGTCGGCGAGCATCAGTTCGCTCGTGTCTGAACGACCGAGGCGAATAAGATCCGCCTCGGTTTCCAAGGTCGCGCCGAGGCTTCCACCAGACAGCACCTCAAGCCGAATCACCGCAAGGCTCCGGACAGTCGAGGCATCGCGAAGAACACGAGCGTCAGTTGCCCGCGCGTGCACGGAGACGTGCTTGAATGGGCAACGCTTCGCGTGAGAAGTTCGTCCAAACGGACCGACCTTCTTCTGTGTCGCGAAGTTCGTCGATCTTATCGACGGCCGCCTGTGAACCTTCCGTTGCGACACGGTCGAGTGCTGCAACTACGGACAGTCGGACAGCGACGTCTGGGTGACCGAGCTTTTCGACGAGGGCCGTTATGACATCTGCGTTGCCGCGACCAAGACGGCCGAGCATAAACGCCGCTTTTCGGGCGATCTCGACGTCAGTATCGCTAAGCTTTCCGATGTAACAGGGAATCGAGCTGTCGCACTCAATGGCGATGGTGATCGCCTTCTCCGTGCCCTGCTGGAACTGCTGGAAGTATGGGTCGTCGTTGTTGTCGCCCGGGCGGTCGAGAGAGGCGATCCACGCTTGAAGGCCTTCAGCCTCAGCCTTGTCCGCAAGCATCGCGGTGGCGGTGACTGCTGCAAGACGAACGACGGGGTGAAGGTCAGACTCTGCAGCCTGCTCGCGGAAGAAGGGAATGTACTCCCCGTCGTAGAGCGAACGCATCGCAGCGACGAGCTGCGCTTTTGACTGTACGGCCGTTGGGTCGTCGTCGAGTGTCGTGTAGACGCGCATCAAGGCCTCGCGAACGCGTGCCCGGTCTGCAGGGTTGTGGTTCAGGCGAACCAAGGCGATGGATCCGTTGACGCGTCGAAACATGTCGTCGGCTTCTGTTTCGGCCAGAAGCGGCCCCATAGCCTCACGAAAACCCAAAGCTCCGAGAGTGAAGGTCGCCTCACCGCCTGTGATCTGTCGAACAGACATTTGCTCAGCAGCACCAGCGTCTCGCGCACGAACTGCCTCGATGTAGGCTTCTGCGATCTCATTCGCTTCTGCGTTTGTCCCGTTCAGCACTGCAAGAAGAGGCGCCACGGCCGGCTGACCCACTCGGACCAAGACCTCTGCTGCCACGTCATTCATCCGCATCCCCGGGTTACTGGGCGCAAAAAGGAAGAGAGCCTTGATCATGGGTTGAATCGTCGCCTGCCCGGCGGAGTTGCCAAGCTGCTGAGCGGCCAATCGATTGATCAGGAAGTTCTGCGACTCGTCTTGGCGAAGGGCGATTTCGACAAGAACTGGTTGAGCGCTTTCGTGGTCCAAGGCGCCAAGTGAGCGAAGCAGTTCAATGCGGAGGCGATTGTCCACCGGGCGTGCCTGCGTCACCTTGCGAATGGCTGCTGCAATGGCCTCAACCACAGCGGCCTTGCCGTCGTTGGGAATATCCATCGTGCCCAAAGCTCGTGCTGCACGAATCGCGTGCTCTTCGTTGACCTCAGGGCGCCAGTCGAGGGCTTCGATGAGTGCCGGAACCGTCCGCTCATCACGCATCTCAGACATCAAGTCGAGCATCGTGAGGCGGTTTTGATTGTCCGTCGGGTTGTCGAGGAAGGCTTGATTGAGCTTCACGGCAATGGCGTCGGCCATGTTGCGCACGGGCTCACTCGCACGGTCACCGTCGTTGTCGGCGAGCGTGTTCGTGTAAAGCCGTTGAAGGTTGGTCAGCGCGTTCTCGCGACGTACCGGATCCGACAACTCCTCGGCTTGACCTGCGGGGTCATCAGGGTCGGCGTGACATCCGCCGAAAACCAGTGCGAGCACAAACCAAATGCTGGCGATTCTCTTCATCGCTCTTCCTCCTGCCGGGTTAATGCGGCATTTCGGGCCGGAATTTAGGGATCCCGGTGAATGACGTGACGGTATCGTCGCGTGGCGCAGACTGTCAACCAGCATTCACACCTATAGGCCGCCTACGGCAATCGCGTGCTCAAGGGAGGAGGTCGCCGGCAGGGGGCGATAGCTCCCACCGAACGTCGAGTTGGCCCAGTGCGCCAGCAAAGCGAAGGGTCACAACCTCCGCATCAAGCGGGATTACTGGGGTTCCGTCTTCCCGGCGCGCCGGGAAGATGATCCGAAAAGCCTGTCGGTGCGTGGAGATCGTTGGAAAGTAGGTTCTCTCCGCTGCACTCGGTCGTCGCACGCGCTCGATCGCGATGGGTTCCATTTGGCCGCCGCTTTCGTCCACAAGCACCACGCGCCACGCGGATCGTGCGCTCGTCAGGTTCTGCTCCTCGAAGACCTCACCGCTGATCGTGACGAAGAATCGGTGGTGCTCCTGAGAGTCGTCCAAGGACGCTCGCAACAGGTTGTTTCGCGTCTCCCCCTCCAGGGCGTGGTCGGCGGCGTAGCGCACGACGTAGCCCCAGCGAAACTCCCAGGACTCGAACGTCGCCGTCACGCGGAGGACATCGTTCAGACCTCCCCACTGAAAGTCGTCGGCGCCGCGAGTCCATGCTTCGTAGACTTCCTCATAGTCTTCCGGCGTCACCGCTCGTGGACCCGTTTCAAGGCGAATAGGACGCGCGGCACAGGCCCCAAGAACGCTGAGGCAGAGAGCGTAGATAAGGAGCCTCGCGCTCAAAATTCACTCCTTGAGTAGAGAGCCCGAAATGGGACGCCCGCGGCTTCGAAAGCTGCTTTGGCACCCTCTTCACGGTCGACGAGAGCAAGGACCGCGGCGACGTTGTAGCCTGCTTTTTGAAGCTGTTCGACGGCACGAAGCGATGAGCCACCTGTGGTCACAGTGTCTTCAACAAGAACCATCACGGCGCCCGCCGCCAGGTGGCCCGCGCCTTCAATGCTCCGCCCGGTACCGTGGTCCTTGGCGCTCTTTCGAACGTAGACGGCATCGATAGGGCAGCCTTCCTCCATCGAGCAATATGCGACAGCGCTCGCCAGCGGACAGCCTCCGAGGGCGACGCCAGCAACTGCCACGGGGTTTGAGTCGAGTGAACGAATCGCCTCGAGGAGCGCCCTCCCGGCCAAAACATGCCCTTCTGCACGCAGCACAGTGGTTTTACAGTCGATGAAGAAATCGCTAGTTCGCCCCGAAGCGAGTTGGAACGTGCCTTTGCGATAGGAGTGCGCGCGCAACATCGCCAGGAGATCCACTAGCGTTCCTTCCGCGTCGCTCGCACACGCCCGAAGATAGGCATGGCGCCGGGAGGGCCCCCGGGCTGACGCTTTGTCTTCGACGGACGCTCGCGGGGCGCATGCTCCGTTTCCACAGCCCGCGCGGGACTCGGGATGTCGACGGACGTCGGCAGACCGTCGCCGCGGACATCAAGCACTCGTGTCTCGGGCTGTACGGACGGCGCAGGCTGCCCCGTGAATGTATGCATTCCAGCGTCGTAGGTCGCCAACGTGGGTGCGTGAACTTCCCCCATGTGGAGTTTCCCGGAAAGCTGTGCACCGCGGACGACCTTGATCCGGGGTGCGCGAACATCGCCGACCATTCGAGCCTTCGCTTCGATACGCACCAGGTCGTCGCCATAGGCGTCGCCTTTGAGGACACCTGACACTGAGACAACACGGGCGTGCACATGGCCTCGCACCACGGCGCCCTCTTCGATGGACAAAGAGCCCACGAGTCGGATCGGACCTTCAACGCGACCAAGTACGATGAGGTCTCCGTCCCCGTCGATGCTGCCCTCGATGACAACTCCGGCGGGAATAATGGAAGGACGAGGTCTCATGGCGCCCCCATCGACTCTGGGAGTTGAACGTCCATTTCGACGCTTCCATCCAGAATCCCGCCATCGTCGAGAGTGATACGGGCCGCCCTCACATCGCCGATGACTCGACCGCCGGAGGAGATTCGCACCTCGGTTCCGGTCACATCACCTTCCACAACGCCTCGGACGTCAGCCTGACGGGCCCGTAAAAGCCCTAAAAGGTGACCTGACACCAGGACATGGCCGTCGACTTCCACAGGCCCGTCCATCCGGCCCGCAATTTCGATCGCTCCCTCGCCGTGAACTCTTCCATTCACAACAAGATCCGGCGCCAAATAGCCCGCGGTGGGGTCGATTTTTTCTTGCGCTGACACGAGCGCACACTACCCGAGGAGGCGGCCATCGTCGACGGCCCAAAAGCACTAGCGGATTTCTGACCCGGCCCTATGTACTCGCGCTCCCACGATTGCGATGACTTATGGCCGACGACACCCTCCATCTCGACGATCTTCTGCTCCCTTTTCATAAGGCAGAAACACCACGCTCCGGCTGGGTTATTGGGACAGAAGCCGAGCGCTTCGGGGTTCGTAGCGACGGCCGCCCCGTTCACTATGCGGGTGAAGCCGGCGTCGCGACGGTGCTTGGGCGTCTCGCGGATCGACATAGCTGGACGCCGACGCCGGAGACTCCGGGTGGTCCTCTCATCTCGCTTCGCAAAGGCAACGCTTCAGTCACTCTCGAGCCTGGCGCTCAGATCGAACTCAGCGGAGCCCCGCTACGAACGATTCACGAAACCGCTGCCGAATTCGCGGACCACAGCGCGGAACTTAAATCCGTCGGGGCTGACCTTGATATCGAGTGGCTTGGCTTGGGCTACCACCCCTTTGCCCGCCAAGAGGATCTCGATTGGGTCCCGAAGCTTCGCTACGGAGTGATGCGCGACTATCTGCTTACACGTGGTTCGCGAGCACGCGATATGATGCGGCGGACCTGCACAGTTCAAGCAAACCTGGACTATGCCGACGAGTCCGACGCAATTCGTAAGTTGCGCGTTGGGCTTGCCGCGACGCCCATCGTCACAGCGATGTTTGCAAACAGTCCTTGGTCCGAAGGCTCATTCCAGGGTCTTCGTTCCCATCGAACCGAAGTTTGGCAGGACGTTGATCCCGATCGCACCGGGCTCTTGCCGTTTCTCTGGGAGGGCGACGTCGGCTACCGTGAGTATGTGGAGTGGGTGCTCGACGCCCCAATGTTCCTCATCAAGCGCGAAGGCCGCGTGGTGCACAACACAGGTCAGACGTTTCGCTCGTTCCTTGCCGATGGCTTTGAGGGCCACCGAGCGACAATGATCGACTGGGAAACACACATCAACACCATGTTCCCTGAGGTTCGGCTCAAGTCGACGCTGGAAATGCGAAGTACAGACAGTCAGAACATTCACCACCTTCCCGCAATCCCTGCGCTTTGGAAGGGCCTTCTCTACGAAGACCAGGCCCTCAGCGCCGCTGAGGCTCTTCTGGAACCGCTCGCTTGTGCCGACGCGACCAAGGCACAGTCCGCCGTCGCTGAGACCGCGATGGACGCTGTTTATGGAGGGCGCTCCATGAAGGAGTGGTCGTCCGACCTCCTGGGCATTGCTGCTGCGGGTCTACAACGCCTCGGCGACACAAACTCGGAGGGCGAAGACGAGAGCATCTACCTTCGGTCGATTCAGGACTTGCAGGGACGTTGCCCCGCCGATGTGCTCCTCGAAAAAGCACCCGGCGAAACGCCCGACACGACGGACATTATCGCCGCGTCGCGTTTCTCTGATTAGCGCTTCCGTTTCAGCAGCGCGTGACGCCCTACGACGCCTTCGTAGATCAAGTCGCCTGTCGAACCACGTGAGAGCTCGGCGGCGTTCGCCTCGTCGGTGTCGATGTGCATTTCGAGGGCATATGAGTCCTTTACACGAACGAGCACGTCACCGAAAACCAGTTCGCGGTCGCCGCCGCGAATGGCCACTTCGACTTCGTCCTTGTCCTTCACGCCGTAGGCTTCGGCGTCGGCCGTCGTCATGTGGATGTGTCGCCAAGCACAGATGAGCCCCTCTTCCAGATGAAGCGTTCCAGCCGGTCCTTCAAGCGTCACAGGCGCCGATCCTTTGACCTTGCCCGAGTGGCGAACGGGGGCGTCAACCCCGAGCTTGAACTCGTCGGTGCGGGAGATTTCGACCTGACATGCAGGGCGCAGAGGTCCGAGGATACGCACTCGCTCGATGCGACCGCGAGGGCCAATGATGGTCAAGCGTTCGTTCGACGCGAACTGGCCAGGCTGCGAAAGAGGCTTGTAATCCGTCAACTCGGAACCAGGTCCGAAGAGAACGTCCATCGCCTCACGCGTCAAATGAATGTGTCGTGCGCTCACCGCGATTGGAATCGGCTTCGGTGACTCCACGCTCGTATTGCCGCCCGCGACGTAACGTGCAGCGTCCGCGATGTAACGCTCTTCATTTGTGGCCACGGCAAACGCGCGAACTCGAGAGTTCTCGGAACTGAGCGTCGCCACAGGTGATGCTTGCGAGACTTTCGCGTCCGAGTTCCGTTCTTCGTCCAGACGCAGTCCCAGGTACTCCATGCGCTGCATGATTCGCCGGCGCATCGACGCGCTGTTCTCTCCGATGCCGCCGGTAAAGACCACAGCGTCGACGCCGCCTAGAACCGCGGCGTAGGCCCCAATGTACTTGCGCACGCGATGGGCGAAGACTTGAATCGCGAGTCGAGCGCGGTCGTCGCCGGCTTCAGCTTTCTCTTGGATATCGCGGAGGTCGTTCCCGGCGCCGCTGAGTCCCGCAAGACCGCTCTCACGGTTGAGGATCCGTTCGGCTTCGTCGATGCCTTTCGTTCGAGCGAGATCCAGAACAATCCCCGGATCGAGATCACCACTGCGTGTGCCCATCACGAGGCCTTCGAGGGGTGTCATGCCCATGCTCGTCTCGACGGAATGGCCGGATTCAATCGCGCAAACACTCGCGCCATTACCGAGGTGCACCGTGATGAGCCGTACGTTCTCCAGAGGCTCGCCCAGAGCTTCGGCGGCCAAGCTCGCCACGTAGTGGTGCGACGGACCGTGAAAGCCGAAGCGCCGGTATTGTGCACCAAGTTCAGGATTGATGGCGTAGGTGCGCGCGCGCCGCGGCAACCGGGCGTGAAACGCCGTGTCGAAGACCGCCACATGCGCAACATCCGGCAGCGCCGTCATCGCGACCTCGATTCCGGCGAGATTCGCGGGGTTGTGAAGCGGCGCAAGGGGGACCGCCTTTCGAATCGCTGCGATCACGTCGTCGTCAATTCGTATCGAGTCGTGCATGGAAGCGCCACCGTGGACTACGCGGTGACCTACAGCGCCGATCTCGTGAGTGCTGACTTCTTTGAGCAGTTCTGTGATGGCTTCGGCGTGGGTTTTACCATGACCGATACGCTCAACTTTGCCGCTGGCGATTGAATCTCCGGCGCCGGAGAGCACCTGGTATTTGACGCTCGAAGAGCCGCAATTGATGACGAGTACATTCATGACTTCTCTCCTGATTATTAGGCTTCGACGCGAATGGCTGCCCAGTCGCGCTTTCCGGCTTTGACGACGTAGCGCCCGGCCGTGAGGTTTGTGGACAGGTCTGTGACTTTCACGCCATCAACGCTGACCGCGCCCTGGCTGATCCGGCGCTTTGCTTCCGACGAGGACTTCACCAAACCCGCATTGACGAGCGCCTTTGTCAGCCACACCTGTCCATCTTCGGAAGGCACACTGACTTCCCGAAGGTCTTCGGGAACTTCTCGCCGAGCAAACTGCGCATCCCATTTGCGCGCGGCTTCATCTGCGCTCGAAGCGTCGTGATAGCGCGTGACGATTTCCTTCGCCAAATCGACCTTGGAAGCTTTCGGGTTCTTTCCGCCTTCGCACTCTGCACGGCGTTTCTTGATCGCTTCGCTGCTCTCCGTCGAGAGAAGCTCGTAGTAGCGCCACATCAAGCCGTCGGAAATGCTCATGATCTTGCCGAACTGCTGTTCCGGCGCTTCGGCGACGCCGATGTAGTTGTCGAGGCTCTTGCTCATTTTGTCACCGACGATGCGCCCGTTCTCTTCACGGGCGCTTAGGCCTTCGAGAATCGGTGTCGTCATGACAATCTGCGGTCGCTGATTGTGATCGCGCATGAGCTCAC
>JBLHKB010000316.1:0-8226 GCA_047619315.1 Polyangiales bacterium
AGCGGCTCCGTGTCCGTCGTTGAGCCCAAGGGCGATCTCGGCGTTCTCTTGTCCGCGCTCGGCGTGACGGCGGAGTTCGGCTCGAATGCGCGTCGCCTCGCCGACGAGCGCTGGGTCACTAGGTGTCACCACCTCAGCGACACCTTCCGCTTCATCGTCAGCTGTCTCGCTTATCGCTGCTTGTGCGGCGGCAATGCGCGCTTCGATATCCGACGCTTGAAAAGCGAGCATTTGCGCCCAGTACACCTCAGCACGCGCGATGGCGGCATACACCGCTGGGTCTTCGGGCGCGACGGCGGAGGCACGAGTGTAGGCACGGATTGCGTCATCGTAGCCATCGACGGTGCCAAGCCCGAACGCTGCTTCCCCTTCTTCTAAGAAAGCGGCCGCAGGGTTTTCAACGGCTAATCCCAGAAGAGGTCCAACTTGGTCCCAGAGCAGTGCGGCGGTTACTCCGCCTGCTGCCAATAGAATAATCGCTACCCAGAGGAACGGTCGGCCCCCTCCACCGCGTGGAACCACTGGCTCCTCTTCGTCGTCGATGTAGAGTGAGGCTGTTGCCGCTGGACGCCCGACTTGGGGCGCGGGCTCATCCAATCGTGGGGCACGTCCGACGGTCGCGGGCGGAGGCGCATCGGAGATTTTCGGCGTGCGCTGTGGCGCGACCTGAGTCGCTGCATTCCCGTCGATCCGCGGCGCTACATTCACCGGGCGCGTTGGCGGAGTCGATGGCGCAGTCGGCGTTGGCGGGCGTGGTTTGGGCGGCGCCAATCTGGCAGGCACGGGTCTTGGCTTGGGCGGTGCCGGCTGTGGTGGCGCCGCTGGCTTCGGTGCGGCGGGTGCTGGTTTTGGTGGTGGAGGAGTGGGCTTTGGCGGTGCCGGCCTGGGGGAAGGCGCTGCGCCTGTTTTCGGGGGCGGCGCCTTACCAACGCCGAACAGCGTTTGCTTACGTCCATCCGTTGGTCCCGGGGCGCTACTTTCGGCGGTACGCGACGCCTCCGCAGCCTGGAAAAAAGTGCGGAGCTCTGCGATGTCGCCGAGTCGCTTCCATGCCTCGCCGGAGCGCGAGATGCGGTCGTTTTCTTCGACGTGACCCTTGGTGATCGCCTGTTGGAGTTCACGAAGCGATGCGAGCGTCTGTTCGCTTCCGTCGCCACGTCGGAGGATCCAAGGTCGTTCCCCCTCACCTTCATTGCGGTAGACCTTGAAGAGGTGACCACAGTTGGTGCATTTGACGGTAGTCCCGCGTTCCGAGACGAGGGTCTCGTCAAACTCGTACTCGGTTGAGCAGCGTTCGCAGGTTACGTCCATTCGGCGGGGACGATACCATCGTTTCGAGTCACAAATAGGACGTTCGCGGTTCTTTGTGAATCTCGGTGAGTGCTATGGTCCAGCTATGGCTAAATTGGTGCGTGGAGACCTCGCTTCTTTTATTGACCACACCGCCCTAGACCCGACGCTGGGCGGCGAACGGATCGATCGTTTGTGCGATGAAGTCGCGGAATTTGGGTTCGCGAGTGCGTGCATCGCGAGCCGATGGGTGGCACGGGCCCATAAACGTCTGGGAAACCAGGGTAGGGTGTGCTCGGTGGTCGGGTTTCCCCACGGAGACTCCTCATGGCGGGCAAAAGTGGCCGAAACTCGGCAGGCCGTGTCGGAGGGTGCGGTGGAGATCGACATGGTCGTGGCCTTTGGAGCGCTGATTCACGGTGAAGATGATGCGGTGTTTCGGGAGATCGAAGCGGTCGTGCGGGCAGCCGAGGGGGCCGTGGTGAAAGTCATCCTTGAGACTGCAAGGCTGACCCACCCACAATTGCTTCGTGGATGCCAACTCACGAAGGATGCGGGTGCCGGGTTTGTGAAGACGTCGACGGGATTCGGTCCAGGCGGTGCAACAGTTGAGGTCGTGGCGGCCATGCGGGCCGCTGTCGGGCCCGAAATGGGGGTAAAAGCATCCGGCGGAGTTCGCAGCGCGGCGGATGCCGATGCCATGATCCTGGCTGGCGCGACTCGCCTCGGCGCTAGTTCTGGTGTGATCATCGTCTCTGGTGGAACAACCGACGGTTCCTACGGATGAAGCTGCCTATCGCCGGTCAGTCCTCGCCAAAGAAGGAAGAACGCACCTTCGCGCCTGCCCACGCGCTTATGCGTTCACTGGTGATCGTGACGGACCCAGTCGTTTCGATTTGGCCGTTTCTTCAGGGTATCTCAATCCCCATTTATCGAGTCGCCGAAGCGAAAAAGTGGACAAAACAAGCGGTTTTGCAGCCCATCTCTCATCACGAGCTTTCAGGAAGTCCCGCCGAAATCACAACCCACCTTCAGGGTCAAAAGTGCATTCTCTTGGGGGATTGGGTGGCCTCGTGGGCCCAAGTTGCCTGTCGAATCCGGCTCACAAAAGGTCAGATTCAAAGTTCTAACCAAACAAGCGTGCCGTGGGACCTTGTTCTCTCGGACGCCCGCCCCAAAGTACTAGAAGACCTTCTTCAGAAGATCCTTTAGGGGTCGATGAAGCTGGGCGAAACGGTGCGTTTCCGTTTCGCTTATTAATAGGGGTCGCATTGCGGAAGCCGGGCGGGATCTGATACTATCCGCCGACTTTCTGGCGGTATCGTCCGCCTCCACCCACTGAAAAGGAAATTATGGCGAACCAGCCTGAATTCGTACCTGGACTCGCAGGCATTCCCTGCGCCAAATCCCGTGTTTGCTTCATCGACGGAAGCAAAGGCATCCTCCAGTACCGCGGATATCCGATTCAGGACTTGGCGGCGAGCTGTTCCTTCGAGGAAACAGTCCACCTGCTGCTCTTTGGCTCCCTGCCTGATGCGGACGCCCTCAAGGCGTTTTCGGCCGAGCTAGCCGAAGCACGAGCATTGCCTGACAGTGTGATTGCGACCCTTCGGACGCTCCCCAAAGATGGCCATCCGATGGACGCACTGACCGTCGCTGTCGCTGCGATGGGAATGCACTTTCAAGGTGATCATGTGGAGGACGAGCCGTTTCGGCGTCACTGCGCGATTCACCTTGTCGCGAAGCTACCGACGATTGTCACCAGCTGGCATCGTGTTCGCCAAGGCCTCGAACCCGTGGCTCCTCGGGCGGACCTCAGCCACGCGGCAAACTTCCTCTACATGCTGGAGGGCGAGGCGCCGGACGAGCTTGCTGCAGAGGTCGTCGACGTAGCACTTACGCTCCATGCAGAGCACTCGATGAACGCCTCGACTTTCACCGGTCGTGTCACCGCATCGACACTCGCAGACCCGTTTGCGTCCGTGGCTTCCGCTATTGGCAGTCTCTCGGGGCCTCTTCATGGTGGTGCCAACGAGCGCGTGCTCGCGACCCTTCGTGGCATCGGCGACACATCAAGCGACGGCGTGCAAAAGTGGGCCGAAGAGCGTCTCGCGAACAAAGAGAAGATCATGGGCTTCGGCCACCGGGTCTACAAAGTGAAGGACCCACGCGCGACGATCCTTCAGGGCCTCGCGACAAAGATGTTCAAGAAGCTTGGTCCCACGCCCATCTATGACGTGGCGACACGCCTCGAGACAGCGATGGAAGCCCTCGTCGGAGACAAGGGAATCTACCCCAACGTCGATTTCTACTCCGGGATTGTCTACGAGAAGCTTGGTATTCCCGTGGATATCTTCACGCCTGTTTTTGCTATCGCTCGTGTCTCCGGATGGCTTGCGCATCAGCTAGAGCAGCTGGACGGCAACCGGATCTTCCGTCCTTCGCAGATTTACGTCGGCGACCGCGACCTAACGATTTCAGCGTAGCGTCCAGATGCGTGGGTGTCTCAGAGGGCGCCCACGCAGTTCGGAAGACGTCCCTGTTCGTCTAGTTCCGTCCTCATGACGAGGTCGTCGCCAGTGCCGATGCGATGCAGCACGCAATCGCTTCCGACGATGACGGCCTTCACTTCGAAGGGGAGTGATTCGATCATCTCGATGGCGCGTTCGGGGCCAAGAACGAACGCAGCGGTTGAAAGAGCGTCGGCGTAGAGGCCGCTAGGCGCAACGAGTGTGACGCTCATGGCTCGTTCCACCGGTTCACCGGTCCGCGGGTCCAGGATGTGGTGCCAGCGCCGTCCATTTTCGTCGAAGTAGACGTTCTCGTAGTCGCCGGACGTAGAGATGGAGCCGCTCTCCGCCTCGAGGAAACCGAAGTAGGTTTCATTGGCGCGTGGATGCATGATGCCGACGCGCCAGGCGCGGTCTTGGCGCCGACCACTGACTTGTACCTGACCCCCGGCGAAGAGCATGTAGTTTTCGATGCCGGCTTCACGCAGGATCTCACCGGCTCGGTCGAGGGCATATCCCTTGCCGATTCCGCCGGTTCCAATCTCCATGTTTCGGCGACCTAGGTAGATCGAGCGCGTCTCTTCGTTGATTTCGATGCGGCGGTAGTCGATGAGTGGAAGGCGTGACCGAATCTCACGTCGCTGCGGGATGCGCTGTTGGCCTGGTCGAAAATCATAGAGACCGCGCAGTGCGGCCCAAGAGAGATCAAAGCCACCCTCACTCCATTTGGAAACGTCGACGCCCGCGTTAACCACAGTGAAGACCTCTTCGGACGCGACGATGGGCGAAACGCCAGCGTTTCGATTGATGGCTGAGATTTCGGAGTCTTCACGCCATTCGGAGAGCACCGTCTCGAGTCGTTCGATCTCCTGAAGGGCCGCGTTCACGGCGGGCTCAGCGACGGAGGGTGGAGCGTCGACATTGATAATGAAGATGGTGCCCATCAGTGGGCGTCGCCGAGTGAACAGCGGCGTAGGCTCGCTGGGGGCTTCTGGAGACTCTTCAATGCTGGGCACGCTGACCGTCTCGACGACGGGTGCCTGCTCTTCGTCACAGGCGGCGAACGTGAGTGTGAGGGCGATGACTATGAACTTCATGAGACGCCGCACTATATCGTCATCGGGCGACCCGTCGAGCGATAGACGGGCGCCGAAGAGCGGCTATGGTAGCGCCGTGTCTCGCTATTGGGTCGCTGCTCTTATCATTGCCTCGCTTGCACCGCCTCGGCATGCGGGCGCCTTCGGCGAAGCGACCGCAGTGGAGATTCGGTGTGTGGTGGTGGGCGCCTCAGAAGGGCCGCATACGCCAGAGGCGGCCCGGCGCCTCGCTTGGGAAATGCGCCAGCGAACGAGCGTGGACACGGAACTCCAGTCGCGCGCCATTCGTCTCGATTCGGCAGAGCTTTTCCAGTCTCCGTTTCTCTATTGGCGGGGTGACGCTTCCTTTGCGCCGCTAAGCGAAGCTGAAATCGTTGGGCTAAGGCGGTTCTTGCAGTTCGGCGGCTTCCTGCTGATCGATGATGCTGCGCCGAACGGAAGCGACGGGTTCGATTCGTCTATCCGTCGGGCGATGAACCGTGCTTTGCCGGCAAGTCCGCTGGCGCCCCTTAGTAGTGGTCACGTGATCTACCGTTCCTACTACCTCGTGGATCGTCCTGTGGGACGCCGACGCGGTCCTGCTTCACTGGAGGCTGTCGTCCTCGAAGACCGAGTCGCGGTGGCGTATGGGCGACATGATTTCGGCGGCGCATGGGCCCGTGACAACCTTGGGAACTGGCTCTTCAACGTTGCGCCAGGCGGCGACCGACAGCGTGAACTCGCGATTCGTTTTGGCGTAAACGTACTCATGTACGCGCTGTGCCTCGACTATAAGGATGACCAAGTTCACGCGCCGTACATCATGCGTCGTCGTGGCGGTACGCCATGAACCTCTCGTTTGGGGTCCCTGGTGGGGCGTGGACAGCGACGATTCTTGGTATCGCTCTCCTGATCGTTTGTATCTTGGAGCACCAGCGACTCGGCGGCGTTCCCATCGTGTCTCGCCGGCGTGTGCTTCGGTCTTTGCGTTGGTGCTCGGCGCTCGTCGCGTGGCTTGTGGCCGTTCAGCCAACTCAGACGGGACCACAGATGCACGAGAGCGAGGGGCGCGTGGTGCTCCTCATCGATGACTCTCGAAGCATGTCCATCGCGACGAACGGGCAGCCCCGTTCGAGTTTCGTGCCTGAACTTCGGGAGCGCTGGGAACGCTCTTCCTTTGTGGATGTACGTCGTCTCGCCGCGGAGATGAGCCCCGTCCCGGCCGGCGAAGAGCTTACGTTTGAAGGAGGCGACTCCCGCATTGGAGATGCTCTCCAGTCGTTACGTTCCGAGGGGAACGTTGGCCTCGTGGTGCTCGTGAGTGACGGCGCGGAGACCGGCGCAGACTTTGCTCTTGATGGAGACCCGCTCCAGCGCATCATCACCGTGCCGGCAGGCCCTCGAGAGATCCGCGACGACGCGATCGCAAGCCTGGAAGCAGACCCCATCGCGTTTCTACGGCAGCCGGCGCTCATCCGCGTCAGAGTTCGGCGCCTGGGTGCACGGGGAACGATACCGGTGCAACTCATTCACGACGGCGTGGTCGTGCAAGAGCGGGTCGCGACCGTGGACGACGCAGGGGAGGGCGAGGTCGTGTTCTCGTTCGTTCCTCGAGCCCTTGGGCGCGATGTGTTTCGTGTAGCGATTCCCCTCGCGGAAGAAGAAGCCGTTTCCGAGAACAACACGCGTGACCTGATGGTTCGCGTGATGCGGGACCGCCTTCGTGTTCTTCTGGTGGCGGGTCGCCCCACGTGGGACGTGCGTTTTCTGCGGGCGTTTCTCGAGCGAGACCCCAGCATCGACCTGATCTCGTTTTTCATCCTTCGAACGACAGCGGACATGGCGAACGCCGACCCGGATGAACTGGCGCTGATCCCCTTTCCGACGGACGAACTCTTCCGCGAACACCTCGGGAGCTTCGACGTCATCTTCTTCCAAGATTTCGATTTCGAGCCCTATGATATGGCGTCGTACCTGCCAGGCATCGCCCGCTATGTGGAGCGGGGCGGTTCGTTTGCGATGATCGGGGGAATCGGGAGTTTTGGTTCCGGCAAATACGCTTCAACGCCCCTCGCCAGTGTGCTGCCGGTCGAGTTTGACGATGTCAGTCGGCCCGAACGTGGCGTGCGAAGTGAGCACTTTGCTCCTCAGCTCGCGGATGCCTTCGCACAGCATCCAATGATCCGACTCGTGGATGACGTCGGGGCAAACGCTGCGCTTTGGTCCGGCCTAGCGCCCCTCGCTGGCGTCAACCGGCTGAGGTCCGCAAAGGAAAACGCTCAGGTGCTTCTGAGACATCCTCGCGACGGCACACCCGTATTGGCCAGCGCGAGTGTTGAAGAAGGCCGCGTCATCGCGTTTGCGGCGGACAGCTCTTGGCGATGGGGAATGACGAGCGCGGGTGAAACCGGTGATGCGTCGGTTCACGCGCGATTCTGGGACCGCACATTGCGATGGCTCGCACGCGACCCCGTTCTCGAGCCCGCTCGAATCACCAGTGATCAAGAACGCTACAGTCCTGGGGCGCGAATGGAGATCCGCGGAGTGTTGCGGGACGCCCGCTATGCATCGCTCCCACGCGACCAAGAGATCACACTCGAGGTTCGGCTTGACCAAGATGTCGTGGAATCGCGACGCATCGACCTCGACGCCGGGGACGCGTTCTCGCTGTCGATCGAAGCACCGCAAGCGCCAGGTGTGTATCATCTCGTTGCCCACTCACCGGGCGGGGACTTGGTCAAGGAACCCTTCGTTGTCGACGGGAGCGGAGTCGAACTCGCCGACGTGCGCGTTCGTCGAGAGTACTTGGCCGGCATCGCCGAAGCATCCGGTGGCGAAACCATGGAGCCGGATGACCTGCCCTCCGACCCTGCGCTCCTGGACAGGACCCAGCGAACCGTCCGTGGCAGCGTCCGACGAGCGGTCTTTGCAAACCCGTTGCTTGTGACGGCCCTGGTTTTCCTTTTGGGAGCGAGCTGGTGGACAAGACGACGATGGGGCGAAAGTTAGTCGTCACGAGGCGCTTTTCTCAAAACGTGGTGACAATACGCAAATTTAGGTAGAATCGTCTGCGTGGGAAGAAGCGAGAGCCCTGAGAGTGAGTGACGCCGCAGGACTCGTTCCAGGTGGTCGTGTCGGGGACTACACCCTCGTGCAGAAGCTTCGAGATGGCGGCATGGCTTCGCTCTTCTTGGCAAAGCGAACGGGTGCGCACGGGTTCACGCGACCTGTCGCTATCAAAATTGTTCACACGCACCTCTCCGGGCAAGCAGAGTTCGTGCAAATGTTCGTCGACGAGGCGCTGCTCTCTTCGCACCTAAGCCATCCGAACATTGTGCATGTGGAAGAGT
>JBLHKB010000317.1:0-8218 GCA_047619315.1 Polyangiales bacterium
CGGAGCGAAGAAGGCGTTTGTCGCGCTTCCTATGTTCCCGTCGGTTCTCGCAAAGCAGCACGTCGCCCTCCTGGAGAACCTCGACGCCGAAGCCACGCTCAAGAAGATGAACACAGACCTGGAGACTGGCCGTGAGCTCGTCACCGAGGTCCTGGCGCACGCTCTCCGCGATCTGGGTCCGGGCAAGGCGGCGGAGCTGCGGCAGCAGCTCGGCGACGAACCGCTTGGCGAGCAGGCCTCCCTTCGCTTTGCGGACGACGCGCTTCCCCGCCGAGAACGAGTCCGTCGTCTTCCTGAGATTGGTCGCGATTTGGAGCGTGCTCTTGGTCGAAAGAACGCGATCGTGCCCCTCGCACAACTTTGGGATCCCCCACCGGCGGGCTGAAACCATGATTTTCGCCAGAAGTAGCGCGGAAACCACCTTGCAGAGGCTTTCCCGCCCCGCTAAACGACGCCTTCATATGACCCGCGAAGAGATTCATCAAAAAGTCGTCGAGATCCTTGCGGACTCCTTTGAGCTCGAGGCCGACACAATCAAGCCAGAGTCGACGCTCTACGAGGAGCTCGACCTCGACAGCATCGACGCCGTCGATATCTTCGTGCAGATGCGGGACATCACCGGCCGGCGCCCCGACCCTGAAAAAGCGAAGCTGATTCGGACCGTCGAAGAGCTCGTGAACTTCGCCGTCGAAGAGCGCGCCGCCGCCGAGCGCGGTGACCCGGAACCTGAAACGGTGATGCCCGTCTAGGGCATCCAGCGCGAGTTTGAGAGCCGCCCACGGCGGCGAGGGAGCTTACGAAAAGCTCGCTAGAGGAGAAACGTTCGTGGACGACTTCAGCGCAACGCTCCAGCGGCTCCCTCACGTGGGACCCATGCTCTTTATCGATCGTATCGTGTCCGTTCAGGACCCGATGATCGAAACGGAGACCACCTTTCGCGCCGACTTCATCATGGCGCGCGGAGAGCACATCTCTCCCTTGGTCGCCATCGAGCTCTTCGCCCAGAGCGCCGCGGCTCTGATGGCCCACCGGAGCGCGGTCGCCAACGCACCCAAAGTCTCCGGCGCGCTCCTTGGGACCCGCAAGCTCGATGTTCACGTGACGGAATTCCGCGTGGGCGAAACGGTTCGCACACGCGCGCGCGAGATCTTCGGAGCCGGCGCCCTGGCGCAGTTTGAATGCAAGCTATTCCGCGGCGACACCCTCGCCGCCGAAGGCAGCATCAACGTGGCCGCCGGCGCCATCGGCTGACCATTCTGGACGCGTGGGGACGGGGTCATGACTATATGATGACCCAGGGCGAACCCTAGGGTCATAATATAGTCATAGTCATGACCCCGTCCCCACGTGTTAACGTCGGAGGAGGAGCCAGGCGGAGGGAGCCAGGACCAGGCTCACGAACACGCCGATGGCGGCGGTGAGGCCCATGGCGCGAAGGGCTGGGTTCGCGCTCAGCGCGAGGACGCCGAAGGATGCGAAGGTGCTGGCGCAGGCCACGACAAGCGATACGAGCGTCGGTGCTTCGTGGCGATGATCTGATCCGGCGAGGCCAGCTTCGACCATGAACACGCCGTAGTCGACGCCCATGCTGAGCACCAAGAGCAGGCAGACGACGTGGAGTAGGTTGGCGGGGATGCCGAGGAGTCCGAACACGCCGAGCGCCGTCGCCGCAGCGAGCGATGCCGGGAGAAAGGCCGCGAGGCTTGGGCGCAACGCGCGATAGCGAATGAATACGAGGAGAAAAACGAAGAGCAGGCCCAGGCCCACCAGCTCGACGGTGCTCGCGCGGAACTCGCGGTAGGCCGACGCCATGTATTCGCGCTGATCGAAATAGTGAGCGGCTTCGACCCCTTCGATGCGCGACTGAATCTGTGCGGAATCAACCACGCCACGAACGAAGGTCAGCAGGATGACGCCATCTTCCGTGTCGATGCGGTGGGAGCTCGTGAGGAGCGCGAGGGGTGTCGCTGCGAAGGCGTCAAAGGTCAGTGGTTCGAAGTCGGCACGTAAACTCTCGTCGAAGGGAGCGAAGGCGTCGGCGACGAAGCCTTCGGCGACGAATGCCTGCATCGTTCGGGCGAAGAGATCTTCTGGCAGCGCGGCGACACGCGCTTCTTGGGTGGCAACGCTCGGCAAAAAGGCGTGAAGCGAACGAAACGCTTCAAGCTCGCCGGCGGCGCGTGCGTCGACGAGCCGCTGATAGAGCTCATCGTTTCGAACTAGAGCTTCTTCCATGGTCGCGCCGGTGACGAAGAGAAGACGGCCCGCATCCATACGAGCCACGCGCGCGCGGACTCGCTCATCTTCAGCGATGAGCTCCGCGTTCATCGGAGAGAGCGCCCGAATATCGTCCTCCCAGTCGAGCTGAGGCACGCCGATGGCGGCTACGGCGATACACACCAGGACGAAAGCCGCCATCACGCGCCGACGGCGAGCGAGGCCTTCGAAGAAGCCCCCGGCGATGGTGACGAGCTGTTTGTGAAGCGGGGTGGCTTTCGGCGCAGCCGGGAGGAAAGGCGGCAGCACGAGCATCGTCAGGACGAGGGCGACGGCGACGCCGACGCTTGTAAAAACCGCCATCTGACGAATGCCTGGGAAAGATGTCCACGCAAGGCCCGCGAGGCCCGCGACGGTGGTCGCCGCCCCGAGGATTAGACCTGGACGGATCACGCGCAACGAAGCCTGAGGCGTCTCACCCGGTACCAAGACGTGGTGATTCATGAGGTGGACCACGTAGTCCAAGGCCACACCGATGAGGGTGGCGCCAAAGGCGAGGGTCAGGCCGTGGATGCCGCCGAATACGAGCTGCGTCGCCGCCCCCGCCGCCACCATGCCGCCGAAGATCGGAAGCGATGAGAGCACGAGCATCCGAAGTGAACGGAAGAGGAGCAGGATGATCAGGACGACGCCAAGGGAACCGATGGCGCTGACGCGCGTGATGTCGGCGCGAATGGTCGCTTCGGAGTCGACGGCGATGCGGTGAACGCCGCCCTGCTCGAGACGAAGGTCGTCGTGATGGGGCGCCGAGGCGAAGGCGTCATCGATGGCGCCGAGCAGGGCGCGTGAGGCGACGCCGTCGAAGGGCGATGCCTGTGAAGCGAGAAGAACAACACCGAAGTAGGCGTCGCCTTCCTGGGCGACGAATACGCCGTTGCGGATTGAGAGTCCTGCGTCGCGTTCGTTCTCTTCGTTTTCGCCTGCGCCGACGCTTCGAAGCGCGCGGACCTGCTCCAAGAAGAAGAGTAGCGGGTCCGCCGTGGCGATCTCCCGAACGAATGTGCCCGTCGGTGAAGCTAGCTGCTCTCGCAAGGCCCGAGCGCGGGCTCGAAGCCCCTCGTCGCTCACATCGAGGTCATGAACAAAGCCAAGGCGGTGCCCGTAGTAGCTCTCGTAGAAAGCCCGTTCGAGTTCTGGGTCGGGTCCTGCGCGAACCCACGCCACGTCTTCGCTCTCCGAAAGGCGATCTGCGACGAAGGCCGTCGCGTCTGTGACCTGCTCGAGGTCGGTGCCTTCGAGGGTCAGGGTGATCGTTCGGTTGAGATCCGAAGAGGTAAGCTCACGGCTCAGGGACGCAATGGCTGGGTCGTCGCCCGCGGGGATGAAATCAGTGATGTCCGTTTGGACGACGACGTTGAGCGCGCACCACGTGGCGAGGGCTCCCACGAGGAGAACGGCGATGACGGCAGCGATGCGGCCCTGGCGCATGCGCGGGGCATAGCACGTTCCTTCGAGGGCTAGCCCTTAGAGCCGTCAGAACTGAAAGTACTGGAATGGAAGCGCTTCGCGTGCGCCGACCTCCATGAGCACAAAGGCGACGAGGGCGAGGAGAACGCCCTTCCACAGAGGCGGGACTCGCCGAAAAGACTCCGCGGCAAAGTTGAAGTAGCGCGTCGGGGTGAAATGCAGGGCGAAGGTGACGATGAGCAGCACCCACATCGACCAGGGCACCTGAATCGCGGTCCAGGAACCGTGAAGAATGCGGTCCACAAGGCTCGCCGAGACCTCCATCGGCTCCGTCTCCGCGCCAGCGCGGAAAAGAATGCGCGAGAAGACGACGAACTGAAGGTTCAAGAAAACAAAAATCGGCATCCGCCAGCCGGGGCCCTGGGACGGTGCGTCCGCAGCGACTTCTTTGTCATCCGCATCGATGGGGCGAAAGAAGAGACCTCGTCCCTTTGCGTTCCTGTTCCAAAGCCGATGAAGCAACATCGCCACGGCCTGTAGATTGGCATACCAAAAGAACACCATGAAGTTGGCGGAGTTGCCGTGCCAGATCCCGACGAGGAACATCGTCAGGTAGAGGTTCCAGTATGCGCGCACCGGCCCCTTCCGACTTCCGCCGAGGGGAAAGTAGAGGTAGTCGCGGAGCCACCGCGAGAGCGTCATGTGCCAACGCCGCCAGAACTCCGCGGGGTTCGTCGCTTGGTAGGGACGGTCGAAGTTCTTGGGCATCTCGAAGCCCATCAGCTTCGCGCTTCCGCGCGCCACGTCCGTGTACCCCGAGAAGTCGCAGTAGAGTTGCATGGTGAAGGCGTAGAGCGCGACGACGACTTCGAGGGCCGTGAATTTCTCCGGCTCTACGAACACTCGGTCGACAAGGCCAAGGGCCAAATAGTCAGCGATGGCGAACTTTTTCACCAGACCCGTGGCGATGAGAAAGAGGCCGTCGCTGATCTGTTCGCGGGTGACCCGGGGCTTGGACTCAAGCTGTGGGAGAAGCTCCGAGGCCCGAACGATGGGCCCGGCGACGAGCTGCGGGAAGTAACTAACGAAGGCCGCGAAAGTGATAAAATCTCGCGCCGGTTTGAGCGTCCCGCGATAGATATCGATGGTGTAGCTGAGCGTCTGAAACGTATAGAAGCTGATGCCCACGGGGAGCGCAGCTTGCAGGAGCGGCATCGAGACATGGATGTCTGCGCCGGCGAGCGCTTCCCCGAGCTCGGCCGCGAAGAAGTTGTAGTACTTGAATGCGAAGAGCAGGCCTAGGTTGCCCACAAGGCTCAAGCTCAAGAGCGCCCGCTTGAGGATCCGCTTCTTGGCCCGGGGTATCTGCAGGCCGACGAAATAGTCGAGACAGGTCGACGCTAAGATCAGCCAGATGTAGTTCGCCTGCCACGCCATGTAGAAGGCGCAGCTGAGGACGAAGATAAGCGTGACGCGTGCCGCGTGCTCACGAGAGAGGAACGCATTGACGCGCTCGCGCAGCGTGCCCTTCGTCGACAGGAAGTCCACAACGACGAGGGCCATGATGGGAAGGAAGTAGTCCCCATCCCAGGCGCGTCCGAAGTACACCGCGCTCGCCAGGAGCACGAGGGGGAAGCCCATGCGCCGCATCGACACATGCGTCGCGAGCCACCAAAACGCCGTTAGCGCCAGCCCGAGAAACAGCATGTAGTCGAGGCTGTGAAAAAACATGAGAAGCGCGGCTGGGAGACGCCAAAATGTACGCGAAAAGACCCAGGAATTAGCAAAAGTCCTGTCGTGGACGGCCGGTTTCATGGTGCAGGAGCGAGAAGAGAGCAAGCCCACGCCAGGGGCGGCGCGTCGACATCACTGTGTTTTCTTGTACGCAGCACCGTGAGCGAGGAAAAAGAGAGCTGCAGCGACGAAGGTGAGACCTTTGCAGCGCTGAAGGAGCTCGGCATCGTGGCCGTGATGCTCGTTGCGCTCTGCGCCGTGCCCTATTTCATTCCGGGGCTCGAGGGTCACCGTGCTTGGACGTCTCAAGACCCCATGCCGCTCGCGAGCCTCTTCGCCAACAGTGAGGCGGTTCCAGCGTTTGCGGGGAGCGGCGGCGGCGATGTGAGCCCCGCCGCCGAAGAAGCCCTCGGAGGCGCCGTCGCCGCCAACCTGGGTGAAGTAGAGGAGCCCACGCCCAGAGGTCCACGCATTCACATCAATCCGCGTGAGTACGAAGGAATCGAAGTGCGTATTGAAGACGTGACGGGGCGAGGGATGCTGCCCTTCTACGAAGCACTTCGCCGGACCGCGCTGGCTGAGGACGAAGAAGCGATGACTCGGGTCGCGCACTACGGCGACTCGTCCATCGCCACGGACCTGATCACTTCGACGGTGCGCCGCCGTTTGCAGCGTCGCTTTGGTGACGGGGGACACGGGTTCATGCTCATGGGCCGCGGCTATTTGGCGTATCGCCATCGGGACATCGAGCACCGAGCCAGCGACGAATGGTCGCTCCGCGAAATCGTGCGGCGCCATGATTCCTCAGGGCGCTACGGATACGGCGGCGTCCAGTTTCGCGGGCGGCCCGGTGCCTGGTCGCGTTTCGGAACCACCGACGGCCGCGATACCGGTGGCGTCGTCAACCGTCTCGAGATTTGGTACCAGCGACACCGCCGCGGGGGTGACATTCACTACTCCGTGGACCGCGGGGCTCGGGTAACGCTCCAAACTCGGGAGCCCGAGACTTCGGATGATTTCGAACGCATCGATCTCGAGGCCGGCGCACACGCTCTTGAAGTGCGCTTCGGTGGGCATGGACAGCCCAGGCTCTACGGAGTCGTCCTTGAGAACGTGGGGCATGGCGTCGTCTACGACAGCCTCGGTCTCGTGGGTGCCCGCGCCGCGCGCCTACTGAACTACGACGCAGAACACATCGCGTCGCAGCTCGAACGACGTGGCTCGAACCTGCTCATTCTCGGATTCGGCGGCAACGAAGCCTCGGACCGAATTCAAAGAGAGCGATACCAAGCCGACTTCGAAGCTGTCATCGAACGTATGCGCGGAGCTCGCGAGGACCTGGCGTGTTTGGTGTTTGCGCCCCTCGACCAAGCAGAGCGCACGGAACGTGGGCGCATTGAGTCCCTTGAAACGATGAACGACATCGTCGCCGCACAGCGTGCCGCCGCCGCCGAAAAGGGCTGCGCGTTCTTCAACACCTGGCGCGCGATGGGCGGCGAAGGCTCGATGGGCGAATGGTTGCGGGCACGACCACGCCTCGCCATGAGCGACCTACGTCATGCGACGCCGGCTGGCTACGAAGTCATCGGCAACCTCTTCTACAAGGCGCTCTTGGCCGGCTTCGCCAACTTCCTCGACCAACGCCAAAACACCGGCACGCAAAGCACAGTCCCCGCGCCGTAGAACAAACTACCGTACACAGGCGTGTGGGCCGACGCCGTGGCGGCTGCAAAGTGCACGACAAAAGCATAGAACCACCAGCGCTTCTGGCCGCCTTGCTCTTTGGGCGCTGCGCTGCGTGCGACGCAAATAGTCAACGCGACCTGGAACACGAAGAACACGATTTTCTCCGCGCACAGGACCAGCACCTCCGTGGGGGTACGCTCCCACCAGGCAAAAATCGCGAGGCCGAGTTTGCGAGCCATTCGCTCGGACAGGCCGGCGTTTTCGATGGCAAGCATATCGCTCTCTGGCCAAACCCAGGCCGCCGCGGCGATTCCAAGTTCGAGGAGCGCAAAGAGGGCGAGGGCGGATGCGGCGATTCCGGCACCGAAGACAGCGGCTCCACGGGCATCTCGGTGATCGGGGATCTGCCGCCGAAAAAAGACAAAGCGAGTGCCCTCCATGGTGAGCGCCAACACGAACCCGCCGAGGAGTACGCGCAAAAGAGGGGCAGCCTCTTGGCTTGGTAGAGGCAGGACACCGGTTTCGAACCCACGGTAGCTCAGGGACTCGAGCACCAGCCGAAGAAGCTCCGCCGCGACGAACGCGAGAAGACCCATCGCGATGAGCGCCCGCTCCTGTTTCAATCGCTTGGCCGCTGTGCGGGCGAGAAGGACTGGGAGCACCAACGTGCACGCAAGTAAGATGATGTGTGTGGCGACGAGCAAGATCGACGTCATAGCCTCTCAAAGCAGGAAAGAAAATGCCCAGGCCGCCGTAGATACGGGGCGTAGCGATAATCACTACACGTTCAGCAGTGTTTTTTTCCCCGTCGTTTGAATATCGGTGATAATTCTTCGTTCCTCTGCTGACGCACACATATTTCGCCGCAAGGCACTATCGAATCTTGGGAGGTTCACAAGTGAAGAAAATCAGTAAAATACAGTTGGTTCTTGGTGTACTCGGTGCACTCCTCGTTGTCGGGCTCCACGGAAACTCCGTCGCTCAGTCGACGCTCAGCATCGGTGGAAGCAATGCCCATTTCGGGACGCACGCCATCTCGGCAGGCTTTATGCCTGACCCGAAGGTCATCAACATTACGAGTGGTGGAAACCTCTCGGTGACGACAATGGGCTAC
>JBLHKB010000318.1:0-8211 GCA_047619315.1 Polyangiales bacterium
CTCACGATGAGCGAAGCGCTTCGCGCCGTCGGGCTAGAGATCGACCCACGAACGTTGCGGCTGGATGGACAGGTGGCGAAAGGCGGGCCCGTCCGTGGTGATTCTGCATGGCTTCTCTTCGACGGGCCTGACGAGGGCCAACCGGACGACAGTTGCGTGCTCGCACCCTCATTGCATGTGACCGCTTCACCCGAAGCAGCGGCGGAAGTCCTTCAACGGCGACCGGCGCCTCGGAGTCTGCTTTGTCGTGGGCACACCACGTGGGAAGGCAGCGAACTCAACGCCGAGATCGCCGCCGGACTCTGGCTTCGTCTCGACGTCAATCCAGCTCTCGTTTTCGATGTACCGTTTGAGCAACGCTGGAGCGAAGGGTTGTGCGCGGCGCTCAACTTGAGTCGGCGTTGGCTCGGCGCGGCTCGTTTCGCGCGAGCCTAACTGGGCGCGGTGATTTCCAGCGGCTAGCTCTCAGCGCTGAACGTGTCTCGAACGAGCGTCGCAGCTTCGTCAAAGGCTCTCTCAGCGTCCGTCGGCGCTGCGCCCCACCCGATGACGAGCGCGGTGTGGAGGCTCTTCACGAGCTTGGTATCTGCAAAATCAGGACGCATACGCTCGAGCTTACGAAGCGCCATGATGCCGTAGGTGCTGCCCCAGAAGATGAGCGCTTGGTGACGGGCATCACCTGGGCCAAGCGCACCCAACTTTGTAGCGGAGGCGATCACTTCGGCCAGTCGGCCCAACAGTGATTCGAGGGCCGACAGGACACTTTCGACTTCCTCTTTCTTGAGCTGCGGGCGCGGATCGCCAAGAGAATGGGCCAACACCTGGTGTTCCGTGGGGCGTCGCCATGTCAGGGACTCGTAGACAATGCCGGCAACGAACAAGCGCTGCAGTGCGTGCTGCTTCGAGTCGTCCGGCAATACGCGAAGCACCGCGTCCAGCTCTGCTTCGAGGCGCGTCACGATTTGATGCTGAAGCGCAGCAACGATGGCGTCCTTGCCCTTGAAGTAGCGATAGAGAGCACCCACGGCATAGTCGAGTTCGGACGCAAGCCGTGCAATCGTGAAACCTTCGTAACCGTCTCGAACGAGGATATCCAACGTGGTGTCGAGGATGCGCTGTCGCGTGTTGCGACGGCGTGCAGCACGCCGCTCTTCGCCTGTGCTTTCTTCTTCACGAGCCATAGTGATCGTTGGCCTCCAGTGCGAGGGATGTCAAACGCGGACTGCTATTCGGAGAGGAAGATGCCCCAGCGCAGATCTTCGCCAAGAACCAAACGCTCGCTTGGCGTCAGAGAGCCATCAGCCCCGACCACATAACTTTGGACTGCGCCGGTGTCCTGACCCAATCCAAACAAAAGATGACCCGCGGCGCTCAATTCAAACTCCCGGGGGCGGGCTTCTGTCGGAACGGTCTCACGGTGGCTCACTTGACCGTCAGCCCCGATGTCCAAGATCGCGATGGAGTCGTGGCCGCGATTGCTGGTGTAGAGAAAATCGCCGCTGGGATGAACATGGATATCCGCGCCGGTGTTGTCATCGCCATCGAAGCCTTCCGGGAGAGTTGTTGTCGCCTCCCCAAATGGAACGAGCGCTCCCGCCTCCACACGATAGGCACTCACCGTGTCGGCAAACTCGTTCACGATATACGCGAACGCACCGCTGGGATGAAAAGCGATGTGACGCGGGCCGACGCTCTCGTCACTGTCCACGCCTTCGAGCTCGCCAAACGTTCCGTCTGCTGCAACGTTGACCCACGAGACACGCGCACCATTGCGGTGAGGCACGTATAGGCGTCGCCCGATGGGCCGCGCAGCGTGAGGCTCTTCGGGAACGTCGACGGAATCGATCTCGCGGTAAGGGGGAGCTCCAGACACGTCGTGGGAGACCAAGAGGTCTGCGCCAAAGTAGGCGCTGATGAGCGTGTCACCCACAAGCGAGAGATACACGGGCTGAGCGGGGAGCGTTGTCATGCCGCCCAGCGTGGGCGCACCGGCGGCGTCGATCTCCACGGTGAAGACACGCATCGCACCGCCGACGAAAAAGCGGCGACGGGCCGCGTCGAAAGTCATCGCGCCTGGAGAGCGGGGAAGCTCGAGCCGCTCCCCTTCGCGCTCGACCATGCTGCCGTCCGTCGCGACGTCCACGACAGCAAGTCGTGAACTCCCGCCGACGTTCACGTAGAGAACGCCCGGAAGCGCAGGCGGCACATCTCTGCCGGCATCCTGGGCCAACGGGACGTCTGCCGTAGCGCCGTCGGAGGAGCCTCCATCAGACTCCAACACGTCCGCGGCACCGGTATCCAAGTTGTCCGCATCGAAGTTGGGAACGTCTGGGATCGCCGCGTCGAGGGTCGATGCGTCACTTGCGTCATCGTCGCCGCAGGCAAGCGCAGCAACGAGGAGCAGTATGATGGGGCGCATGCCGGAGAGTTTACGGCTCGATGGCGCGAGGGTCGACCAAAGAAGTCCTACTCGAGTTCTGTGTAGCCGCCGTTGTAGTAGCAAAGTGCCTTGCCGCTGAAGACCGTGCAGCGTTTGACGAGGCCAATAAAGATAGTGTGGCTGCCCGCTTCATGGCTCGATTGGACGTCGCACTCCAAATGCGCCAGCGCGCCCTTGATGAGCGGAAGGCCCGAAATGCCTGGAGACCAATCCGTGTCTGCGAAGCGCGTCTCTGCCTTGGCCATGGCGAAACGCGTGCTGATGTCGGACTGGCTGGCTTCGAGAATGTTCACCGCAAAAGCGTTGCCGGCGCGAATGAAATCATTCGTCTTCGATGTGCGGTTTGCGCACACCAGGACCAGCGGCGGATCAGCGGACACGCTCGAGAAAGCGGAAACTGTCATGCCGTGAATTTCGCCATCGGCGGCGGCGGTGACTACGGTAACGCCGCTCGCCCAATGGCGGAGCGCTCGTTTGAATGCGTCGTTGTCGATGGACTGTTCGCTCATGGCGCCACGCTAACAGATTCGTGCACGTCGCGCGCCGTGAGTCCGGTCTGCTCTAGCGAGAGGTCCCACAGACGCTGTGCGGCGCCTGCATCCCTCGCGTGAGGCGACGGAGGAACCTGCCGCACGTCCGAATAGTAAGCGCCGCTCACCCGCTGTAGGGCCGAGTGTGTCGCGGCATAGATACTGGTCGCCGCCCCTTCCTTTGCGCTGCGTAAGAACGGACCCGCGAACTTGATGCCGATTTTGAGGAACGGGTTGTCCCGAACGATACTTGTCTGAACAGCGCCTGGGTGCACACTGCTCGAAGTGATTTGAGGCTGTGTCTTCGCGAGACGACGTGCGAACTCATTCGCCGTCAGCACATTCGCTAGCTTGGTGCGCGCGTACACATCAAGCCCCACATAGGGCTTCGTTTCGACGGAGAGGTCTTCAAAGTCGAAAGCTCCGGCCTCTTCGTGCAATCGCGACGATACGAAAACGATGCGAGCATGATCCTCGTGTACGAGCGAGGGAATCAGAAGGTGCGTGAGCAGAAACGGCGCCAGGTGATTGACGGCGTAAGTGTCCTCGAATCCGTCTTTCGATACCTTTCGGTCCTGATGCCAAAGCCCAGCGTTGTTGACGAGGGTATCGATGCGAGGGCTCGCCTCGCGTAAAGCGGCGGCCAGCGCACGAACACTCTCAAGACTTGAGAAGTCAGAGAGAAAGCTCTGAACATGGACATTGCCTGTGTTCGCGATGATCGCGGCCTTCGAGGCCTCCGTACGTTCTGGGTTTCTCCCCACCAGCAAGAGCCGGTGCCCCCGCATCGCGAGCGCTTTTGCAGTCTCAAAACCAATCCCAGCGCTCGCGCCGGTCACAACAGATGTGTGCATGCGATGTGTCTAGTGCGAGGTTCACAAATATTGAAGGGGAAAAAGCAGACGCCACTTGAGATCCAGCGATTCAGACGAAAACAGAGTATAGACGCGCCATGAGTGACTCTGAGAGCCAACCTACGCCCCCGGCGGCACCCCAAACGGAGAGCACGGCCTCGAGTGTCATCGCGGCACATGAAACACGCGAGAAGGCGTTTCGCGCGGAGGCCGCGGTGCTCGAATCCAAAGGCTCAAAAGTCTCACTCGCCAGACTCGTCGCGTTCCTGGCCATCGCAATTCTTGGCAGCGCTGGGTTCAGTCAAGAAAGCTGGCCCCTCATAATCGCCGGCTCGCTCTGCATTCTCGTGTTCGTCTTCTTGATTTTTGTGCACTCGCGCGTCGAGACAGCACGCGAAGAGAAGGAGCGGCGAGCCGACGTGCATGCACGTCATGTACTGCGCCTGACCGGACGCTTTACAGAGCTTCCAGCAGCGGGTCGTGTTCCGCCCGGACATCCTTACGCGCACGACATCGATCTGGTCGGTGAGAACTCTCTGTGTCAGCGCATCGATGTCACACACACAGTGAGTGGCGAACACACGTTGAGCCTCTGGCTCTCCGTCGCAGCAAAACCAGAAGACGTTCGACAGCGACAGGAGGCGGTCATCGAGCTGTCCGCAGCCGCTGACTTTCGTGAATCACTCGAAGCGTTCGGCGCTCGCGCTGCGGGCAAAGAGCGTCTGGATCCAGGACCCTTCCTCGCGTTCACTGGGCGGAAGGATCTGGTTCGCGGCAGCCTCTTGGTGCCCGCAATCTTCGTCTTGCCCACCGCCTTCATCGTCACCTTCGTTCTCTCCCAGCTGGGCATGCTCACTCCCTTCGTGTCGGTGGCCCTCCTCGGCTTGCAAGCGGTGGTGGCTTTCGGCTTCGCTGGCCAAGTGATCGATGTCTTTCAAATGGTGGCGGCCCGACGCGGCTACGTGGAAGCACTTAAGCGAATGCTGGTCGCCGTCGAGAAGCAGACATTCTCCGCGCCCCTCCTCGTAGACATTCAGAAGCGCGTGCACGCCGGAGGCCGAGCGCCGAGTGAATACATGGCACGGCTCGACCGATGGGCAGGGCTGGCAGAGTTCTACACCCAGTTTCCGGTTCACTTCTTCGTCAACGTGATGGTGCTTTGGGACCTGCACATCCTGCTGCAACTCGAGCGCTGGAATAGCGACGTTGGACAAGGTCTGGAAGAGGCCTTCGACGCTCTGGGCGAACTTGAAGCTCTGGCGAGTCTCGCGACGCTCCATCACGGCGATCCCTCCGCCACATTCCCGGACATTTGCGATGAGCCCGTCGCGTTCATGGCGGAAGGCTTGGCCCACCCTCTTCTCCCGGCAGAGAATCGCATCACCAACGATGTTCGTCTTCCGGGCGTGGGTTCCGCCCTGATTGTCACTGGCAGCAATATGGCCGGCAAATCGACGCTGCTCCGTAGCGTCGGACTCAACATTGCTCTCGCCTTTGCGGGCGGACCCGTCGTGGCGGACAAGCTCCGGTTGAGCTCACTACGACTGCGCGCGTCGATGCGGGTCGACGACTCCCTTCAGCAAGGCGCAAGCTACTTCCATGCGGAGCTAGCAAAGCTCCGCTCCGTTGTGGGCGGCGCTGAAAATGAGCCGCCTGTGTTCTTTCTGTTGGACGAGCTTCTACGCGGCACAAATGCGCGTGCTCGCCACTTGGGTGCCAGGGCGGTGCTGATGCACTTGCTTGATCGTGGGGCGAGCGGTCTGACCGCCACACACGATATCGCTCTCTCAAAGATGGAAAGCGAACACCCTGGACGCATCGAAAACGTGCACTTCACCGATGTAATGAGGGACGACGAGATGTTCTTTGACTACAAGCTTCGCGATGGCGTCGTCCGAACGTCGAATGCTCTGCGACTTCTTCAGATGGCGGGTGTGGAAGTCGAAGTCGACGACCAGCTCCCCACCCAAGAAGGCTAGTCGGCGTCGTCGATTGCGCGGCTTCGCGCGTGCGGGGGCGGGGCGAAGCGCGGGATAGAGGCCGCGGCGTCCCTGCCAGAGAGTTGGACGCGAATGGAAAAGGCGCGCCGGAAGAGAAGATGCCGGTTTTTAAAACCTCCTTCGTAGACCCTTCTCGATTTGTGAATCGCACACTAGGCTTAGGGGGATGGCGTTGTTTTGTCGGGAGCTGCCTATTTTCGATTTTGCGCCGAGCCTCCGAACGCCGGCTGTCGCACTCGGGACGTGGCCAACGCCCGTCACCACTGCATCGGCTCTCAAGTCGGCGACGAGCTCTCTTGCCGACCTCTACGTAAAACGCGATGACCTTAGCTCGGCTATTTACGGAGGAAACAAAGTCCGGTGTCTGGAGTTTCTCTTTGGCGAAGCCCTCGAAGCCGGCGCAACGCACATTGAAGCGACGGGCGCTTTTGGAACCAACCACGGCGTCGCGACGGCGCTCCACGCACCGCGCGTCGGTCTTCGAGCGGGCACAACAATCTACCCGCAGCCCGCAAGCCCCACCGCCGCTTCAAACCTGAAGGTCCTCGCGAGTCACTCAGAAGCCTTCGTGGCGCCCCACTGGTCCGCCCTTCCCTTTGCAGCCGCCGCACGTCACGCCTCACTTTGGCTTCGAGGTGAGTCGGTCTATTGGATGGTCCCGGGAGGCGCGACACCTCGTGGCGCGCTGGCGTATATCTCGGCGGGCATCGAACTGGCCCTCCAGGTCGAAGCGGGGGATTTGCCCTGCCCCTCGGAAATTTTCGTGGGGGCGGGTTCTACCTGTACTGCCGCAGGGCTTCTTTGTGGCCTTGTACTTGCGACTCGCCGCGGACTCCTCAAACGGACGCCAACGCTTGTGGCCGTTCGTGTCACGCCGTGGCCGATCACATCCAAACGACGCATCGTCGACCTCGCGTTTCGCGCCGCACTCGAGCTTACGGCAAGAAGCGACGAGGACTGGCGCTGCAGTCGCGAGGAGCTCTCGGCGCATTTGGTGGTCGACGGCGCACATTTGGGTCCTGGCTATGGGCGCGCCACGGAGGAGGGCCGTCGAGCGCTGGCTCTGTTTCGGGATCACGAAGGGATCGAACTCGACACCACGTACAGCGCAAAGGTGGCTGCCTCTTTTCTAGAGCGAGCCATGAGCACCACGAAGCCTCTTTTATTTTGGTCGACGAAGTCCACGGCGCCGCTCCCGTCATGCATGGATCCGAGGCTCTCGCGCTCGGCATCACGCTGGCTTTCGGAGGCCGAGTCGCAGCAGGAATGATGCAATCGTAGGCGGCACCTGCTACGACATAGGCGTGACGGAGCAGCTCGCACTGCCTTTTGGGCGTTTCGTTTCCGAGTTGCGGCAGCGACTCTCACCGCGCCGACCCGCCGCTCCACAACGGACGCTCGCGCGGGTCGAAGAACAGCAGCCTGCGGTCCTCGCTCAGGCTGGAGTGTCTCCAGTTGCGGTGTCTCCAGCTGCAATTCGACAAGCTGTGGTTCCTCGAGCCGCGGTGGTTGTTCAGGCAGCGCCCGGCGTCAGCAAAGAGATTCAGCGTTCGGCGGAGGAGCTCACCGCGGCGCTCGCCGCGCGCTTCGGTGAAGCGGTTCGCCTCACCGTCACGGACAACCGTCGCACCATGGTGTCAGGCGGGCGCAAACAAGGGCGCCTAGAGCTTCGGCTCCACAGAATGTTCCTCGACGCTCCCGAAGATGTCGTCGCCGCGCTTCATGGCTACTTGTCGAAGCGCGACCGGCGAGCCGGACGGGTCATCGACGGTTTCATCGACGCCAAGCGAAGCACGATCCGTCACCGCCAACGACGGATCTCGATTCGTAAAAGGGGCACGCAACACGACCTAGGTCTCATGTTCGCGGCCATTGAGCAGCAGCACTTTCCCGGCGAAATGGAAAGCGTGCGTATCACCTGGGGGCGACGCTCAACGCGCGCCAAGCAGCGCTCGATTCGCCTCGGTACCTACACACTCGCCGAGCAGCTCATCCGTATTCATCCTGTCCTCGACAACGATTGGGTGCCGGCGTTCTATGTTGAGGCCGTGATTTTTCACGAGATGCTTCATCACGTGCTGCCGCCGATACGTGGGAGCAAACGCACGAGCTTTCACACGCCGGAGTTTCGGCGACGCGAGCGACTCTTCCCGGCTCATGCGGCCTCGGAAGTTTGGGAGCAGGCGAACTTGACTCGTATTCTCGCCGCAGCTTCCTACTAACGACTCGCTCGCCTTCCGATCCGTGGAGATTTCCGCAGTTCGCGCAGGCTTGCTCGGGCCAGGGGAAGATCGTAGGCGTGGGTGCGTATCAGCAACAGGGTCCTTCCCGAGGCTCTCTCGTCCATCAGACGCGCACGGAACACAGTATGAAACGTCTCGCACTTC
>JBLHKB010000319.1:0-8185 GCA_047619315.1 Polyangiales bacterium
TAGGTCAGGCAGGGAGATGTTGAGAACGGGGTCCTCTTCCGTGCCTTCGCCGATCTCGAATACCGGGGGGTTCTGCGGACGCAACGCTATGCTGATGGGCGCGTTGTTGTTCGGGAACGCAACCTCCGCGAGGGAGGAGATGAGTGCGCTGAACAAGCTCGTCGAGAGCTGCTGCGCGAGGTTGGTACCGGCGCCGATGCAGAGGAGACCGCTGTCGTACATGCCGTAGCCGGCGTGGTTGAGGTAGGACTCGCTGATGCCGATGCCCATATGCGGTGCCGTCGCGAGACCCGGGACGGAGTTGCCACGGAAGGTCGCAACGCGTGGGACCGTCGGGAGGGGAGGCGCGGGCATCGCTGGGACGCACGGGTTGTTGACCGGTGTCGTTACAAAGTCACGCGTGGTTCCGAGGAACCCGCCGTACATGAACACGCTCATGCCGTCGTTGACGGCTTCTCCGTCACCGCCGGCGGCGACGAGGAACTGACCTGGCGCGTGGGTGCCAGGCGAAATGGAGCCCAGGAAGGCTTCGCCGAGGTCGCCCTGACCGTCAGTGCCAAGGAGCGTTGGAACGCACGTTCCGTCAGCGTACTGACAGACAGCCTCTGGGCCAGCGCCGTCGGCGGTGGTGCCGTTGGGGCAGCCGTACTCGCCTTGAGTGGTGCAGAGCTGCTCGTCGAGAGCGCTCTGAAGAAGACCACCAACCTGTTCTTCGATTTGGTCGACAATAAGCCCGCGAGCGAGGTTCAGTAGACCGGAGAGGAAGCAGCCTGAGACGCGAATATCGTCGTTCTCGATTCCGCCAGGTCCTAGGCCCGCACTCTCGACAAGGATTCTTGTGTATCCACGTCGTGCGGCCTGTGTCTCTTCGGAGAGCCGCAAGCGCGCTTGAATCGGAACGAAGGAGCGGTCCCCGCCGTCACTATCAACATCGATGTTTCCGTTGCATGCCCAGTAGTCGATGGGCAGTCCTCGCCGGTTACCCGCCGTGTCGTAACTCTGGAGTCGGATGTCGATGTCGAGGTCGAGAGCATTCCCATCCGTCGGCGTAATCACCGCGTCGACGATCTCTGCACGGAGGATGCAGTCTTCGTCGTCGCAGATCGTCAACGTTCCAGCGAAGCTCTGTGTCGTCCGAGGCACGGAAAACTCGAGCCCCCCTGGAAGGGCGCCCTCAACGATGGTGCCGATGTTGTCTTCCAGAAACCCGATGCCACGATCCGTCAGACGAACCTGTACCGAGTTCTCGATGCGCTCCGCGATTGGGAACCCGCCAGGAATGGGCGCGACGCCACAGGACTCGCCACAGCCGCAGCCACCGCCTCCGCAAGCCATGAGCGCGAACATCGCGCCGACTTGAAGGGTCCGCCAGCTGGCGGTGGTAAGACCTAAGGTCTTATTCTTGGGGTCCCAGGGGTAGTTCATCGAGCGCTCCTACAAGCCAATGCCGCGCGACTGCGCAGGCCGTCCCCCACAATAGCGAAGACCCGGTGCTTCGGACAACCGTTTGCGATAGGAAACACGCGAAAAAGCCCGCCGGAGGGCGAGCTTTGTCAAATCGACGCCGATCGGCGAAGGCGATCTCCTAGGAAAAGTCGACGAGGCGGCGGAATTGGCCAATGCGGCCGTCGATATCTGCTTGGGTCAGGGGCAGCAGCTTTTCACAGCCGATGCCCTCGCAGCAGAACGACGCCATCGTCGAGCCGTGGATGACGGCGGAGCGAAGCGTCGCGGCGTCATGGTTGCCTTGCTTCGCGATGTAGCCAAGGAAGCCGCCAGCAAAGGTGTCGCCGGCGCCGGTAGGGTCGATGGCGGTGAGGGGAAGGGCCGGGGCGCTGAAGAGGTCGTCTTCGGTGAAGAGGATCGCGCCGTATTCACCCTGTTTCACAACGAGGGTCTTGGGGCCCATCTTCACGAGCTGTTCGAGGACCTGCACCATGTGATGTTTGCCGGAGAGCTGACGAGCTTCTTCCTCGTTGATGACGAGGACGTCGACGCGCTTCATGAGTTGCTTGAGCAGCTCGAGTTCACCATCGATCCAGAAGTTCATGGTGTCGGCGACGACAAGCTTCGGGGAGTTCACCTGGTCGAGAACGCTTAGCTGAAGCGCCGGGTGAATGTTGCCGAGCATGACGTAGGGCGTGTCTTTGAAACGCTCGGGGATCTTTGGCTCGAAGTCCGCGAAGACGTTTAAGTCAGTGCGAAGCGTTTCGCGGCTCGTCAGGTCATCCGTGTAGCGGCCTTCCCAATGGAAGGTCTTACCTTCGGCGACTTCGAGACCTTCAAGTTCGACCTTCCGGTCCCGCAGCATCTGGATGGCGCTGTCGGGAAAGTCTTGTCCGACGACGCCAACGAGCTGAACGTCGGTGTAAAAGCTGCCGGACACGGAGGCGTAGGTGGCGCTCCCGCCCACGACCTTTTCGTGGGTACCTAGGGAGTTGTGGAGCGTGTCAAACGCAACAGAACCAACAACGAGCATCGAGGACATTCAACTCTCCAAGTAACGGCCAACAAGGGGCGCAAGCTTTGTGTGTGCTTCAGGGGAAATCTGATCCCGCGCGGTCATGATGCCGTGTTGCATCGCTGACGAAGCGGGACTTTGTGCGGGGTCCGGCAAGCGAGCAGCCGTCGCGCGAACGATATCGCGGGCGCCAGCGATGTTCTTTGCCATGACCGCCATCACGGCTTCTACCGTTACCGACTCGTGGCCCGTGTGCCAACAGTCGTAGTCGGTGGCCAGGGCGAGCGTGGCGTAGGGAAGCTCTGCTTCGCGGGCGAGGCGAGCTTCGGGAAGGTTCGTCATTCCAATGACGTCCACGTTCCATGACCGGTAGAGGTTTGATTCGGCACGCGTGGAAAACTGTGGGCCTTCAATGCACACGTAGGTTCCGCCTTTGTGCACTTTGACGCCTACCTCTTGAGCAGACTTGTGCAGCGCGTTTGCCAAGGCTGCATCGACAGGCTCGGCGAACTCGACATGAGCGACGACGCCAATATCTTCGAAGAAGGTGCTGGAGCGGCCACGCGTTCGGTCGATGAACTGATCGACGATCACCATATCACCAGGCGCGATGGTCTCTTTCATGGAGCCCACAGCGGAAACGCTGATGAGCTGCTCTGCGCCGAGCATCTTTAGCGCGAGAATGTTTGCGCGATAGTTGATCTGGTGCGGCGGGATGCGGTGCCCTCGCCCGTGGCGCGGCAAGAAGAGCAGCCGTGTGTCACCGATGGTGCCCGAGACGATGGCATCGGAAGGCACACCGTACGTCGTCTCGACCTCATGGGTCTTGACGTCTTCAAGCCCCTCCATCTCGTAGAGGCCGCTTCCCCCGATGATTCCAACGATTCGCATAGCCGGCGCGTCCTAACAGCCCGATTTGGCTTCCGCAAACACAGAGAAGGGGATTCACACGCCTTGAGTGTCGTGAGTCCGAAATAACGCGCGTTATTGCGGACTTACTCCGCTAGCGGTCGAGAGCTGCGATCTCACCGCTTCGAAGAAGTAAGACGAGGCTCGCTAGCGCCACAAAGACCGCAGCTGCGATGGAGGCAAGGGCGCCAAGGCCAAGAAAGGGAGTGACCAAGGCCACCGTCGCGCCGGCGAGGGGCACGAAACAGAGGAGCGCACGAAGCGGAGCTGGCACCGATTTCGGAAGGGAGCGAGAGGCGCCGAGGCCAAAGAGCGCAAACGCCGCCGCGCCGAGTGCGAGGAGGGCAACCAGGAGAATGCGTGCAGCAAGATCCCCGCCGGAGGTGTCCGCCGTCGCGATGAGCAGCGCGCCGCCACGGGGCGGCATCTGCCCCTGAACTTCGACGCGCCAAAGGTTGCTTGGCCCGACCTCGCTCAGTGTGGACTCTGTGGTGTTGCGGAGAATACGAAACGCGCGCCCGTCTTCAACGTGAAGAGCGATGTCCGCCGCTCGCCCGTTGTACAGAAGTACGGAGTCTTCGATGCTGCCACGGGTCGTGTTGTATGTGATCGCGGGATTCCGCGCTTGGCCTGCGCGAATGCGCATGTAGCCGCTAAACCAGCGGTCTTCTTCGAAGCGTTCCGCGGAGCTCGAAGCGGGCACCTTGAGCACCATGGCTTCGGGAATAGGAAGGCGCGTCTCAACACTTGTTCCGTAGGCACCGGTGCCCACCATGGCCATGCAGAGAAGTGTTCCGAGTACCGCGACGCCCACGGGGCCAAGGAGCGAAGCCGCGGCTTGCGCGCGGACGCCGCCAGTCGACGTCGACTGGAGCGCGCCGTCAATGCCAGTGGGCGCCGCCGTTGCGGGAAGAATGTGGAGTAGCGCCGCGAAAGTGACCTCGCCCGCAAGAGCGCCGCCGAAGGCCTCGTAGCGAGGCGATCCGTCGAAGGCGGCACCAAATGCGCTCCCGAGAGCAGCGAACGCAGCACCCGGCGCAGACCCGATGGCCCAGATGCATGCGACGAGAAGAACCGTGAGCCCCAACACCCCAAGCCATCCCGCGATGCTGAGAGTTCGTTTGCCGAGAGCGGCGAGGAGGCCGCCAACGCCTGCTGCACCGAGAACAAGCACGGTGGCGCTACCAGGCAAGAGGGGTTCCGTTGCGTCGGCGAGGGCGATGGACTGCATCACGCCGCCGTAGGCAAACGTCGCGACGAGGGTACAGAGCGCGAGCAGCATGCCGGCGATGCGCCATCGACCTCCTAGGCGAAGAAGGCGCCGAGGCATGGAGCCGCTCTCGCTGGCGTCTCCGCCACCGGGTGCATCGGTTCCTGCAAAGAGGGTCTCGGCGTAGCGAAGCGGGGCCATCACAAGGCAGAAGATCCAGAGATAAGGAATCACGCCTGGTCCACCGAGAGCGATGCCCGTGCCGGCACCAACGGCGGCCGCTGCGCCGATCTGGCCGGCGCTTGCGAGGGCGGCGGTGAGTCCAGGGGAGGTCATCCCGTCGCCTTCACCGCGGCTCTTCAGTGCTCGAAATCCGGCGCCAAGCTTCCGAAATTGCGGAGCTTTCAACCTAACTGTGAGAACGACCGCAGCGACCAAGAGAAGAGGACCGGCTGCGTACATCCATAAGAGACGCGCGATCTTGACCACTGCGAAGACATCCATCGGTGCCGTCATGGCCTTTAAGTGGGCTCAGGGCAACTAGCGCCCCGATAGAGTGGTTTTTGACGCCATGAAGGGGCGCCGGCGAAGGATCTCGTCTTCACGCTCTCTCGAAGGGGCTGACACGTCCTTGGGCGAAATCGAATCCGAGCACACGTAGGGGCATCCAAGCCACGGAGTCAAAATCACTCTTCGGGGGCTTGAGGAGCGCGGGCGTGCATGGGCAAATCGCGGTATGTCAGCCGCGATGAACTTGCCGCCGAAGCTCGAAGCCTACAAAGCCACACGCCCCATTCGGATTGTGACTTCCGCAAGCCTCTTTGATGGGCACGATGCGGCGATCAACATCATGAGGCGCATCCTCCAGGCGAGCGGCGCTGAGGTGATTCATCTTGGGCACAATCGCAGTGTCGCCGAGATCGTGAACTGCGCCGTCCAAGAGGATGCTCAAGGCATCGCTATGACGTCGTACCAGGGTGGCCACGTTGAGTACCTGAAGTACATGGTCGATCTCCTCAAAGAGGCCGGCTCGCCGGCCAAGATCTTTGGTGGCGGTGGCGGTACCATTCTGCCGACGGAGATCGCGGAGCTTCAAGCATACGGTGTCGCGAAGATCTTCTCGCCTGATGACGGACGCGCGCTCGGTCTTCAGGGGATGATCAACGAAGTCCTCAAGGGCTGTGACTTCGCGACCGTCGAAGCGTCTGAAACGGGCGCTCTCATCGCCAACCTCGACAACGCCGATCCTCGCACGCTCGGGCGCTTGATTACACTTTGCGAGAACCACGCCGCCGAAGGTGAGCAGGTTCGAATTGCCGCGAAAGCCAGCACACAGACCGCTCCAGTCCTCGGCATCACTGGGACGGGCGGCGCAGGTAAGTCGTCCCTCGTCGACGAACTCGTGCGTCGATTCTTGTCCGACTTCGACGACAAGCGCATCGCGATTCTATCCGTCGACCCGAGCAAAAGGCGAAGTGGCGGCGCGCTCCTCGGTGACCGCATTCGCATGAACGCCATCGATGACCCGCGCGTGTACATGCGCTCCCTGGCAACGCGGCAGTCGAACTTGGCCCTTTCAAAGCACGTCGGTGACGCCGTGGCCATCTGCCAAGCGGCGGGCTTCGATTTGGTCATCGTCGAGACGAGCGGAATCGGCCAGTCGGACACGGAGATCGTCGAGCACTCCGATGCTTCGCTCTACGTGATGACGGCGGATTACGGTGCAGCAACGCAGCTCGAGAAGATCGATATGCTCGACTTCGCCGATGTCATCGCCATCAATAAGTTCGACAAGCGAGGCTCCCTCGATGCGCTTCGGGACGTGCGCAAGCAGTACAAACGCAATCATCAGCTTTGGGAGGCCACCGACGATGAGCTTCCGATTTTCGGCACCATCGCGTCGCAGTTTAGCGACCCGGGGACGAACCATCTCTATCGCTGCCTCGTCCAGACCATCGCGGCCAAAACTGGGGCGAACTTAGACACGTCCTTTGAGCTGACGGAGGCTCGCTCTCAAAAGCCAGCCATCGTGCCGCCGGAGCGCATCCGATACCTGGCAGAGATCGTCGAAGAGTCGGAGCGCTACAATGCCTTCGTCGACGCGCAGTGCGCCATCGCCTCTCGTCTTTATCAACTCGCGGGCACCATCACGGAGCTGGGCGGCGAAGACCTCGCTGGGGTGGCTCCGGAGATCACCGATGCTGCCGGTGACGATGTTGTCGTGACGCTCTCCAAACGCTACTCCGCGCTGCGGGAGCGCCTCGACGCGAACTGTCGGAATCTCCTCGTGGGATGGCCCGCCGTTGTCGAACGATACGGCGCGGACCAGTACGCCTACCAGGTACGTGGCAAGACCTTTACCCAAGACCTTAAGGTCGAAACTCTCTCCCACCTCAAGGTGCCTCGGGTGGCGCTGCCCAAGAGCCGTGACTGGGGTGACGTCCTGCGCTGGCAGCTTACGGAGAACGTACCTGGCGCTTTCCCCTTCGCCGCTGGCGTCTTCCCGCTCAAGCGACAAGGCGAAGACCCCGCGCGCATGTTTGCGGGCGAAGGCGGACCCGAGCGGACCAACCGCCGCTTCCACTACGTGAGCCGCGATATGCCAGCTCGCCGCCTCTCGACGGCCTTCGATTCTGTGACGCTTTACGGTGAAGACCCGGATATCCGGCCAGATATCTACGGCAAAGTTGGTAACTCCGGCGTGAGCGTTTGCACCGTCGACGACGCTAAGAAGCTCTACTCGGGCTTCGACCTCGCGCACCCCAGCACGAGCGTCTCGATGACCATCAACGGTCCCGCGCCCATGCTGCTCTCCTTTTTTCTGAACGCCGCTATCGACCAGGCCTGTGAAAAGCACCTGCATGCCGAGGGGCGAGCCGACGAGGCACGCCGGTTTATCGAAGAGAAGTACAAGAAGCTCGGAACGCCGGCGCCTACGTACCAGGGTGAACTGCCCGAGGGGAATGATGGCCTCGGCCTCCTGCTGCTCGGTGCGAGTGGCGATGAGCTCCTCGACGCGGAGACGTATGGACGCATCAAGTCGGACACTCTGAGCGCTGTTCGCGGAACCGTTCAGGCGGACATTCTAAAAGAAGACCAGGCACAGAATACGTGCATCTTCTCGACGGAGTTTGCGCTGCGAATGATGGGCGACATCCAGCAGTACTTCGTCGACCACAAAATCCGAAACTTCTACTCCGTTTCGATCAGCGGCTACCATATCGCCGAAGCGGGCGCGAACCCCATCACACAGCTCGCGTTTACGCTGGCGAACGGCTTTACCTTCGTCGAGTACTACCTCTCACGAGGCATGAGCATCGACGACTTCGCGCCGAACTTCTCTTTCTTCTTCAGCAACGGGACGGACGCGGAATACAGCGTCATCGGGCGCGTCGCTCGGCGTATTTGGGCCAAGGCCATCAAGAACAAATACGGCGGGAGCAGCCGGGCACAGAAGCTGAAATATCACATTCAAACCAGTGGTCGTTCGCTCCACGCGCAGGAAATTGCCTTCAACGATATCCGCACAACGCTTCAGGCGCTCTACGCGATCTACGACAACTGCAACTCCCTTCACACGAACGCCTACGACGAAGCCATCACCA